>DASXCK010000510.1:0-3169 GCA_036491235.1 Xanthobacteraceae bacterium | reverse complement strand
GGTGGCCTCGATCTGCGCCTCGTAGCGCTTGCGCTCGGTGATGTCGCTGTAGATCGAGACGAAGCCGCCGCCCGGCAGCGGGTTGTGGCGGATCTCCAGCACGGTGCCGTCGGGCCGCGTGCGCTCCGTGCTGTAGTGCTGGCTGCTTCTGGCGACGACCTCGTCGACGAAGCGGTCGACGTCGATGTCGCCGTATTCGCCGCGCCGCGCCAGGTAGTGGATCAGGTCGGAATAAGTCGGCGCGCCGGCGAAGAACGACGCCGGCAGGTCGAGCATCTCCTCGAAGCGCCGGTTGCGCGCCGCGACCCTCGTCGCACCGTCGAACATCGCGACGCCGTGCGACATGTTGTCGAGCATCACGGCCATGACTTCCCGCGTACGCTCGTTGTCGCGCCAGGCAGCCGCCGCTTCCGCCTTGGCGCGCTCCAGCTCCAGCGCGCGCTGGCGGATCAGCGTGATGTCGCCGGTCGCGCCGACCATGCGACGGACGCGTCCGTCCGCCCGGCGCAGCACGATGCCGTGCTGGCGCGCCCAGCGCACCGTGCCGTCCGGCATGGCGTAGCGAAATTCGCAGTCGAGGCGGGCAATGTCGCCCTTGAACAGCGCGAGCAGCATGCTGCGATGATAGGGCCGGTCGTCCGGATGGATGAGGTCGGCCCATTGCTCGAGCTTGGCGTCGGCCGGCAGGCCCAGCATCGCGAGCAGCGTCGGCGAGAGATAGAGCGTGCCGGTCGAGAGGTCCCAGTCGTACACGTTCTCGCCGATCGCCTGCAGCGCCAGCGTGTAGCGCTCCTCGCCGCCGCTGCGGCCGTGGCCGAGGGTGAGCGCCGCGCGGTGCGCGGCCGCGGCCGCGACCGCTTCGCGTTCGTGGTTCTTGATCTCGGTCACGTCGCCGGTCGCGCCGACCAGGCGGATCGCGCGGCCGTCGGCACGGTGTTGCGCGACGCCGCTCTGGCGCGCCCAGCGCCAGGTTCCGTCGCCGCTGCGATAGCGCGTATCGCACTCGAAACGCGCGGTCATGCCCTTGAGGTGCTCGGCGAGCTTATGCCGGTAGAGCGGCATGTCGTCCGGATGCATGCGCGCCATCCAGTCGGCGGGCGATGCGAGCTCGGCCTCGCTCAGGCCGAGCATGATCCGCAGATCGGGCGAGTAGTAGATGGTGCCGTCTTCGATGTCCCAGTCGTAGACGCCGTAGTTGAGCGACTGCAGCGCCAGCAGGTAGCGCTCTTCCGACGCTGCGAGCCCTGCCGGCGCGGCGCCCGGAGGCGCGCGACGTACGCTCGGACTGGACGAAGAGGCGCGCGTTACCATCAAGACGCTCCACACCGGTTATGCCGGGCCTTCGTATCGTTGGTGTTTCGCCGGGCGGCGAATTTGTATCGTTTGTATCGTGGCCCGCCCGCGGCCCCTGCGAAAGCCCGTACCGGGACCGGGGCAAACCGGGCGATTGACCTCCCGCCGCAACACTGACGTTACGATACGGACGATACAAAAAAGCGCTTCCCGTGAAATCGCGGCGAAACAGGCCGCCGGTAGCCTCCGAGCCATGAGAGCGACACGCGTTTCCGGTCGCTCCGGTGAGGAGACCTCTCCGATGACCGATCCAATCTCGACGAGTTCCGCCCGCCGCGACGCTCGAATTGCGGATGAGGCCCTGATCAAGCAGATCGCCGGCGGCAACAAGCTTGCGATGCGCGCGCTGTTCGCACGCCATCAGCTCAAGGTCTACCGCTTCGCGCTGCGCATCGTGCGCGATGCGGCGCTCGCCGAGGACGTGGTGAGCGAGACCTTCATCGACGCGTGGCAGCACGCCAACCGCTTCGAGGGCCGCTCGACGCCGTCGACCTGGCTGCTCGGCATCGCCCGCCACAAGGCGCTCACCGCCGCGAACCGCCGGCCGACCGAGTCGATCGACTGCGAGACGGCACAGAACGTCGTCGATCCGTCCGGCGACCCCGAGGCCGATCTCGGCCGCAAGGACCGCGGAGCGATCGTCCGCCGCTGCCTGCAGGCACTGTCGCCCGAGCACGCCGAGATCATCGATCTCGTCTACTACCAGGAGAAGTCGATCAAGGAGATCGTCGAGATCCTCGGCATCCCGGAGAATACGGTGAAGACCCGCATGTTCTACGCCCGCAAGCGTCTGGCCGCCCTGATCGAGGCGGAAGGTATCAAGGCGGCGGCGTGAGGAATTCGTCATGGCGGGCCCGGGTCGAGCGCCCAGCCCATGTGTGACACCGGGTAGTCGCGGCGCCAGTGGTTCGGGCCGCCGTATCGGGGAACGGGCCGCCGTCGGGGCGGCCTGTTCGCTTTTGCGGGCCGATTGTCCGGGCTTCCGGCGGTAAATTTCGACCCGGCCGGACCCACCCGCTGTCCTCCTGCTTCTCCCGGGCTTGGCCTGGATTTTAACCATCGGATAGACGTTTCCTCTTCACGCCGCGGTGCCGGCACCCCACATCTCCCGTGGCGGATGCCTGATGGGTCCGCTGAAGGCGGCCGGTTTCCGACGCCCGTCGAGGCCGGCCAAAAGTGTTGCGTCAACGATGTCCCGACCGCGCCACCCTGGGCGTTCGGAACAGGCGAGGAGAAATTCATGAATTTCGAGAAGTACACCGACCGCGCACGCGGTTTCGTGCAGTCGGCGCAGTCGCTGGCGTTGCGCGAGGGGCACCAGCAGTTCGCCCCCGAGCATCTGCTCAAGGTCCTGCTTGACGATTCCGAAGGCCTGGCGGCCGGGCTGATCGACCGCTCCGGCGGCCGCTCGCGCGAGGCGCTGAGCGCCGTCGAGGCCGCGCTCGCCAAGCGGCCGAAGGTCTCCGGCGGTGGGGCTGGCCAAGTCTATATCGACCCGGCGCTTGCCCGTGTCTTCGACGCGGCCGAGAAGGTTGCCGAGAAGGCGGGCGATAGCTTCGTCACGGTCGAGCGGTTGCTGCTGGCGCTGGCGATCGAGAAGGACAACGAGGCGGGAAAGATCCTCGCCCGCGCCGGCGTCAACGCGCAGACGCTCAATGCGGCGATCAACGAGCTGCGCAAGGGGCGCACCGCCGACAGCGCGTCGGCGGAAAACGCCTATGACGCGCTCAAGAAATATGCCCGCGACCTCACCCAGGCGGCGCGCGACGGCAAGATCGATCCGGTGATCGGCCGCGACGAGGAAATCCGCCGCACC
>DASXCK010000509.1:0-20176 GCA_036491235.1 Xanthobacteraceae bacterium | reverse complement strand
TGTTGTGCCGGTGATCTTCTCGCGAGCGCGGCCTGGGTGGCCGCGGACGCATTCCGGTCATCCTTCGAAATAAGGCATCGGCTGCAGCCGACCATCCGCCACGCGCCGCCTCCTGCGGCTTTTCCTGCGGGGTCGTGGCTCAAGCGTGCCGGATGCCTGAACGCGGCAGAACCGGAAGTCCTGAATCGCCAGCAGCCCTTACATAGGGCGGTCGCAGGCGGCTTGGCAAGCCAAGCGTGCGCATTTGCGCCATCATATTGCAGGATAAGGCAAATTAGGCATGCGCCCGGGCCGTGTCCAGCGGCGTGTGGAACGGTGGCGTGGACGGGACACGCCACACCTCGCGGCAAGATTCGGTTAACCACACCGGCCTATTGGAGTATGAGGGGCCGCGGGGACCAGAAGGGGCCTGAGATTCGGTGCAAAGAGGCGTGACCAGCATCATGGGGGCCGCGCTCGGCCTCATGTTGGCCGGGCTCGCTCCGGCGGTTGCGCAAACCCCGGCGGCTGCGACGGAGAGCGGCGATTTCCCGGTAGCGACCGACGTACGCGTCGGCGGCGATGGCAAGGAAACCCGCTTTGTCGTCGATCTGAGCCGCAAGATCGATATCCGACCGTTCACGCTTGCCGATCCCTACCGGGTGGTGATCGACCTGCCGCAGGTCAATTTTCAGTTTCCCGCTCATGCGGGCGAGCATGGGCGGGGCCTCGTCAAGGCCTTCCGCTATGGCCTCATGATGCCGGGCGGGTCGCGCATGGTCCTCGACACGACCGGCCCGGTGCGGGTCGACAAGGCTTTCGTGCTCGATGCGACCGGCAACCAGCCGGCGCGCCTCGTGCTCGACCTCGTTCCGGTCGGCCGCGAGGCGTTTTTGCGTGCCGAGGCGGTCGACAATCGGGTCGCGCGCCCGAAGCGGGCCGAGAAGCCGCCCGGCGATAAGGCCAGCGAACTGAAGGGGACGACCGACGGCGATGATCCGCGCCCCGTCATCGTGCTCGATCCCGGGCACGGCGGGATCGACAGCGGCACGCGCGCCTCCGGCAACGGCGAGGCGGAAAAGACGCTGGTGCTCGATTTTGCGGCCATGTTGCGCGAGAAGCTGGAGAAAACCGGCAAGTACCGCGTGATGATGACGCGCTCGGACGACAGCTTCGTGCCGCTTGTCGACCGGGTGCGTTTTGCACGCGCGCGCAACGCGCAGCTCTTCATCTCGATTCACTGCGATGCGCTCGCGCGCGGCGAGGGCGAAGCGGAAGGCGCGACGGTCTATACGCTGTCCGATCACGCGTCCGACGCCGAGGCCGGCCGGCTCGCCGAAGCCGAGAACCGCGCCGACGTGATCTCGGGGGTCGATCTGTCGAGCGAGCCTGACGACATCGCCGGCATTCTGATCGATCTCGCGCGGCGCGAGACCAAGACGTTCTCGCTTCAGTTCGCCAAGGACGTGGTGGGCGCGCTGCGCAATGCGGCGCGGCTGCACAAGCATCCGCTCAAGTCGGCGGGCTTCAAAGTGCTGAAGGCGCCCGACGTGCCTTCCGTACTGATCGAGCTCGGCTACGTGTCGAACCGGCAGGATCTGAAGGAACTGATGTCGGAGAGCTGGCGCGCGCACGCCGGAGATGCGATCGTGAAGGCCGTGAACAGCTATTTCACGACTCGGCTCGCCGGCGGCACGGCGCGCTGAGCCGAGTGGGCGCATGCGTAGGCGCGAAGCCTCAGTTTCAACATAAAGGGGCGCGACCAGATGGGGGTGCGTCGCATGGGTTCCAGCCGCGTCTGCGGTGGGGCCAGGGGCATGGTCCGAGACAAGGCGGTATCGGCACGGGTAGGCCATGAGCTCGGCCTCTTCGGGCGCAGGCAGTTGTCGCCGGCGTGGGGTTGAGGGAAGGCACGCGATGAGGCTGCTGCTTCGCTTCTTCGGTTTTTTGTTTGCGTTCGGGACGATCGTTTTCCTCGTCGGCGTTGGTGCGGCCGCCGGGCTGGTGTGGCATTTCTCGAAGGACCTGCCGGACTACTCGGCGCTGCAGGACTATCAGCCGCCCGTGATGACGCGGGTGCACGCGGCCGACGGAGAGCTGCTCGCCGAGTATGCGCACGAGCGCCGCCTCTACCTTCCGATCCAGGCGGTGCCCAAGCTCCTGATCAACGCCTTCGTGTCGGCGGAGGATAAAAACTTCTGGGAGCACCGCGGTCTCGATTTCAGCGGCATCGTCCGCGCCGGCATGCTCTACGTCGAGAATTTCGGCAGCAACCGGCGGCCGCAGGGCGCCTCCACGATCACTCAGCAGGTCGCCAAGAACTTCCTCCTGACCAACGAGGTATCGTTCCAGCGCAAAATCAAGGAGGCGCTGCTCGCGCTCAAGATCGAGCGCACCTATTCGAAGGACAAGATCCTCGAGCTCTACCTCAACGAAATCTATCTCGGGCTCGGCGCCTACGGGGTGGCGGCGGCATCGCTGCTTTATTTCGACAAGTCCGTGAACGAGCTCACCATCGCGGAGGCCGCCTACCTCGCGGCGCTGCCGAAGGGCCCGGCGCTGCTCCAGCCGTTCCGCAATCACGACCGCGCGGTCGATCGCCGCAACTACGTCATCGATCGCATGGTCGAGAACGGCTACATCACGGCGCAGCAGGGCGATCAGGCGAAGAAGGAGCCGCTCAAGGTCGTCACCCGGCCGACCGGCGCGCAGGCCTACGCGGCCGAGTATTTTGCCGAGGATGTGCGGCGGGAGATCTTGGATAAGTACGGCGACAAGGGCCTCTACGAGGGGGGCCTGTCGGTGCGCACGACGCTCGACCCGAAGCTGCAGGGCATGGCGCGCAAGGCGCTCATGGACGGCCTCATCAAATACGACGAGCAGCAGGGCTATCGCGGGCCTGTCACCAAGATCGACATTTCGAGCGATTGGGGCGTGAAGCTTGCCGACGTGAAGGCGCTCGCCGACATCGGCTGGAAGCTCGCGGTGGTGCTGGAGACGAGCGACCAGGCGGCTCGCATCGGCTTCCAGCCCGGACGCGAGCCAGGCGGCGCCGTCATGCGCGAGCGCACCGTCGGCATCGTCCCGCTCGAAGGCGTGAAATGGGCCAAGGCCGCGGCCGGACCCTTGCGCGGCAAGGTGCCGGTGAAAGTCTCGCAGGTGCTCAACCCCGGCGACGTCGTCTATGTCGACGCGCTGCCCAACAGGGATGGTCAGTTCCGCCTGCGCCAGCTGCCCGAGGTATCGGGCGCCATGGTCGTGATGGATCCGCGCACCGGCCGCGTGCTCGCGCTCGTCGGCGGCTTCTCCTACGACCAGAGCCAGTTCGACCGCGCCACGCAGGCGATGCGGCAGCCAGGCTCGTCGTTCAAGCCGTTCGTCTACGCGGCCGCCCTCGACAACGGCTACACGCCCTCGAGCATCGTCCTCGACGCGCCGCTGTCGATCGAGCAGGGCCCGGGCCAGGCGGCGTGGGAGCCGGAAAACTACGAGCGCAAGTTCTACGGACCCTCGACGCTGCGCTTCGGCCTCGAGCATTCGCGCAACGTGATGACGGTGCGCCTCGCGCAAGACATCGGCATGCCGATGATCAACGAGTATGCCAAGAGGTTCGGCGTCTACCCTGACGGTCTGCCGCCCTACCTCTCGTTCGCCCTCGGTGCCGGCGAGACGACGGTGCTGCGCATGACCGCGGCCTATTCGATGATCGCCAACGGCGGCCACAAGATCACGCCGACGTTGATCGACCGCATCCAGGACCGTTTTGGCAAGACCATCTACCGCCATGACCAGCGCGAATGTGTCGGCTGCGACGCGAAGAAATGGGACAATCAGGCGGAGCCGACCCTGATCAATCAGCATGACGAGGTGGTGCTCGATCCGATGACCGCCTACCAGATCACCTCGATGATGGAGGGCGTGGTCCAGCGCGGCACCGGCTATGTGGTGCACGACGTCGGCAGGCCGATCGCCGGCAAGACCGGCACGACCAACGACGAGAAGGACGCGTGGTTCATGTCGTTCACGCCCAACCTCGCGGTGGGCATCTACATGGGCTACGACAAGCCGCGCCATCTCGGCCGCGACGCGACCGGCGGGCATCTCGCGGCGCCGATTGCGCGCGAGTTCTACATGTCGGCGCTCGCCGACCAGGCGGCCGTGCCGTTCCGCGTGCCGCCGGGCATCAAGCTCATCCGTGTCGATCCGAAGACCGGACAGCGCGCGACCGGCGGCGGGCCCTCGCTCCTCGAAGGCTTCAAGCCCGGCACCGCGCCGCCCGACAATCCGGCGATCGTCAGCATGGGCACCGAGAACGGCACGATCGTGCCGACGCAGGATGCCGATCGCGCCGTGCGCGCGGGGACCGGCGGATTGTACTGACGAAGGCACGTGAGGCGCCGGCGCATGTTCCGGCGAAAGCCTGCCCGGACTTGGTCCGGGGGGACTATCGGTTCGGCGGCAAAGACATGCGCCACACAGCAGACTTCACGCCGGCCGTTCCCACACCATGCTGCGCACGCTGACCGTGCCGTCGACCGGATCGGGTGAGGGCGGCGTGTCGAGATGGAGCCGCGCGCCGTCGTAGCGCCAAAGCCGCGTCTGGTCGGTGCCGCGCCAGCTTTCGTTCCATGATGCCTGGACGTGATGGGTGATCTCGTTGCCGCGGATCGAGTAGGTCCCGGCATAGCTCACGAAGCTTTTCATGAGTGCATCGGCTTCCGCCGCGGTCGCTGCCGCGCCGGCGGGCTTCTTGCGGCCGCTGCGGGCGATCACCACCATCATGCGACGATCGGCGGAATAGTTGATGTAGCCCACCGGATCCGGGCCGATGTAATCGGCCTTGGCGCCGGTCGCGAGATCGTGCCGCGCGACCGAGACGAGGCGCCAGGTACCGATCAGCCAGTCGGGGACCGGATCCCGGGAGAGTCCGGGTGGACGGTTGGGTGTTTCGCTCATCGATGCATGGGGCGCTTCGCTCATGAGCGCATTGTAGGGAGCCGCCGTCATGCGACGCAATCGTCCAGGTCGGCGGCATCGGCGCCGCCCGCTGTGTCAGTTGCGGCGAAGAAACGCGACAATTGCGCCGAGCCGGCCCTGATAATTACCACGACGAAGTGCGCGCAATGGTTGTCGCCACGTCCCTGGCCTGATAAGTTCATGCGACATTTCAGGTGAATGCTGCACCGGAGGCGTGATCCAAAGAACGCCACGCCAATGCAACGGCAGCACACGCGAGGGAGGGGCGTCGCTATGCCGACTGTGGCGGATGCTGCCGCGTCAGGAGCCCGTGCGGCTGAATTGGCGTACGAGGCCGCTGCGGCGGCGCGAGCGGTGCAAGCGGACAGCGCGACCCAAGCAAGGATAGCAGGCGAGGCGACGACAGCAGCCCAAGCAGCAGTTCAAGCGGTTGTCGCGCGAGCCGCGGAAGTGGCCCAGGCAGCGGCCGAAGCGACGATGGCGGCGCGAGGCGCCGCCGCTGCACCGACAGTGGCTGAAGAAACGGCTCGGGCAGAGGAAGCCGCTCAAGCGGCAGCTCAGGCAGAAGCCGCGGCCCGCGCAGCGGCGCGAGCAACAGCAGCGGCCCAAGCCGTGTTGGCTGGCCAGCCAGCGCCGGCAAATGATCCCGATCCGTGGTGGCTGCGCTGGTGGCCGACGCACCGGGCGCCCGATTTCGAGAAGACGGTGGGGGTCGTTCTCGCCACCTTCACGGTCTTCACCGGTTTCACTATCGGCAAGGCGGTCGATGCGGTTGCGGAGCACCTCAGATTGCCGGCCGAGCTTCCCAGCTCATCGCTCCTCGACGCGCTGGGTCACTTCGGGGGAGCGCTGTGGCACTTCTTCGGATCCGCGTGGTCGACCGTGGAATTTTGGGGACTCATCGCACTGCTTTCGCTGCTGCTGCGCTATGTGATCGGCAGCGCGATCCATCTCAATGATACGTATGTAAAGCGTATCGGCGCTCCTAATCCTGCACCGCCGGTGCTGCCGCCGCGTTTCCAGCCTTCGCGGTCGACTCTCGTTCTCTTGAAGGATCTCGCTTTCCTTGTGATCTTCGGCATCGTGATTCTGGCGATTGCGAGGACCGTGAACCCTCCGATGTTGCCTGGGATGGTGATCCGTCCCGAATTCGATTTCGCCGGCTTCACCTTCGGAAGCGAGATTTTTTTGCTCTGCGGCTTTGCCTGGGCGCTGGTCGATATTCCGTGCAGGTGGGCTGCGGGACGCTGGGCCGGGAACGACCGCGATCGCGAATGGCCGGGCCGGCGCGCTTACTACCTATGGCCGGTGCTCGACGTTGCCCAACTTATCATCACGATGTTGATATCGTCCTGCTTCAACACGACGATCTGGCAAGTACGGTGGCTCGCGGTTGCCTATGTTGGATTCCTGTTCGCCGACGTTTGGGGCTATATCCGCGGTCTGCGGGCCCGAGCCCCCGTGTAACGGCGGCGAGCGGTTCGCCGGCCTATGCGTCACGTATCGCGATCCACATCGGCGTCCGCGAGTTTCGCCAACGCTGCAATCAGCGCCGCGGCGACAAACGGCACATCCGCCGTCACGAGGTTCTCCCGGTCCTTGTACGCAAGATCGAGATAGCGCGCGGCGGACTCGGTGAGCATGAGGTTGAACGCGGACTTGCCCGACTCGTGGGCGGCGCGGAAATCGGTGCGGAAGAGGATGATCGGTTTCTTGCGATAGGCGTAACCGCACTCCCAGCACGTACCGGAATCGGGATCCGGGCCATCCATGTTGGCGACCACGACCTCCGCCCAATCGACCCCCTCGACATCCTTCTCGAAGACCTGCTTTGCCGACATCAGTCTTTGCTCGGACTCCTGGGGCAGCCAGACCACGTGTCCGGCGTCGCGCAAAAGCGCCGCGATCCGCGTATTGAAATCGCGCTCCGCGACGGTGAAGAGCGGCCCGGCAAAATAAATCTTCATGTCCGCGAGCTTATCGCCCCACAGCGGTCTGTGGAACCGGCAGATGAGCGGCGGCGCGTGCTCGGTTGCGTCGATGCGGTGAAGCGGCTACATCCCGGCGCGCTGCGTCGAACCGGATTCGCGGCCATCGGACTGAAAAATGCGCGCGGAAATCGAGAAGCTGGTCGAAGAGATCAAGCAGTCCATCGGGCTGCTGAGGAGGCATCTTTGACGTCGACAAGGCGCGCGCGCGGCTCGCCGAGCTGAACAAGCTCGCCGAAGATCCGAAACTCTGGGACGATCCGCAGAAGGCGCAGCGCCTGATGCAGGAGCGCACCTCGCTCGATGACCAGCTCGCCGCGCTCGCCCGCATCGAGCGCGACCTGGCCGACAATATCGAGATGATCGGGCTCGGAGAGAGCGAGAAGGACGCCGGCGTCGTCACCGAGGCCGAGGGTGCGCTCAAGGAGCTGCGCAAGGAGGTCGCGCGCCGCGAGCTCGAGGCCCTGCTGTCCGGCGAGGCGGACGGCAACGACAGCTATCTCGAGGTGCACGCCGGCGCCGGCGGCACCGAGAGCCAGGACTGGGCCGCGATGCTGCTGCGCATGTACACGCGCTGGGCCGAGCAGCACGGCTACAAGGTCGACTATCTCGAGGAGACGGCGGGCGAAGAGGCCGGCATCAAGTCGGCGACCATCGAGATCAAGGGCAAGAACGCCTTCGGCTGGCTCAAGTCGGAGGACGGCGTGCACCGTCTGGTGCGCATCTCGCCGTTCGACTCGAACGCGCGGCGCCACACCTCGTTCGCGAAGGTCGGCATCTTTCCGGTGATCGACGACCGCATCGTCATCGACATCAAGGAATCCGATGTGCGCACCGACACGATGCGCTCGGGCGGCGCCGGCGGACAGCACGTGAACAAAACCGAGTCGGCGGTGCGCCTGACCCATATCCCGACCGGCCTCGCGGTGGTCGTGCAGGCGGAGCGCTCGCAGCACAAGAACCGGGCGGCCGCTTGGAAGATGCTGCGTGCCCGGCTCTACGAGCGCGAGCTCAAGAAGCGCGAGGAGAAGGCCGCCGCCGAGCAGGCCGCCAAGACGGACATCGGCTGGGGCCATCAGATCCGCTCGTACGTGCTGCAGCCCTACCAGATGGTGAAGGACCTGCGCACCGGCGTGTCCACCTCGAACACCGGCGGCGTGCTCGACGGCGACCTCGACGAGTTCATGCAGGCAACGCTGGCGCAGAAGGCGTTCGGGACGGGACCGACCGACATCGAGGACGTGGAATAGCGCGAGCCGGCAGGCGGCCGCGCCGGGAAAGGGGGCGGCCGTGCGCAGATCGTGGTGGTCCGTGCTCGTTGGATGGACAGCGCTCATGTCCGCCTCGAGCGGCTTCGGCCAGACGGCTGCGCCACCAAACGGATACGACAGCTCGTGGTACGTCTCGGCGTTCTGGAGCGGCGAGTATCCGAGCGGCTTTTCGGTGACCCGGCCCGACACGGTGGTGCAGGCGCGCCGAACAATGGACAAGGCGGCGCCGCGCGACGTCGCGTGCAGGCTGCCGTATCTCGCCGTCGTTCATCCGTGGAACCGGCGCCGCGCGGCGGCGAGCAAGATCGCGTTCCTGTCTGCCACCAAGGTCGTGCGCCTGATCGCCAAAGCGCCCTTCATCTTCGAAGATCTCGGCGGCGATGCCCGCGCCAAGATGCCTCTCAGGAAGGGCGACCTCATCGAGTACCTGCGCAACGACGCCGAGGGCTCTTTCGAGGTGCGTATCGCGGGCAAGCAATATACGGCCGGGCAGGATCTTTTCGAACATGTGGAGAGCGTTCCCGACGACCAGTTCGTCGAGGATGATTGGGCCGCGCTCACCTGCGCGGCCGGAAATCGCGCCTACATCTTCCTCGACGAGCTCGGGCTCGGCAGCGACGATCCGAAGATACAGGTCATCGGCATTTCGAGCGTCGGTCCGGGACAAACCGGCTACGGGCAAGCGCGTGATCTGACGGCGGCCGAGGCGCACGAGCTCGAAGCCGAACGCGGCAGGAATAACAAGCCAAAATGAAAAATGGAGGCGTGCGGGCGCGCCGCCTACTGGATCATGCCCATCCGTACGCCGGCACGCAGAAACCGGTTTGGATCGACGGCTTCCCCGTTGATGCGCGTCTCGTAGTGCAAGTGGGGGCCGGTCGAGCGGCCGGTCGAGCCCAGGCGGCCGACGACCTGACCGATCTTGATCGCCTGCCCGATCTTGACCTCGATCGCCGACAAGTGGCCGTAGCGGGTCGCGAGGCCGTTGCCGTGGTCGACCTCGACCATGCGACCGTAGCCGCCGCTCCAGCCCGCGACCGTGACGGTGCCGGCGGCCGTGGCGTGCACCGGCTCGCCGACCGTGCCGCGGAAATCGATCCCGGTGTGCATGGCGGGCCGGTTGAGGAACGGGTCGATGCGCACGCCGAAGCCGGACGTGGCGTCGAGTTCGCCCGGCACCGGCTTGCGGATCGGCAGGGCGGCCACTTCGCGGGCAAGCTGATCGGCCTGCGCGCGTTCGAGGTTGACGCGATGGACCTGGCGCTCGAACGCGTTGGCGCCGGAGGCGAGCTGATAGGGCACGAACGGCCCGCCGAGCGGCTCGGCGCCGGCCTGTGCCGATGCCTTGATGCCGAGTTCGGCAAAGACGCCGCGCATGCGCCGGACCTTGCTGTCATAGGTCGCGCCCAGCGCGTCGAGCGAGGCGGTCTGCGCAGCCTCGACTCGATTAAGCGATGCGGCGATACGGGCGAGGGCGCCCGTGACGCCGCCATTCATCAGCAATGAATCGTGCTCGACCGGCACGGCGGGCATCGTCGTCGTGTCGTTGATCGGGGACGGCTTGAGCGGCCCGGCGGGTTCTTGCGGCGCAAGACCGCGTGTGCGCGGCCGGACCGCGCCCGTGATGGCTGGATCCGCGAGCGTGCCGAGCGAGGACGTGCGGGCCTCGAGCGCCTGCTGCCGTCTCGCGACCTGCATCAGGCGCTGCTCGAACTGCTCCTGATCGAGCAGCTGCCGGCTGGTGACGCGATCGACCTGCGCGCGCATGTCCGAGATGCGGTCCTCGTAGGCGGACTGCATCGCGGCTTGTCGCGCCATCAGCCGCGCCAGCACGTCGTCATGGAAAGCAAAATAAGTCGCCGTGACCGTCGACCAGCCGGCCATGATCACGAGCGTGCCGACGCAAATCCAGAATGCCACCGGTCCGAGACGCACCTGTCGGCCGCCATGACCGAACGTGTAGCCGCGCGGCTCACCCTCGGCGTCACGGCGAGCCGCGGTGCGCAGCGAATTTGGCGGCGTGAACGCGTAGCGATTGGCGTGAACCGGCGCAGGCCGTGCCGGCTGCTGCGCGTGGGCGGCTTGCCGCTGCTGGTGAGGGGGATGACCGTGATCGGCGTCGACGGGAGCGCCGGGTCGGGCGCCGGTACGCTGATGGTACGAAGTTCGCTCGGACATCGACGCTCCCGCGCCGGTCCCAGGGATGCCCCGGCGCTGATGCGCGTGAATTTGGTCGCAGCATGGTTAATGTTCCGCTAACGCTCGCGGGCTACGAATCCGCATGGCCAACTGCGGGCGTTCAAACGATTTTCAGCGAACGGCCGGGTGCATCAGCGTGCGCGGCGCGCTTCTCAGGCTCGATGAGTCGGGGCGAGATTCGGACCGAGATGAAGCGCTCCGCGCCGTTACAGCTCCTTGGCGGCCGCCAGCACTTCGTCGGCATGACCTGCGACCTTCACCTTGGGCCAGATGTGGGCAATGCGCCCGTCGCGGCCGATGAGAAAAGTCGTCCGGGTTATCCCCATGAACTTCTTCCCGTACATGGATTTTTCGCCCCACACCCCATACGCGAGGAGCATGCCGTGGGTCTCGTCGGAGGCGAGCGGTATGGTGAGGCCATGCTTGGCCTTGAAGGCATCCTGTGCCTTCACGGGATCGGCGGAAACGCCGAGGACAGCGGCCCCGGTCTTGGCGAAGGCGGCGGAGAGCTCCGAAAAAGCCCGGGATTCGACCGTACAACCGGGCGTATCGGCCCGCGGATAGAAGTAGAGGACCAAATTTTGCCCCTGAAATCGGCCAGCGAGACAGTTCCGCCCCCGTCGCGCGGCAGACTGAAAGCCGGTGCCTTGCTGCCGGGGTCGAGTTTGGCGGGCATGTGCCTTCCTTTCGACTTGTTCGCACGGTCATCCTAACGGGACAGCCTCACGGTTTGGGGAGGGGCGCCGATGAGTCAAGGGGTTACGGGAGATCCTTGGCTCGGAATGGGGATACGCCTCGACCTACGGGATCGTGGTTGCGGCAGACGGGCGGGGGATGCCTGATCCGGCATGAGGGATAGGAATCTTAGTCCAAAGCTTGCGGCGTTGCGCGGCTTGGAGGAGAGCCTGCTGTCGCATCGGCGCGCACAGGCCGCCAAGGCGCAAGCCGATTCTCCCGTTGATTCTTCCGACCGCGAAGTTGCTGCCACCACGCAGCGCGATTCAGCACGCAAGCCGCGCAACACGCGACTGAAACTCGGCCGTCGCGCCCGGTTCGCGCTCGCGGGGCTCGGGACCGTTGCCGTGGTGATCGGCCTCGCGCTCGGCGCCCTGTGGTACCGCCTTTCATCGGGGCCGATCGCGCTCGATTTCGCAACCGGCTGGCTTGCGGCCGCGATCAAGGAGAACCTGGGCAGCCGTTACAACGTCCAGGTTGGCGGCACCGTGCTCGAGCGGGACGAGAACGGCCGCGCGGCGCTACGCATCCGCGACATCGTGGTGCGCGACAGCGACGGGGCCGTCGTCGCCAATGCGCCGCGCGCCGAAGTCGGCCTCGCAAGCTTCAGCATGCTGAGCGGCCATCCGCGCGCCGAGAGCCTCAACCTGGTCGGCGCAGCGCTCTCCTTGCGCGTCGAGCCGAACGGCGACGTGAAGGTGTTCACGGGCGCCGACAAGCAGCCGCTCGCGCACGCACCGATGCTCGCTTCCGTCGAGCCGATCCCGCTCATCCCGACGCGTACGATCGCGAACATGGCGACGCAGACCGCGCCATCGGCCTCCCCGCTGCAGGGCGCGCCGTCGGCGGCGTCGGAGCGTGGAACCTTCCACAGCCTCAGCGCGCTGCTGACGTGGCTCGACAGCGTGAGCGCGCTCGGCCTCGATGGTCACGACCTCGGCGAGATCGGACTCAAGAGCGGAAGCCTGACGGTCGACGACCAGCGCAACGGGCAGAAATCGACGTTCGACAAGATCAATCTGAGCCTCACCCGCCAGGCGGCAGGCGAGGTCGTGCTGCGCATCTCGTCGGACAATCCCGATCATCCGTGGGTGCTGCTTGCCGGCGTCAAGCCGCTCGGCGAAGGTCGACGCGCGGTCAGCATCGAAGCGCGCAAGATCATGATGCGCGACGTGCTGCTCGCGCTGCGGATCGACGGCGGGCAGGTCGACGCCGACATGCCGGTGTCGCTGAGCCTGCGCGCCGAGCTTGCGCGCGACGGCGCGCCGCAAATGGCGAGCGGGAAGCTGTGGATCGGTCCCGGCACGATCACGGATAAGAAGGACCCGCACAGTACGCTCGCGATCGACCAGGCCGAGGTCGGTCTCGACTGGAACGGCAGCCGGCGCTCGCTCTCGGCGCCATTCCAGATCGTGTCGGGCGGGAACCGGATCACGCTGGTCGCGCAGGCGCAGGCGCCGGCGGCAGCAGGCGATCCGTGGAAATTCCGTCTGACGAGTGGGTCGATCGTGCTCGCCTCGCACGAATCCGACAAGCCGCTCCAGCTCGACCGCATCGCGGTGCTCGGGCGCTTCGATACCGTCAAGCATCGGCTCGAGATCGAGCAAGGCAACATCGGCGGCCAGCGCGTGGCGATCGCGGCGTCGGGCTACGTCGATTTCTCGACCCCCGACCCGCGCATCGTCATCGGCGTCGCTGGCCGCAACATGACGGCAGCGGCGTTCAAGCAGGTCTGGCCGGTCTTCGTGAATACGCCGGTGCGCAACTGGGTCGAGACGCATCTCATCAGCGGCGCAGTCGATCGCGTCGAGATCGCGACAAACGCGCCGCTATCGACGTTCCAGACCGGCGGGCCGCCCGTGCCCGACGACGGCCTGTCGATAGAGATCGCGACCAGCGGCGCGGTGATGCAGCCGGTCGACGATCTGCCGCCCATCCGCGACGCCGACCTCGTCACGCGCGTGTCGGGGCGCGACGTGACGATCAGTCTCGGCCGCGGCGTCATCGACCTGCCGTCCGGTCGCCGGCTGACCATCGCGAACGGCCTGTTCGAGGTGCCCGACACCCAGATCAAGAAGCCGCCCGCGCGCGTACACATGCGCATCGAAGGCCCGGTCCCGGCGGCCGCGGAGTTCCTCGCCAGTGACCGGTTGCGCGAAGCGTCGGGCTCCCCGCTCGATCCCGGCGCGAGCCGCGGCACCGTCGCGGCGCAGGTCGCGCTCACGTTGCCGATCGATCCCGATATGCCGAAAGGCAGCATCAAGTACAACATCACGGCGGACATCGCCAATTTCTCGGTCGACCACTTCATGATGGCGCAGCGGATCGAGGCGCAGAGCCTGCGCGTCACCGCCGACACGGACGGTTATGAAGCACGCGGCGAGATGCGCATCGGCGGGATGCCGGCGAGCATCGATTACCGCAAGCCGCGCGGTAACGGCGACGCGGAGCTGCGCCTGCAGGCGGTGTTCGACGATGCGGCGCGCGGTCGCTTCGGTTTCGATTTCAACGGCGCGCTCACCGGACCCGTGCCGGTGCGGGTCGGCGCCAAGATCCCGGCGACGGGCGAACAGGACGCCCGCTTCGCGGTTGAGGCCGATCTCACCCAGGCGAAAGTCGACAACCTGCTGCCGGGCTGGTCGAAGCCCGCCGACAAGGCCGCGCGCGCGACCTTCACGATGACGGCGCACAAGGGCGGCAACACGCACATCGACGACATTGCGCTGGAAGGCGCGGGCGTCGCGGTGAAAGGCTCGGTCGAGCTCGATTCCGACAGCCAGGTCGTGGCAGCGAACTTCCCGGTATTCGGGATGGCCAGCGAGGACAAGGCGAGTCTCAAGGCCGATCGCGAGGCGGATGGCGTCCTGAAGGTGACGATGCGCGGCGACGTCTATGACGGCCGCACCTTCATCAAATCGATGATCGGCGGCGCGGCCTCCAGCACAAAATCCTCCCCCATTCCCAATCTTGATCTCGACGTGAAGGTTGGCGCGGTCGCGGGCTTCCACGGCGAGACGCTGCGCGCGCTCGACTTGCGGCTGCAGCGCCGGGCCGGCCTGATCAAGAGCTTCGCGTTGAGCGCCAAGCACGGCGTCGACGCCACGCTCAAGGGCGAGCTGCGCGGGCGCCAGGGCGGCCGCCATGTGCTCTATTTCCAGAGCGCCGACGCCGGCGCGCTGCTGCGCTTCACCGACACCTATCCGCGCATCGTGGGCGGACAGTTGGCGGCCACCATGGACCCGCCCACGCCGAACCAGACGCCACAGGAAGGGCTTCTCGACATCCGCGACTTCCACGTGCAGGGCGAGACCGCGCTTGATCGCGTCGTCGCCGGCGCCCCAAGTACGGAGTCCGACGGGATCCAGTTCACGCGTATGCGCGTCGCGTTCACGCGTTCGCCGGGCAAATTCACGGTGCGCGACGCGGTGGTGAGCGGGCCGATGGTCGGCGGCACCATGGACGGCGTGCTCGACTACGCCAACAACGACGTACATCTGCGCGGCACCTTCGTGCCCCTCTATGGACTCAACAACATGTTCGGGCAGATCCCGATCGTCGGCATCCTGCTCGGCGGTGGAGACCGCGGCGGCCTGTTCGGGTTCACGTTCGAGGTGGTCGGTCCGCCGGGCGCGCCGATGCTGCGCGTCAACCCGATCTCGCCGCTCGCGCCCGGCATATTGCGCAAGGTATTCGAATTCCCGAGCAGCGTGCCGGGCGAGCGCTATCCCGATCCGCGCACGAGCTACGCAGACAGGGATCGCTGAGTTTCCTCGTCATTGCGAGCAGCGCGTAGCGCGACGAAGCAATCCGGTCGGATAGATGCATGCGCAAGTGCAGCGCGATTGCTTCGCTTCCGCCGACGTGCTCCGCGCTTCGGCGGACTCAAACCCGTCCGTCGCTCGCGCAGCGAGCGAAGGCGGGTCGCTCGCGATGACTGGGGCCGTCAAACCGGTTTGAGCAGGATGTGCCGCTTGCGGCCGATCGAGAGCTTGATCACGCCCTCCGCCGTCAGGTCGCTCGCCGTGAGTGCCATTTTCTCGTCACTCACCGGCTTGTCGTTGACGCGCAGGCCGCCCGCCTTGATCTGACGCCGCGCTTCGCCGTTCGAGGCGACGAGCTTCGCCTTTTCGGCGAACGCGGTGAGCACGCCGATGCCCTTGTCGAGCTCCCCCCTGGCCACCTCGACGGTCGGCAGGGTAGCCGCGAGGGTGCCTTCCTCGAAGGTCTGCCGTGCGGTCTTCTCCGCCGCCTCGGCGGCCTCGCGCCCGTGCAGGAGCGCGGTCGCCTCGGTCGCGAGCACCTTCTTGGCCTCGTTGATCTCCTGGTCCCTGAGCGCCGCCAGCCGAGCGACCTCGTCGAGCGGCAGATCCGTGAACAGCTTGAGCAGCCGCACGACGCTCGCGTCCTCGCAGTTGCGCCAGAACTGCCAGTAAGCGTACGGGCTCATCATGTCGGCGTTGAGCCACAGCGCGCCGGTCTCGCTCTTGCCCATCTTGGCGCCGCTCGATGTGGTGAGCAGCGGCGTCGTCAGCGCGAACAGGTCGGCATTCATCAGCCGGCGGCCGAGGTCGATGCCGTTGACGATGTTGCCCCACTGGTCGGAGCCGCCCATCTGCAGGATGCAGCCGTGGCGCTTGTTGAGCTCGGCGAAATCGTAGGCTTGCAGGATCATGTAGTTGAATTCGAGAAACGTGAGCGGCTGCTCGCGGTCGAGGCGCAGCTTCACCGAGTCGAAGGTGAGCATCTTGTTGATGGTGAAGTGCCGCCCGATCTCGCGCAGGAACGGGATGTATTGCAGGCGATCGAGCCAGTCGGCGTTGTTGGCCATGATAGCGCGGTCCTCGCCGAAATCGAGGAAGCGCGAGAAGACGGTCTTGATGGTTGCGATGTTGGCGTCGATCTGATCGGCCGTGAGCAGGCTACGGCTGGTGTCCTTGCCCGATGGGTCGCCGATCTTGCTGGTACCGCCGCCCATGAGCGCGATCGGCCGGTGGCCGGTCTTCTGCAGCCAGCGCAGCATCATGATGGTAAGCAGGTTGCCGATATGCAGGCTCGGGGCGGTCGCGTCGTAGCCCACATAGGCCGTGATCGCGCCGGCCTTGGCGCGCGCGTCGAGCGCCTCCGGCTCGGAGACCTGGTGGATGAAACCACGCTCCGACAGCACGTGCAGAAAATCGGATTTGTAGGCGCTCATGAGGCGAGAATGCCGGGTTTCCGGTGTTCGGAATTGCCGCGATGGTGTAACAGGTCTGATATTGGATTCAAACCGAGGGGCATGGGGTGCGGGCGATCGGTCTGATGAGCGGCACCTCGCTCGACGGCGTCGACGTGGCGCTGATCGACAGCGACGGCGAGGCGATCTCGGGCTTCGGACCGGCCTTCTGCCGCCCCTATCGCGACGGCGAGCGCGCGCTGCTTCATCGGGCCCTCGCCGAGGCCCGCACCCTGACCGACCGCGTGGCGCGTCCCGGGATCCTGGCCGAGGCCGAGGCGCTGGTGACGCGCACGCATGGCGAGGCGGTCGAGGATTTTCTGAACAAGACCGGGATCGCAGCTGAAGGGATCGACGTGATCGGGTTCCACGGCCAGACCGTACTGCATCGGCCCGTCGACCAGCTCACGGTGCAGATCGGCGACGGCCGCGCGCTGGCGGCGCGGCTCGGCCGGCCTGTCGTGCACGATTTCCGCGCCGCCGATGTGGCCGCGGGGGGGCAGGGGGCGCCGCTCGTTCCGATCTATCACCGCGCGCTCGCGGAGACGCTCGCAGGCGAGAAGCCGATCGCGGTGCTCAACATCGGCGGCGTCGCCAATGTCACATTCATCGACGATCACCAGGATCCAGTCGCCTGCGATACGGGTCCCGGCAATGCGCTGATCGACGATTTCATGCGCGCGCGCACCGGCGACGCGTTCGACGACGCCGGCAGCATGGCGGCGCGCGGCAAGGTCGACGAGGCGTTCGTGGCGCGGGTGCTTGCCGATCCGTTTTTCGATCTGCCACCGCCGAAATCGCTGGACCGCAACGCGTTTGCGTTCGCGGCGCTGGGCTTGCCGGATTTCTCCGTCGCGGATGGCGCCGCGACGCTCGCGGCGCTGACGGCGCGGGCGGTCGCGCGCGTGGTCCCGCATTTGCCGCGCCCGCCGAAGAGCTGGATCGTGGCCGGCGGCGGCGCGCGCAACCGCACCATCTTCGTGATGCTCGAGCGCTGGCTGGCGCCCGCGACGGTGAAAACTGCGGATTCGATCGGCTGGTCGGCCGATGCGCTCGAGGCGCAAGCGTTCGCCTACCTCGCGGTGCGCCGGCTCAAGGGGCTGCCCATTACGTTTCCCACCACCACGGGCGCGCCGACGCCGCTGGTGGGCGGCGTCATCGCGCCGCCGGGTTGATCCGGGCCCTGCTTTCCAAGGCCGCCCCGCGTCGATAAAACAGTGCGGCCAGGCCGGGAAACGATCTGATCACGCAGCCGATGGCGCGAGCCGGCCTTCGCGAACGAGATACCCAAGGAGACACCCATGTATTCCGACGTTCAGCTCTTCATCGACGGCACGTGGCGCCCGGCCGCGAGCGGCAAGGTGCTCACGATCGTCAACCCGGCGACCGGCGAAGCGATCGGCAATGTTGCGCACGCCGAAAAGGCCGATCTCGATCTCGCGCTTGCGGCCGCGCAGAAGGGTTTTGCCGCGTGGCGCAAGGTGTCGGCGTACGAGCGCTACAAGGTCTTGCGCAAGGCGGCCGAAATCCTGCGTGCCAATGCGAGCGAGATCGCCACCAAGATGACCATGGAGCAGGGCAAGCCCCTGGTCGAGGCCAAGGGCGAGACGCTGGCGGGCGCCGACGTGATCGACTGGTTCGCCGAAGAGGCGCGCCGCGCCTATGGCCGTACCATCCCGGCGCGCGCCGACGGCGTCTACCAGTTCGAGATCAAGGAGCCCGTGGGTGTGGTCGCGGCCTTCACGCCATGGAATTTTCCGATCAACCAGGCGGTGCGCAAATGCTCGATGGCGCTCGCTGCCGGCTGCGCGATCATCATCAAGGGCCCGGAGGAGACGCCGGCCGCCTGCGCCGGGCTGATCGACGCCTACGCCAAGGCGGGCGTACCGGCCGGGGTGATCAACCTGGTATTCGGCGTGCCGGGGGACATCTCGTCGTACCTGATTCCGCACCCGGTCATCCGAAAGATCTCGTTCACCGGCTCGACCGCAGTCGGCAAGCATCTCGCCGCGATGGCGGGCCAGCACATGAAGCGCGTCACCATGGAGCTCGGCGGCCATGCGCCCGCGATCGTCTTCGCCGATGCCGACGTCGATGCGGCGACGAAGATTCTGGCCGCCAACAAGTTCCGCAATGCCGGCCAGGTGTGCGTCGCGCCGACCCGCTTCATGATCCAGAAGCCCGTCTATGACGAGTTCGTCGGAAAGTTCGTCAATGCCGCCAAGGCCGTGAAGGTCGGCGACGGGCTCGACGACAAGACCCGCATGGGTCCGCTCGCCCATTCGCGCCGTCTCGACGCGATCGAGGCGTTCGTCGGCGACGCCGTCGCCAAGGGCGCGAAGGTCGAGACCGGCGCCCGGCGCATCGGCAACAAGGGCTATTTCTACGAGCCGACCGTCCTCACCAACGTGTCGCACGAGGCGCGCATCATGAACGAGGAGCCATTCGGCCCGATCGCGGTGATCAGCTCGTTCGATACCTTCGACGACGCCGTCACCGAGGCGAACCGGCTGCCCTATGGCCTCGCGGCCTACGCGTATACGCGCTCGGAGAAGACCGCGGCGGGCCTCGGCAGCCAGATCGAGACCGGCATGATCTCGATCAACCACCACGGCCTTGCGCTGCCCGAGGTGCCGTTCGGCGGCGTGAAGGATTCGGGTTACGGCAGCGAAGGCGGCGCGGACGCGCTCGATGCGTATCTGGTGACCAAGTTCGTCACCCAGATGAACGTGTGAGCCGCGATCCGTCGGCCAGATGAGCGGTGCGACGCGGGGGGGAAACGCTATTGCGTATCCCCGTGAGGCTCTGCGCGCTCATTCTCGTCGCAAGCATCGGCAACGGCGGCTACGCACAGGAGCGTCCGTCGGAACTGGTGACGCCGCCGCCGTCGATTTCCGGCGACGAGGCGGTGGCACAGGTTTTGCGCGAGCGAAAACAGGGCATCCTGATCATCGATGCAATCGGATGCGGCGACCCAACCATCAATGTCGGCAGGATGGTGGACGGCAAGATGCGGCGGCTCCGCATCCCCGCCACGTCGTATTTCTTCGGCGCCCGGATGCGACTTGGCGGACTGAAGGTTCTGGAGCCGGGCGAATATTCGGTGATGTCGGTGCGGTGCGAATCTCCGCGATCGGTGTTCAACGGTCCGTTCGCGCGATTCAGCGTGGCGGCCGGCGAATTCGTCAACGTCGGTGTGCTGAAGTTCGATTACAAGCTGGTAAGGATTCTTCGTGCAGACCGGCACGATGCATAAAGCTGTGGTCGCAACCGGCCCGGAGACCTTGGCGGGAATCAATAAAAGGCTTCCGAGCTCTTTCGGCCGGCTGGTGAATCGGCCGATGACGCTGATCGGATCGGTTGATGTGGGGATCAAGTCGCGCTGAACGCGGTCGTCGACGTAGGGCGCGGAGCGCCCGTTACCCCGTCCGCCGCCCGCGCGGCTCCGGCCGCGTCTCGGCGCCGGGCGCAAGCCGCCTGTCGAGATAGCCGCTGACCGACGTCATCAACGGCTCGAGCTTGCCGTCAAAGAAGTGGTTGGCGCCGGGCACGATCTTCTGCTCGATGATGATGCCCTTCTGCGTCTTGAGCTTCTCGACGAGCCCGGTCACGTCCTTCTGCGGCACCACTGCGTCCTTGTCGCCGTGGATGATCAGGCCCGAGGACGGGCACGGGGCAAGGAACGAGAAGTCGTAAAGGTTCGCGGGCGGCGCGATCGAGATGAAGCCCTCGATCTCGGGGCGGCGCATCAGGAGCTGCATGCCGATCCAGGCGCCGAATGAGAAGCCGGCGATCCAGCAGCTGCGCGCCTCCGG
>DASXCK010000508.1:0-18816 GCA_036491235.1 Xanthobacteraceae bacterium | reverse complement strand
TCCACGTGGCGATGCGCATGGCGGGATGCTGTGGCTCGAGGCTGATGGGCACCGCACAATGCCGAGCATGGGCACGATGGCAAGTGCCCGGCGAGTGGGACCCTAGGTGAATCGGCGTAAATCCTATATAAAATCGCCCCCTGCAAGACGGGAAGTGCTGCACCTCCTTGGTGGGATGTGTTAGGCCATTTCCTGACACAATACCGCTGTTTGGGCGGGAACGCGGCAGAACCCAGTGTCCGGACTGGGGAATCCGCGGGGGGCAGGCCGGGGCGCGATATTTGATGGCAAGAAAATTCGTAGTTGTCGCGGTCGCCGCGGCAGTGGTCGTCGCTGGCGTCTATGCGGAGCGCTGGTACGGCCGCTCGAATACCGCCGTGGCACAGCAGCCACAGGCACCGCGTGCGATCTCGGTGGAGGTCACTACCGCCGTCGACAAGGACAGGCCGGTGCTGCTCGCGGGCATCGGCAACGTGACGACCATTGCCAGCGTCGCGGTGCGCAGCCGGCTCGACAACGAGATCATGGAGGTCCATTTCGCCGACGGCGCGAAGGTCAACAAGGGCGACCTGCTGCTGACGCTGGACGAGCGTGCATTGAAGGCGCAGATGCAGCAGGCGCGGGGCAATATCGAGCGCGATCAGGCCCAGCTCGACGGCGCGCTGCGCGATGTGCGGCGCTATACCGACCTCGTCGCCAAGGCCGCGACCCCGGTCCTCAACCTCGAGAACGCGCAGACCCAGGCGGCGACATTCACGGGCGCGCTCAAGGCCGATCAGGCGGCGCTGGAGAACCTCAAGGTTCAGCTCAGCTACTGCATCATCCGCGCGCCGATCTCGGGCCGCATCAGCCAGGCGGCCGTCAAGGTCGGCAATTTCGTGCGCGCCGCCGATGTCGCGCCGATCGCCATGATCAACCAGATGGCGCCTGTCTACGTGACCTTCACGGTTCCGCAGGCGAACCTGCCCGACGTGCGCCGCGCGCTTGCGTCAGGGACCGCCAATGTCGAGGTGATCATCCCGGGCGAGACGCGGCGCGCCCAAGGCGTCGTCACCATGGTCGAGAACGCGGTCGACGCGACCACCGGCATGGCGACGGTGCGCGCCACCATGCCAAACGAGGATGAGCTCCTGTGGCCCGGCACGCTGGTCACGGCGCAAATGACCTTACGGGTCGAAAAATCGATCGGCGTGCCGTCCGTGACCGTGCAGGTGAGCCAGTCGGGTCCCTTCGTCTACGTCGTGCAGGACGGCAAGGCGGTCGTGCGACCCGTCAAGGTCGAGCGCACGGTCGGCGACGAGACCGTAATCGGCGAGGGCCTGCAAGGCGGCGAGACCGTCGTGACCGACGGCCAGGTGCAGCTGACCAACGGCTCGCCGGTATCGCCGCGTGAGCGCAAGAGCGGCGCCTGATCCATGCAGATCTCCGAAGCCTGCATCCGCCGCCCCGTGATGACGACGCTGATCACGGCGTCGCTGATCGTATTTGGCATTTTCGCGTATCGCCTTCTCGCAGTCGCGGCCCTGCCGGCGGTCGATTTCCCCACCATCCAGATCACCGCGACCCTGCCGGGTGCCAGCCCCGAGACCATGGCGGCGTCGGTCGCCTCGCCGATCGAGCGCCAGCTCTCGACCATCGCGGGCATCTCGGCGATGAACTCGTCGTCGTCGCTCGGCACGACGCAGATCACCATCCAGTTCGACCTCGGCCGCAATATCGACGGCGCCTCGCTCGACGTGCAGACCGCGCTCGCGACCGCGCAAAAGCTGCTGCCAGTCGAGATGACGACGCCGCCCTCGTTCCGCAAGGTCAATCCGGGCGATTTCCCGGTGCTCTACATCAGCATGCGGTCCGACACGCTGCCGCTGTCGACGATCGACGAATACGCCGAGACGGTGCTGGCGCCGCAGATCTCGCAGCTGCCCGGCATCGCCCAGGTGCTGGTGTACGGCGCGCAGAAATTCGCCGTACGCGTCCAGGTCGACCCGGTCGCCGCGGCGGCGCGCAACATCGCGCTCGACGATATCCGCACGGTGGTGACCAAGGCCAATTCCTCGGCGCCGGTCGGCACGCTGCAGGGCCAGCAACAGGCCGTGACGCTGCTCGCGACCGGCGCCATGCTGCACGCCGCCGACTATAGCCACGTCCCGGTCGCCTACCGCAACGGCGCGCCGGTCATGCTCACCGAGGTCGCGCGCGTCCTCGACAGCGTCGAGAACGACAAGGTCGCGACCTGGTTCAACGACGCGCGCGCGATCGTGCTCGCCATCCAGCGCCAGCCCGACGCCAACACGGTCGAGGTGGTCGACATGGTGCGCGCACGGCTGCCGCAGATGCGCGCGCAGGTGCCGGCGTCGGTGCAGATGGCGCCGCTGTTCGACCGCTCGATCTCGATCCGCGCCGCGGTGTCCGACGTCGAGGAGACGCTTGCGATCGCCATCTGTCTCGTCATCATGGTGATCTTCCTGTTCCTGCGCAAAGTCTCGGCGACGATCATTCCGGCGCTGGCGGTGCCAATTTCGCTGATCGCCACCTGCGCGGCCATGTACGCGTTCGGCTTCTCGATCAACAACATGACGTTGCTCGCGCTGACGCTCTCGGTCGGTTTCGTGGTCGACGATGCGATCGTCATGCTGGAGAACATCGTGCGCCACATCGAGGGCGGCATGCGGCCGTTCGAGGCGGCGCTCAAGGGATCGCGCGAAATCGGCTTCACCATCGTCTCGATCACCTTCTCGCTGATCGCGGTGTTCATCCCGGTGCTGCTGATGGGCGGCATGGTGGGCCGGGTGTTTCGCGAGTTTGCCGTCACGGTCGCGGTGGCGATCATCCTGTCGGGCTTCGTGTCGCTGACGCTTACGCCGATGCTGTGCGCGCGCGTGCTCAAGAGCCATCATGGCGAGGAAAAGCAGTTCTTCGTTTTGCGCTGGTTCGAGCGCCTGTTCGATCTGTGGCTGCACGCCTATCAGTGGTCGCTCGGCTGGGTGATCCGCTTCAGGGCGGTCATGCTGCTGCTGACGTTCGCGACCATCGGGGGCACGATCTACCTCTACATCACCGTGCCGAAGGGCTTCTTTCCGCAGGAAGACACCGGCTACGTGATCGGCATCACCGAAGCCAATACCGACATCGGCTACGCCGCGATGGTCGAGCACCAGCGCAAGATCGCCGATATCGTGCGCCAGGATCCGGCGGTCGATTACGTCAACTCGACCGTCGGTGTCGGCGGACCCAACCAGCTTTCCAACAGCGGCCGCATGCTGGTCGCGCTCAAGCCGCGCGAGACGCGCGACGCGCTGCCGGCCGTGCTGGCGCGCCTGCGCCGCACTGCCAATGTCGTGATCGGCATCAAGATCTTCTTCCAGCCGATCCAGAACATCAACCTGGGCGGCAAGCTGGCCAAGAGCCAGTATCAGTACACGCTGCAATCGAACGATACCGAGACGCTTTATCGCGTCGCCCCGGAGATGCGCGACAAGATTGCCCAGATCCCCGGGCTGCTTGACGTCACGACCGACCTCTACGTCAAAAACCCGCAGATCACGGTCGAGGTCGATCGCGAGAAGGCCGCGGTCTATGGGATCTCCATCGACCAGGTGCGCCAGGAGCTCTACGACGCCTTCGGCTCTCGCCAGGTGTCAACGATCTATACCCAGGCAAACGCCTACCAGGTCATTCTCGAGACCAAGCCCGAATTTCAGTCGAGCATCAGCGACCTGAACAAGATCTACATCAAGACCAATCCGCCCACGGGCGTCGCCTTGGCCGGCTCCGGGATCAACGGGAATGGCACCCCGAACGGGCCGGTGATCCCGCTGAGCGCGGTAACCAAGCTCGTGCGGACCGTCGGGCCGCTGCAGGTCAATCATCAGGGCCAGCAGCCCGCCGTGACCATCTCGTTCAATCTCGTCCCGGGCTTCTCGATTGGGCAGGCGGTTGACGCGATCCTGAAATTGGAGCGCGAGGATCGCCTGCCGGCAACAATCACCTCCGGGTTCCAGGGGACCACCCAGGTCTTTCAGGAGGCGCAGAAGGGGCAGGTGGTCCTGGTGCTGGCGGCAATCTTTGCGGCCTACGTGATCTTGGGCATTCTGTATGAGAGCTTCATCCACCCGATCACCATCATCTCGGGCCTGCCGTCGGCCGGTATCGGCGCCATCCTGACGCTGATCCTCTTCCGCATGGACCTGTCGGTGATCGCCATGATCGGCATCGTCATGCTGGTCGGCATCGTCAAGAAGAACGCCATCATGATGATCGACTTTGCGCTCGAACGCCGGCGCGTGGGGCTCGGCGCCGAGGCGGCGATCCGCGAGGCCGCGGTGCTGCGCTTCCGCCCGATCATGATGACGACCTTCGCGGCGATCTTCGGCACGCTGCCGATCGCGCTCGGAACCGGCGCGGGCGCCGAGCTGCGCCAGCCGCTCGGCGTCGCGGTCGTAGGCGGGCTCTGCATATCGCAGCTGCTGACCCTCTACATCACGCCGGTGATCTATCTCTACCTTGACCGCGTCGACCGCCTGCTCAAGCGCCGCCTCGAGCCGCAGCTCGAAGAAGTCGTCCACGAGCCGGAGCGCCCGGCGGTCGCAGCGGAATAAGGGCCTCCTGCTTCCAGCTATGCCGTAGGGTGGGCAAAGGCGGCCGGCGCGTCTCCGCTCACGGACCGAATGATCCGCCGTGCCCGCGCGCGACGGCGTAAGATCAGATGGGCACGGCGGATCACGCGTCGTGCCTCAAACTCGGGTCGGGCCGCCTCTGCCCACCCTACGCGCCGCTACCGGATCAGATCGAGAAGCTGGTGCCGCAGCCGCAGGACGCGGTCGCGACCGGATTGTTGACCTTGAACGAGGCGCCGATCAGGTCGTCCACATAGTCGATCTCGGCGCCCGCCATGTACTTCACCGACACGGGATCGATCAGCACCGTCACGTTGTTTCGGGCGAGCACGAGGTCGTCGGCGGCCTTCGCCTGCTCGAAGCCGAACTTGTACTGGAAGCCCGAGCAGCCGCCGCCCTCGACCGAGACGCGCAGCATGCTACCGGCCGGCTCGGATTTCAGGATTTCCCCGATCCGCCGCGCCGCCCGCTCCGTCATGGTCACAGCTTCGTTCATTCGCTCGCCCGTTTGCGTTCGCCCGTTGCGATTGCGCCAGACTGATAGTTAAGTGCGCCTCCGGTTCGGGTCAACTCCACGAGGCAGAGGCTCAGGATGGCGGTTTCGGCGGCCCGCCCGCGTGCGCCCTATTCGGCCGACCCGGCGAAAGGCCGTGGCCGGCTGCGCCCCGAGGCGCCGAGCCTCACGCGCAGCGACTTTCGCCGCGACTGCGACCGGATCATCCATTCGACCGCGTTTCGCCGCCTCGCCCACAAGACGCAGGTGTTCATCCCGCACGAGGGCGACCACTACCGCACGCGGCTGACCCACACGCTCGAGGTGACCCAGATCGCCCGTTCGCTCGCGCGCGCTCTCGGCCTCGACGAGGATCTGGCGGAAGCCTCGGCGCTCGCCCACGATCTCGGTCATCCGCCGTTCGGGCACGCGGGTGAACGCGCGCTCGACCGCTGCCTCGCCGACCATGGCGGCTTCGACCACAACGCGCAGACGCTCGCCGTGGTGACGCGACTCGAGCGCCACTACGCGAATTTCGACGGACTCAACCTGACCTGGGACACGCTCGAAGGCCTGGTCAAGCACAACGGGCCGTTAACCGACGCGGCGGGCCGCCCGGCCGGGCGCCACGTCGAGCGAGGCGTCGCAGCCGGCATTCTCGCCTATTGCGCCGCGCAGGACCTCGATCTCGCGCGCTTCCCGAGCGCAGAGGCACAGGCGGGCGCGATCGCGGACGACATCGCCTATGACGCGCACGACATCGACGACGGCCTGCGTGCCGGCCTGTTTGCGCTCGACGATCTCACGCCCGTGCCGCTCGCGGGCGATATTTTGCGCGAGCTCGCAACGCTGCATCCGCACATCGAGCCGGGGCGGCGCGCGCACGAGATCGTACGCCGACTGATCACCCGGATGATCGACGACGTACTGGAGGAAAGCGCGCGGCGGCTCAAGGCGCTCGACGCTCGCTCCGTCGACGACGTGCGCGGCGCCGCGCATGCGGTTGTCGCCTTCTCGCCCGCGATGGCGGCGGCCGACCGGGCGATCAAGGGATTCCTCCTGCCGCGCATGTACCGCCACGAGCGGGTGATGCGCATCATGGGGGACGCCGAGGGCGTGGTGGCGGACCTGTTCGGTCGCTACCTGCTCGAACCCGGCGAGATGCCCGAGGAATGGCGTCAGGAGCTCGACCCGACCGACGCGGACGCCGCGGCGCGCCACATCGCCGATTTCATCGCCGGCATGACCGACCGCTACGCCTTGATCGAGCATGCCCGGCTTTTTGACTCGACCCCGGAATTACGATAGGCGGCGCGGCGCATATCCCGGCGAAGTGGTACCGGCTCGCCGACAAGGATATGCGCCCGACGCTCTAAACGAGCTTTCCGCATGGCCGCCAGCAATATCTTCAACGACGTCCTCGATCGCGTGCGCGCCGTGAACGCGCGGCTGATCGCGTCGGGCGTGCTGCCGGCGACGATCGATCAGTCGAGGGTCGTGGTCGAGCCGCCGCGTGATCCCTCGCACGGCGACATGGCGACCAACGCCGCAATGGTCCTGGCGAAAGACGCCGGCAAGAAGCCGCGCGAGCTCGCGCAGGCGATTGCCGACGGACTTGCGGCCGACGATCTGGTGGCGAAGGTCGATGTCGCGGGGCCGGGCTTCATCAATCTCACCCTCAAGCCAAGCGCCTGGGCCGACGCGTTGCGCGTCACGATCCGCGCCGGCGCCGCGTACGGCAAGAGCAACATAGGCCGGGCCGGGCCCATCAACGTCGAATACGTGTCCGCCAATCCGACCGGGCCGATGCATGTCGGTCACTGCCGCGGCGCGGTGTTCGGCGACGCGCTCGCGAACCTGCTCGCCTTCTCGGGGTTTGCGGTGACGCGCGAGTACTACATCAACGACGCCGGCGCGCAGGTCGACGTGCTCGCGCGCTCCGCCTATCTGCGATATCGCGAGGCGCTCGGCGAGGACATCGGAGCCATCCCGGAGGGGTTTTACCCGGGCGATTACTTGAAGCCGGTCGGGCAAGCGCTCGCCGCCGAATACGGCGGTTCGCTGAATCAGAAACCGGAGAGCGACTGGCTGCCGGTGGTGCGCGCCAAGGCGATCGACATGATGATGGATTCGATCCGCGACGATCTCGCGGCCCTCAACGTGCGCCACGACGTATTCTTCTCCGAGCGCTCGCTGATCGAGGGCCCACGCGACGAGGTCGCGCGCACGCTTGAGGCGTTGCGGCAGAAGGGCGACGTCTACGAGGGCCGGTTGCCGCCGCCCAAGGGCGCGCCGATCGAGGACTGGGAGGACCGCGAGCAGACATTGTTTCGCGCGACCTCGTTCGGCGACGACGTCGACCGGCCGCTGAAGAAATCCGACGGCAGCTACACCTATTTCGCGTCCGACATCGCCTACCACAAATCGAAGTGGGACCGCGGCTTCCACGACATGATCGACGTGTGGGGTGCCGACCACGGCGGTTACATCAAGCGCATGTCGGCCGCGGTCCGTGCGGTCAGCGACAATGAAGCCGAGCTTGACGTGAAGGTCGTCCAGCTCGTGCGCCTGCTGCGCAACGGCGAGCCGGTGAAGATGTCGAAGCGGTCAGGCGAGTTCGTGACGCTGCGCGAGGTCGTCGACGAGGTCGGACGCGACGCGGTGCGCTTCATGATGCTCTACCGCAAGAACGACGCGACGCTCGACTTCGATCTCGCCAAGGTCATCGAGCAGTCGCGCGACAATCCGGTTTTCTACGTCCAGTACGGGCATGCGCGCGGCCAATCGATCTTCCGCAACGCGCGCGAGATGCTGCCCGATCTGCCCATGGATGCGGCCGCGCGCGCCGAGCGCCTGGCGGGGGCGGCGCTGGACCGCCTGAGCGACCCGGACGAGATCGCGCTGATCCGCAAGATCGCGCTCTATCCACGCCTCATCGAGGCGGCGGCACTCGCGCACGAGCCGCACCGGATATCATTCTATCTATTTGAATTAGCGAGTGAATTTCATGCGCTCTATACCAGAGGTAAAGATGCGCCACATTTACGCTTCATTATCCAGAATGATCAGACACTGACCGTTGCCCGCCTCGCCTTGGTCGAGGGGGTAGTGACTGTGCTCGCATCCGGGCTCTCTTTGCTCGGTGTCGACGCGCCGGATGAAATGCGGTAATTCGTAGGGCGTGCTTAGCTTTATCGGCAAGCCGCCGGCACGAAGATGCGGTCGACGTCGATGCACATCGCGGTAGGGGACCCCGCGTATGGTGGCAGGATCTGGTGACGGTATCTAATGGTGGATGATAATTATCGGGGCTACCGAAACGATCCGTATGGTCGCAGCGGCGCGGGCTCGCCCGAACCGTCGACCGATCCGTTGACGGAGTTGGCGCGGCTGATCGGACAAAGCGATCCGTTCGGTGACCGCAACCGTCGTCCAAATGGGCACGCGGGGGCCGATTGGCGCAACGATCCGCAACATCCCGCATACCCGGATGAGAGCGCTGGCCATGACGAGCGTTATGGCGCGGCGTCCGAGCAGGCGCAGTACGGCCAGCACGCGGGCTACGACGGCGCTCAGCAATACGGGCACCACGGGGCAAACGGCAGCGATCCGTACGGCGCGAATGACGCTGGCCACTATGCGCCGCACAACGCCGAGCAAGCTTACGGAAACGAGCAAGCTTACGGCAGCGATCAAGCCCACGGCAGCGGCCAAGTCTACGGAAACTACTCTCAGCATGACGGCGCCGGTTACGGCGACCCGCAAGGCAATCCTCACGGCGATCCCCAGGGTTACGGCGACGCCCAGGGCTATGGCGCCGGCACGCCGTATCAGCAGGAACCGCAACCCCACTACGCGCAGGCCCATGACGGTGCCTACGACGACCCGCCGCAGGATGCTCCGACGAACCTCGGTCCGCCGCCTTACTTCGGCGCTGACCCGCAGGCAGGACGGCCGGACGCGTATTACGACGAGGCACCGGCGCCGCGCCGGCGGGGCGGGCTGATCACCACGGTCGCGCTGGTCGGCCTTGCCGTCATCGGCACCGCCGGCGCGTTTGCGTACCGCGCGGTCGTCGCGGGCGGGCCACCGCCGCTCATCACCCGCGACGTGCGGCCCGACAAGGTTGCGCCGCCGGCGCAAAGTGCGGACAACAAGCAGCCCGATCGCGTGGCCTCCATCGGCAGCGAGCAGATGGCGCCGCCGCCCGAGCAGCCAATCGACGTCGCGGTCACGCCGCAGCCATCGGCCGCGCAGACCACGATCCCGATGACGCCGCCGGCGCCGGTGTCTCCGCCATTCGCCACCCAGGCGGCTGCGCCACTCACGACCCAGTCGACGCCACCACTCACGACCCAGGCGACGCCGCCGGCGCCGGCCCCAGCGGCCGCGCCGCGCAAGATTCACACCGTGAGAATTTCGGCCGACCAGGATCCGGGCGGAGCCGCCCTGGCGCCGCGCGGCGCCAATGCGCCATTGTCGCTCGTGCCCGAAAACCAGGCCGCGCCCCCGCCGCGTAATGTGGCGTCGGCTCCGGCCCAGCCGCTGCGCACGACCGCGCTCGCGCCTGCGCCCGCGGCCCCGCGAAGGGAATCGTCGGCAGGCGCCGGCTACTACGTGCAGGTCAGTGCGCAGAAGACCGAGGAAGAGGCACGCTCCTCCTTCCGCGGCATCCAGACGAAGTATGCGAGCGTCCTGCGCGACCACGCGCCCGTGTTTCGCCGCAAGGACCTCGGCAGCAAAGGGGTCTTCTACGGTGCTCAGGTCGGCCCGTTCTCGCACGAAGGCGCCATCGATCTGTGCAAGCAGCTCAAATCCGCGGGCGGCTCGTGCATGATCCAAAGGAATTGACGCTCTCTGGTATTGCGGCCGCCCGGAGCGCGGGGTAAGCCGCGCCGATGACGGCGCGCGCCTTCATCACCGGATTGTCCGGGCCAGCGGTGACCGCCGACGAGCGGGCGTTTTTGCGTGGCGCCCTGCCTTGGGGCCTGATCCTGTTTCGACGCAATGTTGAATCGGCGTCACAACTCGCTACATTAATTGATGAATTCAAGGCTGCGGTCGGCCGCACCGACGTGCCGGTGCTGATCGACCAGGAGGGCGGCCGCGTCCAGCGGATGGGGCCGCCGCAGTGGCCTGTCTATCCGCCCGGCGCGGCCTATGGACGCCTCTACGAGCGCGACCCGGCGATGGGGCTTGCGGCTGCGCGATTGGGCGGCCGGCTGATCGCAGCGGACCTCGCTGCGGCCGGCATCACGGTCGATTGCCTGCCGCTGGCCGACGTGCCGGTCGCAGGTTCCGACGCCGTGATCGGCGATCGTGCCTACGGCGACACGCCCGCGCAGGTTGCCGCCATCGCGGCGGCGGTGACGCAGGGGCTCGGGGAGGGCGGGGTGCTGCCCGTGCTCAAGCACCTGCCGGGCCACGGGCGCGCGACCGCCGACAGCCATCTGCGGCTGCCGGTCGTCGCGGTCGATCGCGAGATGCTGGAAGCGACCGATTTCGCCGCATTCCGGCCGCTCGCCCGGCTTGTGTTGGGGATGACGGCCCATGTGGTGTTCACAGCCATAGATCCGGAGCTTCCGGCCACCACTTCGGCCACTATCATCGGGCAAGTGATTCGCGGGTACATCGGATTCGACGGACTGCTGATGAGTGACGATCTCTCGATGGGGGCGCTGTCCGGCAGTTTGGCGGAGCGCACGCGCGCGGCGCTCGCGGCAGGCTGCGATATGGCGCTGCATTGCAATGGGAACTTGCATGAGATGGAAGCCGTGGCAGGCGCGGCACCGGAACTCTCGGGCGCAGCGGCCCGGCGTGCGGCCGCAGCACTCGCGGCACGGCGGGCCGCCGAGCCGATCGATCTGGCCTCCGCGCGGGCCCAGTTCGCGCATCTGATGCAAAGTGTCGTTGGCGCCGAGGCGAGCATCCGATGAGCGCCGACATCGTACGGTTGACGCCCGACGTGACGCCGGAGCTCGCCTCCGACGAGCGCGCCTTGATCGTCGACGTCGAGGGCTTCGAAGGTCCGCTCGACGTCCTGCTGACGCTGGCGCGGAGCCAAAAGGTCGACCTCGCCAAGATTTCGATCCTGGCGCTGGCGGACCAGTATCTTGCGTTCATCGAGCAAGTGCGCGCCATGCGCATCGAGCTTGCGGCCGACTATCTCGTGATGGCGGCTTGGCTCGCCTATCTCAAATCACGCATGCTGCTGCCGGACGCGCCCGGCCCCGAGGGCATGAGCGCCGCCGACATGGCCAACGCGCTGGCATTGCGGCTGCGTCGCCTGGAGGCGATCCGCGCGACCGCCGAAAAGCTGTTCGAGCGCCCGCAACTCGGCCACGCGGTGTTCGGCCGCGGCGATCCCGAGCCGATCGCCGAGATCAAGCACCCGAAATGGTCGGCGACCCTCTACGATCTGTTGTCGGCCTATGCGATGGAGCGCCAACGCCACGTGCTGGCGCGCGTGCGCTTCGCCAAGCGCACCGTCTGGTCGCTCGCCGAGGCGCGCGCTGCCCTCGAGCGCCTGGTCGGCGCGGCGGCGGACTGGAGCTCCCTCGACGAATACCTGATCCATTACGTCGTCGAGCCCGCGATGCGGCCGACCGTCCTCGCATCGAGCCTTGCGGCGACGCTCGAGCTCGTGCGTGAAGGCAAGGTCGAGGTGCACCAGCAGTCCGCGTTCGCGCCGATTTTTCTGCGCAAGCGCCCTGAGGGCGCGGCGGCCACACCCGAGCCGTCCGCGGTCGGGCCCGAGCCGGGTGCGACGACCCAGTAAGCGATCAAGTTGCGGGGGCGCGCGCCGCGAATGAGTGGAAGTGGAATGCGGATGAGTGAGGGTGGCATGAGCCAGGAGGGCTTGACGATGGCGGGCTTGGCCGAGAAACGCATGGTCATCGTGGAACGCGAACCGGACCAGGAGCGGCCCCAAGAGATGGAAGGGGGCGATGGGGTCGATGAAGGCGACCAGGTGATGGTGCCGGAGCAGCGCCCCGAGGAGCTGCGTCTGCTCGAAGCCTTGCTGTTTGCCGCCTCCGAGCCCCTCGACGAGAAGGTGTTGGCGGAGCGCATGCCCGAGAACGTCGATGTGCGCGTAACGCTGCGTCGGCTGCAGGCCGAATACGCGCCGCGCGGCGTCAACCTGGTGCATATCGGCAAGAAATGGAGCTTCCGCACCGCGAACGACCTCGCGTGGCTGCTCACCCACGAGGCGGTCGAGCCCAAGCGGCTGTCGCGGGCTGCGGTCGAGACGCTCGCCATCATCGCGTATCATCAGCCGGTCACGCGCGCCGAGATCGAGGATATCCGCGGCATCTCGGCCGCCAAGGGCACGATCGACGTGCTGCTCGAAACCGGTTGGATCCGTCCGCGCGGACGGCGCAAGGCACCGGGCCGGCCGCTGACCTACGGAACGACCGAAGATTTCCTCTCGCATTTCGGGCTCGAGGCGCTCTCCGACCTGCCGGGGCTGGACGAGCTCAAAGGGTCGGGCCTGCTCGACGGAAGGCTGCCGCCCGGCTTCTCGGTGCCGGCGCCGTCGGACGATCCCGCCTTGCGCGAGGACGAGGATCCGCTCGAGCCGGGCGACCTCGATCTCGGCCTTGCGCCGCGGCCGGAACCGAGCGGCGAGGAAGAATAAGGCACATCCCGAGCGGGTCCTTTTCGGCTAGAGGCACAAGCCTCGCAGTGCTGCGTTGACGCAGCGTGCGTGGGCTCCTGTGTCGCCATGACGCAAATCCCGGCATTTACCCTGCCGCTGTGGACACGCTATCTCGGGCGCCGCGAAGCGCCGAAGTCCTTGTTTTTGCCGTGACCGGAGCCTAGTTTTAGTCAGAAAACCGAGGGCCGGTAGCGCACAGCGCAGCCTGTCCGTGCGGAGGATAGAAGACCATGGGTCTGAGTTGGCAACACATTCTGCTTCTGATGATCGTCGCGCTGCTGCTGTTCGGCGGTCGTGGCAAGATTTCCGGGCTGATGGGCGACGTCGCGTCGGGCATCAAGGCCTTCAAGAAGGGCATGTCGGAGGACGACACCGAGAAGTCCGAGGTCGCCAAGGCCGACACCAGCAAGACGATCGAACACCACGCCCCGCAGGCGGCGCCGCAGCCCGAGACCCACAAGGTGGGCTGACGGATCGCGCCCGGTAGCACGAGGAGGGGCGGCTTCGTCGCGAAGACGGCCGCCGAGGGCTCCGGCCGCGGCCAACGGTGCGGCTATTGGAGCGAGAAGCATCATGTTCGACATAAGCTGGAGCGAGCTGCTGCTGATCGCGGTGGTCGCTTTGGTCTTCATCGGCCCGAAGGAACTGCCCGGCGTGCTGCGCACGATCGGCCAGTACACCGGCAAGATCCGGCGCATGGCCTCGGAGTTCCAGGATCAGTTTCGCGAGGCGATCCGCGAAGCCGAAATGGCCGATGTCAAAAAAGACATCGACGAGGCGACGAGCAAGCTCAAGACCGACCTCGATCCGTTCGCGGGTATGAGCGAGTCCGCCGAGTGGAAGCCCTCAGAGCCGACCGCGAACCCGGTACCCGCCGCGGATGCGCCGCCTGCGCCGCCAGCCGAGGCGGTGGCGCCGGGCGCGGCCGAAACCCAGTTGGCTGAGCCGGCGCCCGCCGCCGAGCCCGCACCGGCGACCGCCGAGCCCGGCGCGCCGGAGTCCAGCGCAAGCGCGCCGAAGCCGCCCGCGAGCGGAGATCAGGCCGCATGACCCACGAGGACATCGAGGCCACGAAGGCGCCCCTGATGGAGCACCTGATCGAGCTGCGCTCGCGGCTGATCAAGGCGATGATCGCCTTCGTGATCGCGCTGATCCTCTGTTTCTTCGTCGCCAAGCAGATCTACAACGTGCTGACCTGGCCCTACGTGTGGGTCGCCGGCGACGGCGCGCGATTCATCTACACGGGCCTGCTCGAATATTTCGTGGTCCAGCTCAAGATCGCGATGTTCGGCGCCGCCTTCATCTCGTTTCCGGTGATCGCGACCCAGCTCTACATGTTCGTCGCGCCGGGCCTCTATCGTCACGAGCGGCATGCGTTCCTGCCCTACCTGATCGCGACGCCGATTTTCTTCGTGATCGGCGCCGGCATGGTCTATGGCGTGCTATGGCCGATGCTCGCGCGCTTCTCGATCCACATGCAGCAGGCCGGGACCCACGGCGAGGCGGCGATCGAGCTCCTGCCCAAGGTCGACGACTACCTGACGCTGATGATGAAGCTCATTTTCGCGTTCGGGATCGCGTTCCAACTCCCCGTGGTCCTCACGCTGCTGGGCCGCATCGGGATCGTCACGGCGGATCAGCTCGCCAGCAAGCGCCGCTATTTCATCGTGATCGCGGTCGCGATCGCGGCGTTCCTCACCCCGCCCGACGTGCTGTCCCAATTGTCGCTTGCGGTGCCGCTGGTGGTGCTCTACGAGGGCTCGATCTGGTCGGTGCGCTTCGCTGAAAAGCGCGCAAAGGCGCGCGAGCGGGCGTCTGCAGCGGGCTCCGCGAGCAACCCGGCCGCGTAGCGTAGGTTTAGCACGGCCCATATTGTTTGTTCGGTACGGCCGGGCATAGCCGTTCGAAGAACGGCGTCGCTTCCGCGGCGCCCATGCCCCCGGCCATCCACGTCTTAGGCGGCAGCCATGCACGACATTAAATGGATTCGCGACAATCCCGATGCATTCGACGCAGCGCTCGCGCGGCGCGGGCTCGCGCCTGAATCCAAGCGCGTGCTGGCGCGCGACGAACGCCGACGCGCGATCATCGGCAAGCTCGAGCAGGCGCAGGCGCGCCGCAACGCCGGGTCGAAGGAGATCGGCGAGGCGAAGAAAAAGAAGGACGAAGCCGCGGCCGCGCGGCTGATGGCGGAGGTTGCCGAGCTCAAGGGCGCGATCCCCGCCATGGAGGCGGACGAGAAGGACGCGACCGCCGAGCTCGAGAAGGCGCTCGCCGAGATTCCCAACCTGCCGCTGGCCGAGGTGCCGGATGGCCAGGACGAGCACGGCAACGTCGAGCATCACCGCTTCGGCGCCAAGCGCGACTACGCGTTCGCGACCAAGCAGCATTTCGAGCTCGGCGAAGCGCTCGGGCAGATGGATTTCGAGACGGCGGCAAAACTTTCGGGCGCGCGGTTCGTGGTGCTGAAGAAGGGCCTGGCACGGCTCGAGCGCGCGCTCGGACAGTTCATGCTCGATCTGCACACCGGCGAGCACGGCTATACGGAAGTCAATCCACCGCTCCTTGTCCTCGACCAGGTGATGTTCGGCACCGCGCAATTGCCGAAATTCGCCGAGGACCAGTTTCGCACCACGACGGATCACTGGCTGATCCCCACCGCCGAGGTCTCGCTCACCAATCTCGTGCGCGAGTCGATCGTCGACGAGGCGGAGCTGCCGCTGCGGCTCACGGCTTGCACGCCGTGCTTTCGTGCCGAGGCGGGTGCCGCCGGCAAGGACACGCGCGGCATGATCCGCCAGCACCAGTTCACCAAGGTCGAGCTCGTCTCGGTCACGACGCCGGAGCAAAGCCGCGACGAGCACGAGCGCATGCTCGCCTGCGCCGAGGAGGTGCTGCGCCGTCTCGACCTGCATTATCGCGTCGTCACGCTGTGCACCGGCGACATGGGCTTCGCGTCGCAGAAGACCTACGACATCGAGGTCTGGCTGCCCGGGCAGAACATGTACCGCGAGATCTCCTCGTGCTCGGTGTGCGGCGAATTTCAGGCGCGGCGCATGAATGCACGCTGCCGCGGCAAGGACCGCAACGTGCGTCATGTGCACACCCTCAACGGCTCGGGCGTGGCGGTCGGCCGCGCGCTGATCGCCGTGATGGAGACCTACCAGCAGGAGAACGGCTCGATCGCGGTGCCGGATGTGCTCGTGCCCTATATGGGCGGCCTGAAGACGATCGCGTAACCGCATGCGCATCCTGGTCACCAACGACGACGGCATCAACGCCCCGGGTCTCGACGTCTGCGCCGAGATCGCGCGCGCTCTCTCCGACGAGGTGTGGATCGTGGCGCCCGAGTTCGACCAGTCGGGCGTGTCGCATTCGCTCTCGCTCAACGATCCGCTGCGGATGCGCGCGGTGGACGAGCGGCGCTTCGCCATCAAGGGCACGCCGACCGACTGTGTGATCATGGGCGTGCGCCATATCCTCGACGGCAAGCTGCCCGATCTCATCCTGTCGGGGGTGAACCGCGGACAGAATGCCGCCGAGGACGTGACCTATTCGGGAACGATCGCGGGCGCGCTCGAGGGCGCCATCCTCGGCATCCCGTCCTTCGCGTTGTCGCAGGGCTACAGCGCGGCCAACCGGCAGAACCCGCATTGGGACACGGCCGCCGCGCATGGCCCCGACATCATCCGCAAGGTGCTGGCGGAGGGCATGCCGCCCGACGTGCTGGTCAACATCAATTTTCCCGACTGCGTGCCGGACGACGTGAAGGGCATCGAGGTCACGTCCCAGGGTAAGCGCGATCAGGAATGGCTGCGCATCGACGCGCGCCACGATGGCCGCGGCAACCCGTATTACTGGATCGCCTTTGCGCGCGGGCCGCGCCCGCCGTCGCCGGGCGGGACCGATCTGCAGGCCTTGCGGGAGAACCGCATATCGGTGACGCCGCTGCGCATCGACCTGACCGACGAGCGCTTCAAGGCGCGGCTCGCCGAAATATTCGACTGACGCGTGCCTGATCTCGGCAGCGATATCGGCTTCGCGAGAACTGCGCGGTGACGAAATGCAGGTCCTCGTCGGCGTCTCGGTATCCAGGTCGCCGGGACATGGGCTAAAACGCCTGCCGAGGAGGTGGCGCGTGTCCTCATCGCCGTGGCCTGACGACCGGGTCGGCCGCATGGAATTTCTGCTCAGCCTGCGTCGGCACGGGATCACCGATGCCGCGGTGCTGCACGCCATGGACGTGGTGCCGCGCGAGTATTTCGTGGGGCCGACCCACGCCGACGTCGCCTACGCGGACCAAGCCTTGCCGATCGATTGCGGGCAGACGATCAGCCAGCCCTACGTGGTCGCCTACATGACCGAGCGCCTCGCGCTGCGGCCGGAGCATCGCGTGCTCGAGGTCGGAACCGGCTCGGGCTACCAGGCCGCGGTCCTGTCGCGGCTTGCCCGCGAGATCGTGACGGTCGAACGCTACCGCACGCTCGCGGACGCGGCGCGCGGTCGGCTCACGACGCTCGGCTACACGAATGTCGATGTGGTCGCCGCGGATGGCCTTGCGGGGGCGGCCGAGAGGGCGCCGTTCGACCGCATCCTGTTGACCGCCGCGGCCGAGGAGATTCCACGGCCGCTCGTCGACCAGCTTGGGGAGGGCGGCATCATGGTGCTGCCGCTCGGGCCACACGCCGGCGCCCAAGTGATCGTAAAGCTAACGAAGACTAAACAAGGGCTGACGCGCGAGAACCTGATCGGCGTGCGTTTTGTGCCGCTTTTGCCCGGGAAAGCGCGCGAATTGTGACGAATTGCGCCGTATTCGGTTAGTGTTAAGCGCAGGTTTCCTGCTTAAAGCAATCTTTACTCCGCGCCGCTTTAACTGACCCATCCGTTGTTGTGGACGAGTGAGTAGACCCATGCGTGCGGTCGTCAAGGTTGCGTGGCGCCCATGGTCCGGGCTTGCGATGCTCGGACTGTTGGCGGTGGGGGTGGCGGGCTGCAGCTCCGACACCACGCGTTTCGAAAATCCCAATTCCAATCCATTCGCGTCGCGCGCAGCCGCACGGCCGGAAATGACCGGTTCCGTGCAGGCGGCGCCCACGAGCCGCATCGCGACCCAGTCGTTGCCGCCGCCGCCGAGCGCCAACCGCCCCGCGACCATCGCGTCAGTCGGTGTGTCGGGCGGCGGAGGCGGGATGGGCTCGTACACGCCAGCCGGTCCGGCGCCAGTGCCGACGCCGATGCATGCGGCACCGCCGCCACCGCCGCCTTCACCGGCACACGAGGTGACGGGCTCGATCCCGCATCGACCCCACACCGCCTGGAAATGGGATGGCGGCACCGCGATCGTGGTGACCCCGGGCGAAACCGCCGAAAGCCTCGCCCACAAGTACGGCGTGCCGGCCAGCGCGATCATCGAGGCAAACGGCCTGCACGGCGCGGGCGAAATCCGCGCCGGCCAGCGCCTTGTCATTCCGAAATACAATCATGCCGAGGCGGCGGCTCCTCAAGCTGCGCCGCATCGCCATGGACCGCAGCCGCACGAGGCGGTCGCGACCCACGCCAACGTCCATATTGTCGCGCGCGGCGAGACCCTGATGGCGATCTCGCGGCGCTATCACAAGCCGGTCGGGCAGATCGCGGCCGCGAACCACATCGCGCCGCAGACGCATCTCAAGATCGGTGACCGCATTTTCATTCCCGGCCAGATGACGGCCTCGCGCGCCGTCACGCCGCCGGCGCCCGCGCCTGCTGCGCCGAAGGTGCAGCCGCCGCACATCGTTCAGGCTCCGGCGCCGAAGCCGGTCGTAACCGCCGAAGCCGCTCCGGCAGCGCGCGTCGCCGTCACGGGCACGCAGGCGACCACCGCCGCGGCGGCACCGAGCGCGGTCGCCCGGGCGCTGGCCTTCCGCTGGCCGGTGCGTGGCCGCGTGATCGCGACGTTCGGCTCGAAGCCGAACGGCCAGCGCAACGACGGCATCGATCTCGCGGTTCCGCAGGGCACCGACGTGCGTGCCGCCGAGGACGGCGTCGTCGCCTATGCGGGCAACGAG
>DASXCK010000507.1:0-2080 GCA_036491235.1 Xanthobacteraceae bacterium | reverse complement strand
TTCAGGCCATGCAGGCCGGCGCGCTCCAGCGCGGTCGCGTGGACGAACACGTCCTTGCTGCCGTCTTCCGGCTGGATGAAACCGAAGCCTTTTTGACTGTTGTAGAACTTCACGGTGCCGTTGATCATGATCTTGGTCCTTGCGTTTGGTGCGCTCGGGCGCGATGCCGCGCGGTTGCGTGGCATGTCACCCAGTTCGTCGATGTTTGGTGAGATTCTGAACGTCTGCCCAGCGCAACGCCAAGGCGATACGGCCCGATAACCCGGCCAAATGTCGATACGACCCTTTATAGAGGAAAAGGCCTGCCGTCGCAAGGTATTCGCTGCGATGCAGGTTAACGTTCGGCGGCCTGCCCGGCCGGCGCGATCGGAAGCTCGGCGATCAGGCTGCGGGCGAGACCATCCAGCATGGTTTTGGCGTCCTCATGCTGCTCCGGCGACCACCGTGCCGCCAAGCGCTGGAGCACCATCCTGTGCGCCTCGACCATGCGGTCGAACAGCGCCCTGCCGTGTGGCGTTGCGGACAATTCGTCCCCCTCGCGCGCAACCATCCGGCCGGCAACGAGTTGGGCCGCGATCGTGTCGAGGCGAGCGGGTGTCACGCTGAAGCGCGCCGCGAGCTCGGACAGGGACACCGGGACCGAGCGGCAGACGTGCACCAGCAGCCAGATCTGGTCCGGCGCGAGCGCGAGATCGAGTGAGCGCGCCACGCGATTGTAGAATTCCCAGCGCGTTTCGCGCGCCTGCAGGCGCGTGACGATCGTCTCCAGCTCCTCGAGCGAGGTGGCATCATGGGGCATCGCGAAGCTCTCGCCGACGGTTTCGGCGCGTGCCGGCCCGCGCAGCGGCAGCTCTTCGAGCAGCCAGGTGAGCGCGAACGCGACCACCGCGATCGCCGTCGCGGCCAGGAACACCGGATGGAGCGCGGCGGTGAACGCCGCGAGATAGTCGGCCTTGAGTGCGGGCGGCAGCGCCACGATCGCGTCGGGCCCGCTGGCGGCCGGCAGTTGCGCGCCGGGCGGCATGAGCGCCGCGAGCCCGCGCGTCAGCCTCGCAGCAAACAGCGCGCCGAACGCGGCGACGCCGACCGATCCGCCGATCGAGCGAAACAGGGTCGCGCCGGACGTCGCGACCCCGAGATCGCGATAGTCGACCGCATTCTGCACGGCGAGGATCAGGACCTGCATCACCATGCCGAGCCCGAGGCCGAGCACGAGCATATATACCGAAGGCTCCCATGCGGCCGACCCGACGCCGAGCGTCGCGAGCAGCGCAAGCGCGACTGTCGTCACCCCCGTTCCGATGATGGGAAACAGGCGGTAGCGCCCGAATCGGCTGATGATGCGCCCGGTGGCGATCGAGGTGACCAGCAGGCCCGCCATCATCGGGGTCAGCTCGAGGCCGGCGTGGGCCGGGCTAGCGCCGCGGACCACCTGCAGATAGAGCGGCATGTACGTCACCGATCCGAACATCGCGAGCCCGACGATGAAGCCGACCGCGCAGGAGACGACGAAGATGCGGTTGCGAAAGAGCGAAAGCGGCAGGATCGGCTCCGGCGCACGCCGCTCGACCGCGATGAATCCGATGAGCCCGAGCAGCGTGGCGGCGACAAGCACGCCGCTCCCGGGCGAAAGCCATGCGATGGACTGTCCGCCGAAGGTCGTCAGCAGCATCACGGCGGTGAGCAGGACCGCGAGCAGGCCGGCCCCCGCAAAATCGATCGCCGGGCGCTGGCGGCTCGCCGGCGTACGAAAGGTCCAGCCGATCACCGCGACGGACACGAGCCCGAGCGGCAGGTTGATGTAGAAGATCCAGCGCCAGCTCAGGTGCTCGACGAAGTAGCCGCCGATCAGCGGCCCGATGACGGTCGAGACGCCGAACACCGCGCCGAACAGGCCCTGATAGCGCCCACGCTCGCGCGGCGTGACGATATCGCCGATCGCCGCCATAGTGGTGACCATCAGCCCGCCGCCGCCTAAACCTTGAACAGCGCGGAACACGATCAGCTCGAGCATCGAACGGCTCAGGCCGCACAGCACGGAGCCGATCAAAAAGAGCAGGATCGCGGATTGCAGCACGAT
>DASXCK010000506.1:0-8261 GCA_036491235.1 Xanthobacteraceae bacterium | reverse complement strand
GTCCGACGAGAAGGGCATTCTCCATCGGTGATCTCCCCTTGCGACCGCGCCAGGTTCTCCCAAACCGGGCCGGTCAACGGGCCGCTCGCTGCTCTCCCAAGCCGCGGGCGACCGCGTTAACCATGATGCAGGGGCCGTGCCAAAGTCGAAAATCGAGATAATTCAACGTATTGATCCAAAACCACGGCTTCCGTCGACGGCAGAAAGCGCCGCCATCGCGACGTTGGGCGGCAAAATTTTCCGGGTAGATAAGGTTGCGTTAACCATTCTGAATTTAGCCTTGCCAGACAAGACGCACGAAGCGCCTGCGGCATCACGCGACCGGCCGGTCGGCCGCACGGCCTGCGCCTAGAGCGATCCGGGACTCACATGGCGGCCAAGGCTAAAGCAGCGGACAACCCCGACGAGGAGGCCGAAGTCGCCGAGGGCGCCGAACAGACAGCGGCGCCGAAGCGAAAGTTCTCCTTGAAGATGATCGCGATGATCGGCGGCAGCGTCGTGCTGCTCGCCGGCGTGGGTTACGGCGGCTTCGCCATGTTCGGCCACCCGCACCACGCCGAGGCGGCGCCGGCACCGAAGCCGGCGGTGTTCGTCGACATGCCCGAGGTGCTGGTCAATCTCAACAACGCCGGCAGCGACCGCACTCAATATCTCAAGGTCAAAGTGGTGCTCGAGGTGCCCGACGAGAAGCTCTCGGAAGAGATCAAGCCCATCATGCCGCGCATCATGGACACGTTCCAGACCTACCTGCGCGAACTGCGGCCGACCGATCTCGACGGCTCGGCGGGACTCTACCGGCTCAAGGAAGAGCTGACCAAGCGCGTGAACATCGCGATCGCGCCGAACAAGGTCAATGCGGTGCTGTTCAAGGAGATCATCGTCCAGTGACGGTGTGAACGATGGCAGATAATCAAGTCGACCAAGACGCATTGGCCGCCGAATGGGGTGCGGCCCTCGATGACGAGGTTCCCGGCGAAGCCTCGGCGGCGCCGGTCGAGACCGTCAGCGAGGAAATGGCGGCCCAATGGGCCGCGATGATCGACGACACCAACTCGTTCACGTCGAGCAAGGACCGGGCCGAACGCATCCTGAACCAGGAGGAGATCGACACGCTCCTCGGCTTCAGCATGACGGACGTGTCGATCAGCGACAATTCCGGCATCCGTGCGATCATCGACTCGGCGATGGTCTCCTACGAGCGCCTGCCGATGCTCGAAATCGTCTTCGACCGGCTGGTCCGGTTGATGACGACGTCGCTGCGCAATTTCACTTCCGACAACGTGGAAGTGACGCTCGACCGCATCACGTCGGTGCGCTTCGGCGACTATCTCAATTCCATCCCGCTGCCGGCGGTGCTCGCCGTCTTCAAGGCGGAGGAGTGGGACAATTTCGGCCTGTTCACCGTCGAGTCGAGCCTGATCTACTCGATGATCGACGTGCTGCTCGGCGGCCGCCGCGGGCAGAGCGCGATCCGCATCGAGGGGCGGCCCTACACCACGATCGAGACCAACCTGGTGAAGCGCATGATCGAGGTGGTGCTCGCCGACGCCGAGCTCGCCTTCAAGCCGCTGTCGCCGGTCAAGTTCAACATCGACCGGCTCGAGACCAATCCGCGCTTCGCCGCGATCTCTCGCCCGGCCAATGCCGCGATCCTGGTGCGCCTGCGCATCGACATGGAAGATCGCGGCGGCAACATCGAGCTCTTGCTGCCCTATGCGACCATCGAACCGATCCGCGACGTGCTGTTGCAGATGTTCATGGGCGAGAAGTTCGGCCGCGATCCGATCTGGGAAGGCCATCTCGCCACCGAGATCGGCCAGGCCGAGATTGCGGTCGACGCCGTACTCTACGAGGCGAAGCTCCCGCTCAAGCAGCTCATGCGCCTCGATGTCGGCGATACCCTGACCCTCGATCTCAAGCCCGACGCCATGGTGACGGTGCGCTGCGGTGACGTGACGCTCACCGAAGGGCGCATGGGCCGCGTCGGCGACCGCGTCGCGGTGCGCGTGTCGAAACCATTGCGCAAACCGCGCACCACCTTCGCCATGTTCGAGAACGCGGGCGAGACATCGAACCGGTTGGAGGCATCGTGAGCCATACCCTCGCACTGATCATCGAGAGCCTGGTCGCGGTCCTGCTCATGATCACGATCGGCTACTGCATATCGCTCAACAAGCGGCTCACTCGCCTCAGGGCCGACGAGCACGCGCTCAAGGCGACGATCTCCGAGCTGATCACCGCGACCGAGATCGCCGAGCGCGCGATCGCCGGCCTCAAGATGACCGTGCGGGAATGCGACCAGAATCTCGGCGAGCGCTTGCGCACCGCCGAGCGCTTCTGCGCCGACATCGACCGCCAGATCGCGGGCGGCGAAGACGTGCTCGAGCGGCTTGCGAGGATCGTGAGCGCCGCGCGACCCGACCTTGTGCTGCCGGCGGCGCCGGTGCCCGTCGCGCCGCCGCCCGCTGATCCGCGCGCCATGGTGGCGGCCGCGCAAGCACTCGCCGATCGCGCCCGCTTGCGGATGTCCGGCCGCGCCGCATGATGCGGTTCGTGCGTGAGTTCCGGCTGATTCCGGTCGTCCTGCTCGCGACGATCTGCCTGCTCGGCCTCAAGATCCTCGGGCTTGTTCTCGACGGCGGCTTCACGCTCGCCGATCTCGATTTCAGCAGCCCGCCGAGCACCGCGAGCACGCCGCCGCCGGATCCGGGGCGGCAGAACCCGTGGGCGCGGAATGTGTTCAATTTTCGCGACACCACCGGCTCGATCAGTGAGGACAAGCAGACGCTCACCGGACAGAACGCCGACGACCGCACGGGCGAGACCTCGGCGCCGCCGGTCGTCAAGCCGGCGGAGACCCAACCGGCCGAAACCAAGCCGGCCGAAACCAAGCCGGCCGAGGCCAGGCCCGGCGAGGCCAAGGCCCCGCCGATCAATCCGGACCCAAAGGCGAACCCGGGCGGCCGCGTGATCCAGCTCGACCAGAACCCCGGCGCCTCGCCGGCCGAGCGCGCCATTCTCGAGCGGCTGGGCGAGCGGCGTCAGGAGCTCGACGCGCGGGCGCGCGAGCTCGAGATCCGCGAGAATCTGCTGAAGTCGGCCGAACAGAAGCTCGACAGCCGCGCGCATGACCTCCAGGGTTTGCAGACGCAGGAGAACGGCGTGGCCGCCAAGAAGGAAGAGGCGGAAGCGGAGCGGCTCAAGGGGCTCGTCACCATGTATGAGAACATGAAGGCGAAGGACGCCGCCAAGATCTTCGATCGCCTCGAGATGCCGGTGCTGATCACGGTCGTCTCGAAGATCAAGCCGCGGGTCATGGCCGACATCATGGCGCAGATGCAGCCCGACGTGGCCGAGCGTCTGACCGTCGAGCTCGCCAGCCGCGCATCCGGAATCCCACCTGCGGCACCCACCGCCCAACTTCCCAAGATCGAAGGGCATCCGCGTTAGATTCGTCAACGGAAACAACGATTCGCCACGCCGCAAAACTGCCCTAACACATTGATTCCACGTAGGTTGTCGGTAACGGCTCGTTAAGCGTGTTGGCCTTAAGGTGAAAGCCTAGGCGCGTTGCGTAACCTGCGCCCGAGGGAAACCGGCGCAGAACGCGTTATGGGCCAGCCATCACATATCATTGGACCTGGGGCGGCTGATCGTCCCACGACCGTGCGGCGTCCGCTGCGTGTCCGGGCGTGCGCGGCGTTTGGACTGGCCGTGACGTTGCTGTGGTGCCTCGTCGGCGCCGTTCCGGCGCGTGCCCAGCAGCCGGTGACGGCCGACATCTCGGTCGACCTCAGCGGCGGCTATGCGCGTCTCGTCTTCCTCTTCAGCGACGAGGTCGACGACCCCAAGGTGCACCTCGCGAACAACGTGCTGGTGATCTCGTTCAAGGCTCCCGTGAAAGTGCCGATCGATCGGCTTCCGTCCAACGCGGTCGGCTACGTCAGCGCCGCGCGCAGCGATCCAGACGGGATGGCGGTGCGCATGGCGCTCACCCAGCACGTCCGGGTCAATTCGATGATGGCTGCCGAGCGCCTGTTCGTCGACCTCATGCCCGACAGCTGGAGCGCCGCGCCGCCCCCGCTGCCGCGCGAGGTGGTCGAGGATCTGGCGCGCCGTGCGCGCGCGGCCGAGCAGGCGCAGCGCGAGCAGGCGCGGCTGGCGCGTCAGCGCAAGATTCCGCTCACGCCGGTGCGCGTCGCGCATCAGCCGACCTTTTCGCGCTACGTCTTCGAGCTGCCGGAGCTGATGTCGATCACCACCGAGCGCAGCAGGGACAAGCTCAAGTTGGTGTTCGATCACGCCCTCAAGTTCGATCTCGCGACTGCGGTCTCGCCGCTGCCGCCGACCATCGAGGCGATCTCGAGCACGACGGGCGAGCAGAGCAGCTCGGTCACGTTTGCGCTGATCGGCAAGATCGACGTACGCACGTTCCGCGAAGACAACAGCTACGTCGTCGACATCATGCCGCTCGACGGCAGGAAGACGCCTGCCGAATTGATCCCGAAGGACAATTCGCCCGCAGCGCTGCCGTCGGCCGACAATGCCGCACGACCGCCGCCGCTCGCGTCCCTCGCGGCCCCGCAAACGGTTCCGGCGCAAGCGGCCGCCGCCGCGCCCGCCACGGTCCCCGCGCCGGCGCCTGTCGCCGCGCCCGCGGTGCCGCCCCCGGCGCCTGCTGTGCGGCCGGCCGCCGCCACGGCTCCGCGCCAAGCGGCTGCGCCGCCCGTTGCACCGCCGGCACAACCAGCCGCGCCGCCCGCCCGGCCGGCGGCCGTACCCGCTGCGTCGGTCGCGGCCGCGCCGGTACCGCCGCCAGCGCCGTCGCGACCCGTGCCGCCCGCGGCTTCCGCCGGCGCGAACATCAACCCAGGCACCCACGCGAAAACCAACGCACCAGCGCTCGCGGTGGCGGCACCGGCCGCCGATCAGCCGGCTGCGGCGCCCCTCGACCCACCCGACCCCAATGGGCCGGTCGTGGTCGCGCTGCGCCACGAGGGCGACAATCTCAAGCTCACCTTTCCGTTCGCCGCGCCGACGCCCGGCGCCGTCTTCCGCCGCGCCGACACGCTCTGGCTCGTGTTCGACACCGCCGCCAAGATCGACCTCTCGGCGCTCGCCAAAAGCGTCAATCCCCGCCTTGGTGTCGCGACGGTCGCGCCCGCCCGCGACGGGCAGGTCGTCCGCATAAAGCTCAAGCGCCCGCAGCTTGCGAGCTTTGCCCAGGAAGGCACGTCCTGGACGGTCAAGATCGGTGACGTCGTGCTCGATCCGACGCGGCCGCTCGCTATCGTGCACAACATGGCCGGCGGCAACGGCCATACGACGGCGATCGTTCCGTTCGACGATCCGCGCACCGTCTATCGGCTGACTGATCCGGACGCCGGCGATACGCTCTACGTCGTCACCGCGCTCGGGCCGGCGCGCGGCTTTCTCAAGGATCAGAAGTTCGTCGAATTCAACGCGCTCGCCTCGGTCCATGGCGTGGCGATCGAGCCGCTCGCCGACGACGTGGCCGTCGGGCTCTCCGCCGACAAGGTCGTGATCAGCCGGCCGGGCGGGCTGACGCTGTCGTCCGGCGGTCCGGCCAGCCAGCATGCCGAGGGCAATGGTCCGTTCTTGTTCGACTCGCAGCTGTGGGGCTTCGACCGACAGGCGGCGTTCCGCCAGCGCCAGGAGAAGCTCATCGCCGTCGCCGCGACTGCCGTCGACGCCAAGCGCAATGCGGCGCGCCTCGACCTCGTGCGCTTCTACATGGCGCGCGACATGTACGTCGAGGCCAAGGGCGTGCTCGACGTGGCGATCTCAGACGAGCGTCCGACCGCCGACGACACGACCAGCCTGGTAATGCGCGCGGTTGCCGAACTGATGCTGTCGCGCAGCGACGAAGCTCTGAAGGACCTCGCCAACCCGTTGGTCGGCGGCCAGCACGACGCCCAGGTCTGGCGCGCCGTCGCCTACACGCAGCAGGGTAAATGGGCGGAAGCGCGCGAAGCGTTCCGCAATCTCGACACCGCGATCGGCAGCCTGCCGATCGAGCTGCAGCAGGTCGTGCTCAAGGACGCGGTCCGCGCCACGATCGAGGCGCACGATTTCGCGGCGGCCGGCGACTATCTCAACGAGTTCGAGCAGATCGGCATTCCGTCCGATCTCGCGCCTTCGATTGCAGTGCTGCGCGGGCGGCTCGCCGAGGCGCTCGGCCGCAATGAGGATGCGCTGACGGCGTATCGCCAGGCCGCCGAGTCGAAATTGCGGCCCGCCGCCGCGCAGGGCCGGCTGCGCGAGACCGAGCTGCGCTACCAGCTCGGCGATCTCAAGCGCAAGGAAGCCGTTTCGGCGCTGGAGACGCTGACCACGATGTGGCGCGGCGACGATACCGAGACCGAAGCGCTGCAGGTGCTGGCAAAGCTGTACACCGAGGAGGCGCGCTACCGCGACGCGTTCCACGTGATGCGTATCGCCATGAAGGCGCATCCCAACTCGGAGATGACCCGCCGCATCCAGGACGCGGCCGTCGCGACCTTCGATTCGCTGTTCCTTGCCGGCAAGGGCGACGCCATGCCGGCGATCGACGCGCTCGCGCTGTTCTACGACTACCGTGAGCTGACCCCGATCGGCCGGCGCGGCGACGAGATGATCCGCCGGCTCACCGATCGCCTGGTGTCGGTCGATCTTCTCGACCAGGCGGCCGAGCTGCTGCAGCATCAGGTCGACCACCGCCTGCAGGGGGCCGGGCGGGCGCAGGTCGCGACGCGCCTCGCCGTGATCTATCTGATGAACCGCAAGCCCGACCGGGCTCTCGCCACCCTCAACGCGACGCGCACCGCCGAGCTGCCGACCGAGCTGCGCAACCAGCGCCTGCTTCTCCAGGGGCGGGCGCTCTCCGACATCGGCCGCCAGGACGTCGCGCTCGAGGTGATTGCCAATGTCGAGGGGCCCGAGGCGATCCGCCTGCGTTCCGACATCCTGTGGTCGGCGAAGCGCTGGCGCCTGGCAGCCGAGCAGATCGAGCTGCTCTACGGCGACCGCTGGCGCGATTGGCGGCCGCTCGACAACGCCGAGCGCGCCGACCTGCTGCGCGCCGCCCTCGGCTATTCGCTCGCCAACGACCAGCTCGGTCTCGGCCGCTTCGCCGAGAAATATGCGGCCAAGATGACCGAAGGGTCGGACCGCCGCGCCTTCGAGGTGCTGACCTCGCCGGACAACGTCAGCACGGTGGAATTCCGCGAGATCGCGCGCCAGGTCGCCTCGGTAGACACCCTCGAGGCCTTCTTGCGGGTGATGCGTGCGCGCTATCCCGACACTGGCGCGTTCGTGCCGGAGGCCGTGTACGGCCCGCCCCCGAAGGCGACGCCCGCGCCGGCGCCCCCGGGCCAGCCGCCGGCGACCACCAGCGCCGCGCCGGTGATCCGCACGGCCTCGCAGTAGCGCCGGCTCCTACGTTCCGTAGCTCTGCACCAGGCTGCCGGCGACGAGACTCCAGCCGTCGACCAGGACGAAGAAAATGAGCTTGAACGGCAGTGACACGACCACCGGCGGCAGCATCATCATGCCCATCGACATCAGCACCGAGGCGACCACGAGGTCGATGATCAGGAACGGCAGGAAGAGCAGAAAGCCGATCTCGAAGGCGCGCTTGAGCTCGGAAATCATGAATGCAGGCACGAGGATGCGCAGCGACAGGTCCTCGGGCTTGGCCGGCGCCGCCTCGTGCGACATATCGATGAACAGCTTGAGGTCCTTCTCGCGCACGTTCTTGAGCATGAAGTCGCGCAGCGGGCCGGACGAGCGCTCGAATGCCTGCTCGGTGGTGATCTGGTTCGCCATCAGCGGCTTGATGCCGACGTCGTAGGAGCGCTGGAACGTCGGCCCCATCACGAAGGCGGTGAGGAAGAGCGCAAGCGAGATGAGCACCGTGTTCGGCGGCGCGGTCGCGGTGCCGAGCGCGGTGCGCAGCAGTGACAGCACCACGACGATGCGGGTGAAGGACGTGACCATCACGAGGATCGACGGCGCCAGCGACAGCACCGTCAGGAGCGCGATGAGCTGCAGCGCGCGCTCGGTCAGCCCGCTGCCCTGGCCGAAATTGATGCTGATGTCCTGGGCGCCGGCGGGCGCCGTGAACGCGAGGACCAGCGCTACCCCGGCCGCTACCGTCGCGAGACGAACGCGGCGGCCGGATCGCGCGAGCTTCAAGATTTTCCAGGCGGACGGCCGAGCAAGCTCGCCATCTCCTGCTCGAGGTTATCGAAGGATTTCAC
>DASXCK010000505.1:0-13308 GCA_036491235.1 Xanthobacteraceae bacterium | reverse complement strand
TTCTATCCGGGCTTCGAGACCGCGGTGGTGTTCTACAGCGAGAAGTTCATCAAGGAGCGGCCCGAGGACGCCAAGAAGTTCATGCGCGCCTACCTGCGCGGCGCGCGCGACTATCTGGATGCGCTCAACGGCGACCGGCTGACCGGGCCGGCGGCTGAACAGGTGATCCCGATCCTCAACGAGTACTCGTTCATCAAAAACCCGGCAGTCTATCGTGCCATGCGGTCGCACTACGTCGACCCGAACGGCGAGCTCAACGTCGCCTCGCTCAAGAACGTATGGCAGTACTTCAAGGATACCAAGCTGATCGACGGCTCGGTCACGGTCGATCAGGTGGTCGACACGAGTTTCGCCAAATGGGCCGCGCAGCAACTCGGCCCGTATAAGAAGAAGGAAGCCAAGTAGGGAAGGCAGGGCGGACGGCCTCCCTCCCCGCTTGCGGGGGAGGACGACGCAAGCGCGGTGCTCGTGACTTCACTTCGCCGGCGCTTCATAGACGACCTTGCCGCCGACCATCGTGAGGACAGGCTTGATGTCCTTGATCTCACCTTCCGGGACCGTCAGGTAATCGCGGTCGAGGATGAGCAGATCGGCGTATCGGCCGAGCGTCAGCGAACCGATGTTGCCCTCCTGGAACAGGAACCACGCGTTGGATCGCGTGTGTGCGATCAGCGCTTCCTCCCGCGAGATCGTCTGCCGGTTCACCTTGCGGCCGCCGATCATCTCGCCGGTGACGGCAAGGCTCAGCGTGTAGAACGGATTCGACGTCGTGACCGCGGTCGCATCAGAGCCGAGACCCCAGTGGATCCCGCTGTCCTGGACGCGCCGGAACGGCGGCATGTCCCAGGCCCGGTCGCCATGGACCTTGTGCATCAGGGCGCCCTGGATCAGCGGGCGACTGTGAATCTGCGCACCCATGCCGAGCCGCTTCATCCGCTCGAGCTGCTTCTCCGTGACCTGATCGAGATGCGAGAACGTCCAGCGCAGCCCCTTGATCGGATGCGTCTTGTTGATCGCCTCGTACGCATCGAGAAAGGCGTCGATCGCCGGTTCCATCTCGACGTGCGAATTGACGTAGAGGCCCTGGGCAGCCAGCGCATCAGCGATGCGGCGATACTGCTCCATGTCCTCCGGCTTGGTATTGCTGGTGGCCCGCAACAACTGCGTCGTAACCGGCCCGTAGATACTCTCCCCCCAGCCGACATTGTCGAAATAGTCGTCACCCTGAAACGGCTTCTGATCGGCGATCTCCTTGATGACCGCATCGGCCTGGGCCGGCGTCCCGGGTTGGCGGATGGTGGTCCAGAACACGCGAATGTTCAGCTCGCCGTGCTGGTCGAGATACCGGAACGGCTCGTAGTGCTTGGTGCCCATGCCGCGGCCGCCGGCGTCCAGCCACGCCGTCACGCCCAGCGAATTGAGGTAAGTGACGAGCTTGCGCGTGTTGGCAAGCCAGGCATCCCGGCCGAACAGAGGAATACGCGCCGCCACGAACGCAACGCCGCCACCGCCCCGCACCACGCCGGTCGGCTGGCCCGCCGTATCCTTCTCGATCGTACCGTTGGGCGGGTTCGGGGTGGCCGCATCTATCTTCATGGCCGCTTGCGCGGCACTGTTGAGATAGGAGTGATCGTAGATGGCCTGAATCACGACCGGATTATTCGGCGCGATGCGATCGAGCTCGCCACGCGGAAAGCCGCGCGAATCGTCGGTGAACTGCTGCTCCGACCAGCCGCCCAGAACCGCGATCCATTGCCCGGGCGGCGTGGCCTTCACCCGATCGGCGAGGAGCTTGAGCGCCTGCGCCCGGGACGTGACGCCGTCGAATCGCAGCTCGTCGTGCTCGGCGGCACGAACCCAGTGGGCGTGATTGTCGATGAGCCCCGGGATGACGGTGCGGCCCGCGAGGTCCGTGACCCGCGTGGCCGGCCCCTTCAGCTTTTCGACGTCCGCATTGCTGCCGACCGCGACGATGCGCTGCCCGCGAACCGCCAGCGCCTGGGCGATCGAAAAGCGATCGTCGACGGTGACGATCTTCCCGTTGAGCAGAATGAGGTCGGCATCCTGCGCCGCCGCGCTTGCCGCGAACGCGAGCAATGCAAGGCACGCCGCGAACATTCGTATCCTCGATATCATCTTTGCCCTCTCCACTTTCCTACTCACAATTCGATATGCCGACCTGGTGTGCAAGAACGATCTCGCGCCGCTCGCGGGCAGACTGCTGGATCGCGAGCGCGACCTCGAGCGTGGCCTTGCCCCAGCGGCCGCCGTGCAGCGGCGAGCGTCCCGTTGCGATGGCGGCGCGCAAATCGTCGAGCACATTGAGGCGGCCGGAATATCGCCCGCCGTCCAGCAGGGCGATCTCGCGCTTGCCGTCCTCGCCGTAGACAAAGACGCCGTCCGCGGAGGCGCGCAGATCACCGCGCGCGCAGGTCGCGATGGTCACGCCGAAATGCGGCTGGTGCGGCGGCTCGCCCTGGTCGGGCGCGCCGTAGCCAACGCTCGACGTGCGCAGCGCGGCCTCTGGCCCCTGATGCGCGCGCAGCGCGCGGCGCGATGCGCCATGCGCGGGCTGCTTCGGCGAGCCCCGCTCGGACACCCAGAAATGCAGCTCGTCCGAGTCGAAGAAGTCGTAGCCGCTGTAGACCAGCGACGCCGCGACCCCATTGGCAAGCTCGAGAAAGGCCATGCAGTTCGCTTCCGTTGGCCGGGCCGGATCGAGAACGCCGACCTGTGCGCGCACGCTCTTCACCAGGCCGCCACCGAGCAGGCGCACTGTCTCGATCTGATGCGGCACCTGGTTGAACAGGATGCCGCCGCCCTTCGAGGTGTCGAGCTCCTCGGGACGGCGCGGGCGATAGAGGTAATTCGTGTAGTTCCATGACGCGATCATGCCGAGCGCGCCCAGCTCGTCCGATGCGATGATGCGGCGCATCTCGCGTACCGCCGGATCGAACCCGTGGGTATGGCCGACGATGAGATGCACCTTGGCGCGCTCGACGGCAGCGATAATGCGATCGCAATCGGCGAGCGTCAGGGCCATCGGCTTTTCGAGGATCACGTGCTTGCCGCATTCGGCCGCCGCGACGGCATGCTCGGCATGAAACTGGTGCGGCGTCGCGATGTAGACCGCCTCGACCGCTGCATCCTCGCAGAGCGCGCGCGCATCCGGGTAGGTGCGGGCGTTGAAATCGCGCCCGAAGGCCTCGCGCGGCGCAGCATGCGGCTCGGCCGCGGCCGTCAGCACCACGCCCGGATGGTGCGCGGCCGCGCGCACCATCACGGCGCCCGCCATGCCGAGACCGATGACACCGAGAGCGAGCGGACGCTCGGTCATGACCGTTTCCTTTCGGCCGCGCGGATCGCGGACCAGACAGCGGCGGGCGTCGCCGGCATCTCGATATGCTCGATGCCGTAGACCGATAGCGCATCGACGACGGCGTTGCCGATGACGGCGAGCGCGGGCGTGATGCCGGCCTCGCCGCCCCCCTTGACCTTGAGCGGGTTGCCGGCGGTCGGGTCCTCGGCGAGCTCGACCGAAAGGCTCGGCACCGCGTCGGCGCGCGGGATGGCGTAGTCCATGAAACTTCCGGCGAGCACGTGGCCGGCGGCATCGTGCGCGGTCGTTTCCATCAGTGCCTGGCCGGCGCCCTGCACGATGCCGCCGTGCACCTGGCCGTGCAGCACGAGCGGATTGATGGCGCGGCCCGCGTCGTCGACCGAGGCGTAGCGCGTGAGCACGACTGTCCCGGTCGCGGGATCGACCTCGACTTCGGCAATGGCGCAGCCGGTCGGATAGGCTGGAATCCGGCCATGGAAGGCCTCGTCGCTGGTCAGCGGCTGCTTGACCTCGGGCGGCAACGACTCACTCGCGATGGCGCGCGCCACGTCGAAGATGTCGAGCCGGCGGTTGGACTGCGGCGCATGGAAGAAGCCGTCGTCGAAGGCGACGTCGTCGACTTTTACCTCGACGAGCGCCGCCACGACGGCGCGCGCCTGCGCGATGATGCGCTCCGACGTGCGCACCAGGAGCGTGCCGGCGAGCCGCATGGAGCGGTCCGAGTGGCTGCCGCCGCCGCGCGGCACGATCGCGGTGTCGCCGGTGACGAGCCGCACCTGCTCCGGCAAAATGCCGAGCTGATCGGCGAGCACCTGCGCAAAAGTCGTTTCGTGCCCCTGCCCTGTCGACTGGGTGCCGGCGGCGGCCTCGACCACGCCCTCCGGCTGGACCGTGACGCGCACGTATTCGACCGGAATGCCGACCGGCGACTCGACATAGTTGGAGAGGCCGATGCCGGCGAGCTGTCCGCGCTTCTTCGCCTCGCGCTTGCGAGTCGCAAAGCCTCTCCAGTCGGCGAGCTCGAGCGCGCGCGTCATGTTGTGGCGAAAATCACCGCTGTCATAGGTGAGCCCGGTCGCCGAGCGATAGGGGAGCTGTTTGCGGCGGATCAGGTTGCGCCGGCGCAACTCGGCGCGATCGATGCCGAGGCGGCGCGCCGCCAAGTCGAGAAGCCGCTCGATCACGAAATGCGCCTCGGGCCGCCCGGCGCCGCGGAAGGGCGCGGTCGGCACCGTGTTGGTGAGAACGCCGCGCACGCGCAAGTAGGCGAGCGGCACGTCGTAGACCGTCGGCATGATGCGGTAGGCGTTGGAGAGCCAGACGTAGGAGACCGGATAGGCGCCGAGCCCGCCGATGTGGTCGACGCTCATGGCGAGGATCCGCCCGTCGCGGTCGAGCGCGAGGCGCGCATCGGTGACGAGATCGCGGCCCTGGAAATCGCTGAGAAAGCATTCGGCGCGATCGCCGAGCCATTTGACGGGGCGCTTCAAGGCGCGCGCCGCGAACGCGACGAGGATCGCCTCGGATTGCGAATTGGTGCGCAAGCCGAAGCCGCCCCCGACATCCGCCGTGACCGCCCGCACTTTCTCGGGGGCACGCCCGAGCGAGTCGGCGACATTGGCCTTAAGCCGGTTCGCGCCCTGGCTGCCAGCGAGCGCCGTGACCATGTCGCTCGCCTCGTCGTAGTTGCCGATGGCGGCGCGCGGCTCCATCTGCGCATTGACGACGCGCTGTGAGCGGAACGAATGTTCGACGACGAGATGCGCGGCGGCAAATGCCGCCGCGAGCGCCGCCGGATCGCCCAGCTCCCTGTCCATCGCGACGTTGTGCAGCGCTTCGTCGTGCAGGTGGGGCGCGCCGGACGCGATCGCGTCGCGGACATCGGTAACGGCAGGCAGCGGCGCGTAATGCACCGCGACGCGCTCGGCAGCCTCGTGCGCGAGCGCCGCGGTTTCCGCCACCACCATGGTGACGGGCTCGCCCACATAGCGCGCGCGATCCGTTGCAAGCACGGGCTGCGGCATCTCGAAGGCAGGTCGCCCGCGCCAGTCGTGGAACGACGGTTTCTTCACGTCGTGAGCGTCCGCCGGCATTGCGAAATGCTTGATGCCGCGCCCGCCGGCGGCCACATAATCGGCGGCCGTATAGACCGCGAGCACTCCCGCGAGCGCGCGCACCGCCGCCGTGTCGACGCCGAGGATGCGCGCATGCGGATGCGGCGAGCGCACGAAAGCAGCATGCGCCTGCCCGGGGAATGATACGTCGTCGGTGTAGCGGCCCTGGCCGGTGACCAGGCGGAAGTCTTCCAGCCGCGGCATCGGCCGGCCGATATAAGGCGCGCGCCGATCGCCGCGGGTCTCTGTCATCGACCGGGAGAGCTCCGTTGCGCGCGGCTCAGATGCTCTCCGGCAGCGGCTGACCACGCGTCTCCGGCAGGAACAAGGCGGCGGCAAAGCCCACGATGTAGATCAGGCTGAAATACACCGCAGTGTTGCCGAAGCCGAGGGTGCCGATCAGGGTGCCGGCCACCAGCGGCCCGAGAAACGCGATGAAACGCGGCGTATTGAATGCGAACGCCATGCCGGTCGCCCGCACGGGAGTCGGAAACAACTCCGGCATCCACACCGGCATCCACGAATAGAGTCCGAGCGTGAAGAAACCGTTCACGACGGTGACGACCAGCAGCAAGGTGAGGTCGTGCGTCCACCAGTACAGCACGGGCGTCATGATCAGCGACAGGGCGAAGAAGACGAGCGTGACGGGTCGGCGGCCGTGGATGTCGGCCAGGAAGCCGAGGCCGATATAGCCGGCAATCGCGCCTGCGTTGTACGCCATGCCGGCGTAAGCCGCCCAGGTGGGGCCGGATTGTCCGGCCTTCACGGCGACGGACGCCACATAAGGCGGAACGAAGGTGGCAATGGCCCACCACGCGAGCGTGGTGGCTAGTGACATCAGAAACACGAGCAGCAGGCGCATCCGCAGCTTGGGCTCGGCGACGACTTCGTGCAGCGTGAAGCGCGTCAGCCCCTGATCGGCGGCGGTGAGCGCGCGGCCGCTCCGCTTGCGCTCGACCGCTTCCCGCCGAGCCTGGTGGGTGCGCTCCCACGTCGGCGACTCCGGGATACTGCTCCGGATCCAGAGGGTGCACAGGCCGGGGACGACACCGAGCACGAACATCCAGCGCCAGGCGTTGGGACCGAGCCCGCCGAGGTAGACCCAGACTGCCGAGGCAATGAAGAAGCCGATGCCGAGGCCGCACTGCATCAGGCCGGCCCCGCGGCCGCGCGCCTTGTCCGGCCAAAGCTCGGCGGTGATCGAGGCACCGGTCGCCCATTCGGAGCCGATCGCGACACCGACCAGGAAGCGCAGCGCCGCGAACGACTCCCAGCTCCAGGCGAGCGCGCTCAGACCGGTCAACAGCGAATAGGCGAGGATCGCGAGGATCATGGTGCGCTTGCGGCCGATGTAGTCGGCGAGAATGCCGCCGATCATCCCTCCGACGCCCCAACCGAACAGGGTGATCGCGATGACGATGCCCGCATAGGCCCGGATCTGCGGGTACTGAGCCGGCTCGAGGAGCTGGTGCAGCGCGACGCCGACCGTGAGGATCAGGGCATAGACCTCATAGCCGTCGAACAGCCAACCCAGGTTGGACGCGAGCAGCGTGTACCACTGACTGCGGTCGAGCGTGCGGTACCACGGCGTGGACGGCGATGAAGTAGCAGCATCGGCGGACATCTTGACGATCCTCCCCTACGGCAGTTTCTCGTTGCGGCGCAGATTAGCAGAATGGCCGCGCGAGGCCACAAGGCGCGGTGACGCGCCATTTTGGGCAGTCAACTCCTCATGACCGGGCTTGTCCCAGGCATCCACGCCTTTACGGTCGTGCAGCAACATGTCGATGGCCGGGACAAGCCCGGGCATGACAGGTTAAAGAAGGCGCCACATACTAATGCAGCGCAAGCACAACCGGATCATCGTGGCAGGCGGCGGCCCGGTCGGCTCGGTCGCCGCCCTCCTGCTCGCCCGCGCCGGGATTCCGGTGACCATGATCGAACGCGCGCAGGATGTGGTGCCCGACTATCGCGCGTCGACGTTTCATCCGCCGACGCTCGATCTCCTGGAAGATTCCGGCATTTCAGACGCGCTGGTCGCAATGGGGCTCAAATGCCCGACCGTGCAGATTCGCGACCGCGAGATCGGCAAGATCGCGGAATTCGACCTCACGCGGCTCAAGAGCGAGACGCGGCATCCCTACCGGCTGCAATGCGAGCAGTTCAAGCTGGTCGGCTTCGTCTACCGGGAGCTTGCGAGGATCGCGGGCGTCGATCTGCGCTTCGGACACGGCGTGACGGCGATCGCCCAGGACGACGACGGCGTCGCGGTCACGGCCGAGCATGACGGCGCGCGCGTCACGTTGCGCGGCGATGTCGTCATCGGCTGCGACGGCGGGCGCAGCACGGCGCGCAAGCTGATGGAGATTCCATTCCCCGGGCTGACCTACCCGGAGCAATTCCTGATCGCGGGCACCCGCTTCGATTTCCGCTCGCGCATGCCGGATATCGCGTCGGTGAACTACACGGCCGACCCGGTGCGCTGGTTCATGCTGCTGCAGATCCCCGACATGTGGCGCATCCTCGTGCCGGTGGCGCCGGAGATTTCCGCCGACGACGCCGTGTCGGACGAAAGCCTGCAGTCCAGCCTGCAGAACATCTGCCCACGGTCCGACGACTACGAGATCGAGGTGCGGGCGATCTACCGGGTGCATCAGCGCGTCGCCGAGACTTATCGGCGCGGCCGCGTCTTCCTCGCCGGCGACGCCGCCCACGTCAATAATCCGCTCGGCGGCATGGGGCTCAACGGCGGGCTGCACGACGTGATCAGTCTGACCGACCGGCTGAGCGCGTGGTGGCACGGCCACGCCGACGCGACGATCCTCGACGGCTACGAACCACAGCGCCGTCCGGAGGCGATCAACGCGATCCACGCAATCACGGCGCGCAACAAGAAGCTCCTGGAGGAGCGCGATCCGGACGTGCGGGCGCGCAATCTGGATGATATGCGCGCGACGGCAGCAGACCCCGCGCGCAGCTACCAGTATCTGCTCGATTCCGCGATGATTTCCTCATTGCGGCGGTCGGGGATGATCCGGTAAACCGCTGACCAGGAGCCACTTCGTCATGGCCGGGCTTGTCCCGGCCATCCACGTCTTGCTCTCAACGAAGAAAGACGTGGATGCGCGGGACAAGCCCGCGCATAAGGCTGAATTTCAAACGGACATGGCTCATGGACGCCCACACTTCCGATCATCCCCACGCCCGGACCATCCGGGTCGAGGACGATAAGCTGGTGCGCGGCCGCGGGCGGTTCGTCGACGACGATAATTCACCCGGCCACGCTTACGGCTTCTTCGTGCGCTCGCCGCACGCGTTCGCGCGCATCAAGGCGATCGATACGAGCGAGGCACGCGCGGCGCCGGGCGTGCTCGCGGTGCTCACCGCGGCCGACATGAAGGCGGCGGGCGTCGGCAACATCTCGGGGCATTTTCCGATGCAGGGGCGCGGCGGCGCGAAGCTCGTGGTTCCGTTCCGGCCGGCGCTCGCCGACGATCGCGTCATGCACATCGGACAGACGATTGCGCTGGTAGTGGCGGAGACGCCGGCCGCCGCGCAGGACGCCGCCGAGAAGGTCGCGATCGACTACGAGGAGCTGGCGCCGATCGTCGAGGCCGCCGCCGCCGTGGAGCCGGACGCGATGCAGCTCTGGCCGGAAGCGGCGGGCAACATTGCGATCGACTGGCCCGGCCCCGCCAAGGACCCGGACGCCAACACGCGCGAAGTCGACGCCATCATCAACTCGGCCGCGCACGTGGCGCGGCTCACCCAATTCAACCAGCGCATCTTTCCGGCGACCATGGAGACGCGCGGCGGGACTGCGCGCTACGACAAGGCGAGCGACAGCTACACGCTGCGCTGCTGCTCGCAGGGCGCCCAGATCATGCGCGACGGCCTCGCGCCCGTCATGGGCCTCAAGCGCGAGCAGTTGCGCGTCATCACCGAGGATGTGGGCGGCGCATTCGGGCTCAAGAACGGAACCTATCCGGAATATCCGCCGTTGCTGGTCGCCGCCAAGCTGGTCGGTCGCCCCGTTCACTGGATGGCGACGCGCGCCGAGGCCTGCCTGTCCGACAATCAGGCTCGCGACATGCTGATTGAAGGCGAGCTCGCGCTCGATACGAAGGGAAAATTCCTGGCGCTGCGCATCCGCAACCTGGTCAATCTCGGTGCCTTCATGGGCCCGGTCGGGGCTCATCTCTCGACCAACAATTTCGCCCGCTGCTATCCGGCCATGTACCGAATCACGGCGCTCGATATCCAGGTGCGCTGCGCCTACACGAACACGATCCCGACCGCGCCATTCCGCGGTGCCGGCCGGCCGGAGGCGAATTACATTCTCGAGCGCCTGGTCGACGAGGCGGCGCGGCTCACGGGCATAAGCCGCGACAAGATCCGTCGCCGCAACCTGATCCCGCCGAAGGACATCCCGTTCAACACCGCGGTCGGCACCACCTACGACAGCGGCGATTTTCCCGCCGTGTTCGACAAGGCGATGGTGCTCGGCGATTACACCGGCTTTGCCAAGCGCCGGCGCGAAGCGGCAAAGCGCGGCATGCGGCTCGGCCTCGGTATCTCGTGCCTGCTCGAGCACGCGGGCGGCACGCCGACCGAGAGCGCGGCGCTCATCTTCACGGAAGACGGCGCCCTGATGGTGGTGCTGGGCGTGCATTCGACCGGCCAAGGGCACGCGACCGTCTACAAACGGCTCGCCGCCGAGCGGCTCGGCATCGCGCCGGAGCGCGTGTTCGTACGTCAAGGCGATTCGGCACTCGGCGTCGGCAACGGCGCCTCGGTCGCCTCGCGCTCTACCATGACGGCCGGCACTGCGCTCGTGCGCACTGCCGAGAAAGTGATCGAAAAGGGCCGCAAGATCGCCGCCACCATGCTCGAAGCCAGCGAGCAGGACATCGTCTATCGCGAAGGCGCGTTCATCGTGACCGGTACCGACCGGCGGGTCGGCCTGTTCGAGGTCGCGCGCGACGCGGCCACGCGCAAGCAGCACGGCGAGATCGAGGAAAGTCTCGACACCAAGCAGACCGTCGACACGCCGCCGACTTTCCCGAACGGGTGCCATCTCGCCGAGGTCGAGATCGATCCGACGACCGGCACGACACAAGTCCTGTGCTACACGGCCGTGGATGACGCCGGCAATATCATGAACCACACGCTGATCGAGGGGCAGGTGCACGGCGGCGTCGCGCAGGGCCTCGGCCAGGCGCTGCTCGAGCAAACGGTCTACGACCCCGAGAACGGTCAGCTCCTGAGCGGCTCGTTCATGGACTACGGCATGCCGCGCGCGACCGACATGCCGGCCTTCCGCATCGCCGACGTGATCGTGCCGGCGACCACCAACCCGCTCGGCGTGAAAGGCGCGGGAGAAGCCGGGACGACCGGCTCGCTCGCCGCCATCATGAATGCCATCGCCGACGCGGTGCCGAACGCCGCGCACCTCGACATGCCGGCGACGCCCGAGAAGGTGTGGAAGGCCTGCCAGGGCGTATGAAGCCGGCGTGACAAGCTCCGGCCGATGGGTTTGCGGCCTGCGCGCCCGGGTAGTACCGTCTTGATGGGGAACGCGTTTGGCGGGCTTTTTTTTACTGGGGCTCGTTGGGGGGAGCGATGCGACTGCGCGTCAACATCCGTCTTGTCTGCACAACCGCCATTGTGGGGATCTGCGCCGCGCAAATGGCCCACGCGGCCGACGCGGAGATCCCCGCGCCACCGGCCGTACAAAGTCCCTGGTATCTGCAAGGCAGCGCCGGCGCCTTCTGGCGCATGAATGCGAGCCGGACGACGAACTTTATCAATCTTTTGAATGGAGCCACGAGCCCGGGCTTCAATAACAACACGTATGATCCCGGACCGGCGGTCTTCTTCGGCGTTGGCTACCGGTTGCCGCACGGGTTCCGGATCGAGGGCGAGTTCGGCTACGCCCACTTCATGAATGCGACCGCGAGTCCGCTGAGCCTCAACGGCGCGTTTCCGGGGCTCAACGGCGGCACGCTGTCGCTTCAGTCCGGCGGCGGACACAGCCAATACTCCGCCATGGTGAACGGCTTCTATGACGTGCCGTTCTCGATGTGGGGACGCGTCACGCCTTACGTGGGTGCGGGCCTTGGCGCCGTCGTCATCGACGGGCAGACGGCGGTTTTCGCCAACGCCAACAATACCGTCAGGTTCAGCGAAGGATCGACCACGGGCACCAGGGCGGCGCTCATGGCCGAGGTCGGCCTGAATGTAACGATCGATCCGAAGTGGACCTTCGTGCCGGCGTATCGATTCCAACACATCTTCCTGCCCAGCGGCTCGCTGCCGTACGAAAGCAACATCTTCGAGCTCGGATTTCGCTACTCGATGTGAAGCCGTTGAGGCGCCAGCGCCCCCGTGATCACCTAGCGGTTATGCGGAGCGGAGCGGCGTCAACGAGCCGGGAATGTTGTGACGCAGGACATTTCCCGGCAATATCCGCGGCATGTCGCCAGGAGCCGTCCCTCTTCGTCCGATCGAGCGCCCTGATGCCGCGGCGCGGCCGGCGATACGTATTCGCGATCTCACCAAGACGTTCGGCGGGCTCACCGCGGTCGACCGTGTCTCGCTCGACATCGCACCGGGCGAGTTCTTCATGATCGTCGGCCCCTCCGGGTGCGGCAAGACGACGCTGTTGCGCATCCTCGCGGGGCTCGAGACCGCGACCTCGGGAACCATCGAGATCGACGTGCCGGCGGGCTCGGCACGGCCGGACAACGCCATGGTGTTCCAGGGCGACTCGATTTTCCCGTGGATGACCGTGCGGCAGAACGCGTCCTATGGGCTGCGCATGCGCAAGGTCGCGGCGGCACAGATCAAGGAGACCGTCGGTTACTATCTCGACCGCACCGGGCTCGCGCGCTTCGCGGATTATTATCCGCACCAGCTTTCGGGCGGCATGCGCCAGCGCGTCGCCATCGCGCGTGCGTTTGCCAACGATCCGCACATCCTGCTGATGGACGAGCCGTTCAGCGCGCTCGATGCGCAGAACAAGTTGCTGCTGCAGGAGGAACTCCTTCACATCTGGGAAGAGCATAAGAAGACCGTGGTGTTCATCACCCACAGCGTCGACGAGGCGGTGCTGCTCGGCGACCGCGTGATGGTGATGACGGCACAGCCCGGCCGGCTCAAGCAGTTCGTCCCCGTCGAGCTCAAGCGTCCGCGCGACATCATGGAGCTGCAGCGCGCGCCCGAATACGGCGAGCTGGTGCACCGCATCTGGGCTGCCCTTCGCGACGAGGTACAGCGGGCGCGCGAGCTCGAGGACAAGATCGGAGCGAAGCCATGACCGTCGAGACCGTCGCCGGGCCGCGGCGCGAGCCGAGGGAGCTGTCGCTGCGCGACCGCGACCGCATCCTGAGCATTGCGTCGCCGATCGGGCTGCTGCTGGTGTGGGAGATCGCGGCGCGCACCGGCGCCATCGACACGCGCTTCTTCCCGGCACCATCGAGCATTCTCGCGTTCCTCTGGGACCTTCTGCTGTCCGGCGACCTCGCCATGCACACCTGGGCGAGCCTGCAGCGATTGTTCTGGGGCATCCTGTTCGGCGGCGTCCCGGCGCTCGTGCTCGGCATCGCGATGGGTCTCAACCGCACCATGCGCGCGCTGATCGACCCGCTGATCGCCGCGACCTATCCGATCCCGAAAAGCTCGATCCTGCCGCTCGTTCTGTTGATCTTCGGCCTCGGCGAGTCGTCAAAAATCTTCATGGTGGCGATCGGCGTGTTCTTCCCGCTGGTGATCAACGCCACCACGGGCGTGCGCGAGATCAGCCAGATCTATCTCGACGTCGGCCGCAACTACAAAGCCGATCGCTGGAACACG
>DASXCK010000504.1:0-15249 GCA_036491235.1 Xanthobacteraceae bacterium | reverse complement strand
GCAGAAGCGATTTTAAGGTTTTCGGCCCCGTTCAACCGCTTTCTCGATGGCAACCCAGACCACGCGGGATGCTCTTGTTCACCCGCGAGTAGCGTCGGCGCTCGACGAGCGCCCGCTCGATTCGCCTCATGGAAAGACTTCGATTTTGACCTCATTCAATGAATTCGGCCTCGCAGAGCCGATCCTGCGCGCACTCGTGCAGGAAAACTACCTCACCCCCACCCCGATCCAAGCCCAGACCATTCCTTCCGTCCTCACCGGCCGCGATGTCGTCGGCATCGCCCAGACCGGCACCGGAAAGACCGCAGCCTTCGCGCTGCCGATCCTGCATCGCCTCGCCGCCGATCCACGGCCGGCCGAGCGCAAGAGTTGCCGCGTGCTCGTCTTGTCGCCAACGCGCGAATTGTCGGGCCAGATCCTCGACAGCTTCAATGCCTATGGACGCCATCTCGGACTTTCGGCCACGCTCGCCATCGGCGGCGTCCCGATGGGTCGCCAGGTGCGTGCGCTCCTCAGTGGCGTGGACGTGCTGGTCGCGACGCCCGGCCGTCTCCTCGACCTCGTGCGGAGCAATGGGCTGCGCCTGGGCCGGGTCGAATACCTGGTCCTCGACGAAGCCGACCGCATGCTCGACATGGGCTTCATCCACGACATCCGGAAAATCGTCGCCCACCTGCCGACCGCGCGGCAGACCCTTTTCTTCTCCGCCACCATGCCGCAGCAGATCGCCGAGCTTGCCAAGCAGATGCTGCGTGATCCCGTGCGGGTCGCCGTGACACCCGCGGCCACCACCGCCGAGCGGGTCGAGCAGCGCGTCATTCACGTCGAGCGCGGCGCCAAGGCGGCCACGCTCGCCGATCTGCTGCACGATCCTGCGGTCGATCGCGCCCTCGTTTTCACGCGCACCAAGCACGGCGCCGACAAGGTGGTGCGCGGCCTCGCCAAGGCTGGCATCGCGGCGCACGCGATCCACGGCAACAAATCGCAGAACCAGCGCGAGCGTGTGCTCGGCGAGTTTCGCACCGGCAAGATCCGCACCCTGGTCGCAACCGACATCGCGGCGCGCGGGATCGACGTCGACGGTATCAGCCATGTCGTCAACTTCGACCTGCCGAACGAGCCCGAGACCTACGTGCACCGCATCGGGCGTACCGCACGCGCCGGTGCCACCGGCCTCGCGATCTCGCTCTGCGCCGGCGAGGAGACACCTTACCTGCGCGCGATCGAGAAGCTCATTCGCCAGACCATTCCGGCGCAGGGCCGAATTCCGGCACCGGGCCGTCGCGCCGACGCGCCCCGCACGCACAATGCTCATAACGGTGCGGCTCATAGCGGGGCGGCTCATGACGGTGCGGGTCATAACGATGCCGCCCGCAGCGGCCCTGCCCACGCCAAGCCGGCGCGCCCGAATGGACATCGGCCTCGTCCCGCCCATGCTCATGGCAGCCGCAACGAGATTCAAGACGGCCGCAAGGAGCACGCGGCCCATGCACAGGGCAGCCGCAAGGAACATGGCGGTCGCAAGGACCATCGCGACCATAGCCATGCCGGCCATGTCAACGGCGGCCATGCCCATGGTGGCCGCAAGGAGAATGGCGGACGGAATCGTTCCCGCCATGGCGCTTCCCAACGCGCCCCGCATGCGGCACAAGCGGCACCCGTCTACGGACAGCGGGTACAGTCGCATGGCCAACCCAACGGGCGGCCGCAGTCGCCTGCGCCCCACCCGCGATCGGACGCCCAGGGCGTGACGGCGGATGGTATCGGGGCCGTCGGATTCATGCGCCGTCCGGCTCCGGCGCGATGACGCGGGCCATTCGGCACGGTATTATGTCGGCCAGGAAAACGACCAAGGGATAACCGATGGCAAAGGAAGAGCTGATCCAACTCGAAGGTCTCGTTACCGAGATCCTGCCGGACGCCCGCTATCGCGTGAAGCTGGACGCGGGGCAGGAAATCATCGCCTACACGGCCGGCAAGATGAAGAAGAACCGCATCAAGACGCTCGCGGGCGACCGCGTCACCGTCGAGATGTCGCCATATGACCTCGAGAAAGGCCGGTTGATCTTCCGCCACAAGGACGAGCGCGCCGCGACGGCCGGAAGGCCGCCGCAGCGTCAACAGTTCAGGCGGCGTTGAAACATGCCTCCGAAGAACGGCGTGTGGTTCTTCGGGAGGGATCTTGCCGGGATGCGGACGCCATCATGTGGTGCAACGAACTTCGGGGGGTGTGTTGCTCTCTGTGTTGAAAGGAAAGCGTGATGCACATTTTCATGTTCAAGTCGCAGGCTCGCGACGGCTTGCGCGCGTTTGCAGGTGATTCGTCGGGCAGCAAGCTCCCCGCCCAGCATGGCCCCTGGCAGGCGACCGGGGTGATCCGTCCGGACCGCGCCCCGCCGCACAATCTGCCGCGCCGCGCGATCGAGAAGGCCATCAAGGGCCCGGGATTTCAGCTCTGGCGCGTGAAGGAGCCCGCCCAAGCAAGCTGACCGGACAAGCTGATCAGGCAAGTCGACCACACGGATTGATGACGCGAGTTGATCACCCGGGCCGCATGAGCGAGTTGACTGCCGGCAAGACGTTCCGGGGTTCGTCGTCGAACAATACGGCCAGGCAAAGCAAATCAGGCATAGCAAACACAATAATAAGAAAGCCCGCCAATGGCGGGCTCTCTCATTTTCGGTCGTATCTTTCCGGTGGTGCCGCGAGACCTCGGGCGTCACAACGCCGCGAGACGATCCGCTGACGACTTGCCGGTGCGGCGGTCCTGGGTCATCTCGTAGGAGACCTTCTGGCCTTCGCGCAGGGTCTGCAGGCCGGCGCGCTCGACCGCGCTGATGTGTACGAACACATCCTTGCCGCCCTCATCCGGCTGGATGAAACCGTAGCCTTTCTGCGCGTTGAACCATTTGACCGTTCCAGTGCTCATTTCGGGATGCCCCTTGATGACGAGCGTTTTAGAAAACCCCGGCGCTGCGGCCGGGGCGGTTGTCGATGTTTGGAAAGAGCTCGTCTATCAAGCGCCGGGCGCGAACCCGGCCGTGGCGACAAGTGTCCGGCCGAAACTTCGATGCGACGAAATATAGCGGGAGGCTGCCCTATTTTCAACGTGCTTGCGGGCGCGATGCAATCGCCGCGAGCCGCGCCGCACGGCCGCGTTGCCGCCGGGCGCGCGTCGGCGCAAACTGGGCCGCGTGAGATGGAGTCGTGGGCCGAGGTGGCCTTCGGCCATCAGGGTATGGAGAGGATGCCATGCCGAAATTGATCGCTGCCGCGTTCGCGGTAATTCTCGCCCTCGCGTCGGGACCGGCGGCCGCCGAGGTCGCCTGTGCCCCCAACTGCGACTTCACGCACAATTACGGTCCGTATGACTATACTTGGGTCCGGCCCGGCCTCTTCCTCTATCCGCGCTGCGGCCCGAGCGGGTCTTGCTCGCCCTATCTCATCCGCTCGTCGCGCTACCGCGGCACCGTGAGAATCCGCAGCTTCACGCGGCCGCTGCGTCGGCAGCGGCAGTGACCGACGAACGGCCACCGGTCGCACAAATCCCAGGTTCAGACGATTTTTCCCGGCAAGCACGATGCACCAGCCACCGATTGCTTATTTCGCCCCGCGCCGCGTTTCGGTGTTGAGCGCCGCCGCGCTCCTCGTTGCCCTCGGCGGCTGCTCCTCGTTCAGCCCCCCTCCCGCCACCACCGTCGACCCCAACATTTATCCGGCCAACTATAAGGCGGCCCTGATGACGATGCTGCAGAACAATCCGTTCGGAATGGTGGGCGTCGTGTCGGCCCAGTTGTCGGCGCCCGCACTTCGGCCGTTCGGGCCGGATACCCGCTACGTCGCCTGCCTGACCGCCACCGGCCCCGACTGGCACAAGGAAAAAATGGTCGTCTTCTTCGCCGGCGCGATCAATCAATTCGTCGATGCGAACGATGAGGCCTGCAAGGGAGCAGCCTTGGCGCCGTTCCCGGAGCTCCCGGGGATGCTCGCGCAAATCCGGTCGAAGCAGAAGTGAAGCACGCGGGCCGACGCCCGGCCGTGATCTCACGTCGCGATCTTCTTGTCGGGGCCGGCGCGGCCGGGCTGATGGGCTCAGCCGGGGCGGTGCACGCGCAGGGCGCCGCCGTGCGCGTCTGGCCCGGCAAGACGGAAGCGGACATCACGCGGCTCATCGACGGTGGCTGGCGCGACGGCTTGCAGATCGTGAGCCTGAGCCTTTACGGCACGCGCTCGGCGCCGCTCTACGCGGCGCTGATGGCGCGGCCCGAGAAGCCGGCACGGCAGCGCTGGTCCGCCGCGCTCTCGCCGGCGGACTTGCCGCGTGAGATCGAGCGCAAGGCCGGCGACCGGTTCGCGCCCGCCCTTATTGCGGCGGTCGGTCCGCCCGACAATCCGCGGTTCGCCGTCGTGTTCGAGCCGCAGACGGTCGCGCCGCTGGTTCGGGTTGGTCTCACATCGGGCGCCGAGCGGGACCCGAAGACGATCCAGCACATCGTCCAAGAGGCCAAGCGCAACGGCCGGATCCTGCGCTCCATCGCGCCCTATGGCACGCCCGCGCAGGTTCGCTTCGCAACGATCTTGGCGCCCAATGATGACAAGATCGAATGGCAGCTCGACGGGATCGCCGACGCGGCACCGCTGTTTCGCGCGCGGCTCAAGGCGCAGACCGAGGGCTGGTGCCGGCTGAAATTCGCCGCCGTCGCGCCCGACGGGCGTTATCTCTCGCTCTATCACCACGACTCGGTCGGCCCGTGGACGCTGAGCGAAAGCAACGCACGCGACCTTGAGCACGACATCGGCGCACAGGCACGGCGCGGCCTCGTCCCGATCAGCCTGCAGGCGGCCGGCGCCCGCGCCGACGCAACCCGCTTCGCCACGATCTTCGCCAAGACCGACATGCCGGCGCCGCGGCAGTGGAACGCGCGCGGCCCGCTCGCCCACGCGGCGATCGACGATGCCATGCAGGCCATCATGACGGGCGGCCTGATCCGCCAGGCCGGGCTCGCGATCGTGCACGCCAGCAAGCTGGTATTTGCCCGCGGCTATACGTTTGCGCAGCCCGACTGGCCGGTGTGCGAGCCCACCACGACGTTTCGTCTGGCGAGCCTATCGAAGACGATTGCCGCCCTCGGCATCTACCAACATGTCGAGGCCGGCCGGCTGCGGCTCGACGACCGGGTGCAGGACATCCTGCATCTGCGCACGGTCGACGGCGGGCCGCCCCGGGACCCGCGTTTCAACGCGGTCACGATCGACCAATTGCTCGCGCACAACAGCGGCCTCGACACCCACGTGATGCGCTCGGAGCACGTCCGCGCCGCGTTCGCGGCCGCGCATCGCCACGTCCACTTTCACTTTCCGATCACGACCGATATGGCGAACGCGGTCGTCGCGTCGACGCGGCTCGTGTCTGATCCGGGCACGAAGTACGAATACAACAACTGCGCCTACTACCTGCTCGGCCAGGTGCTCGCGCGCCTCGGCGAGACCGCGACCGCGACCGCGGCGCAGCAGAAGAGCCTGTTTGCGCCGCTCGGCATCACGCGCATTCGCCAGGCGCGCAGCCTCCTCGCCGACCAGCCGCCCGACGAGGCGCGCTACCGCACCTGCATGGCGGGGCACATCCGCATCCTGCCGGTCGTACCGAGCGTCATGACCGATGCCCGGCCGCTGGTGCCGCTCGGCTACGGCCACGAAGAGATCGAGATTCACGAGGGCGACGGCGGCATGTCGGCCGCCATGCCCGACCTCGCGCGGCTTATCGCCATCATGCTCGAGCGGCGCGACAATCCCGCGCTGCGCGGCGACACGATCCGGCAGATGCTGGCCAACGCGGCCAAGTGCCACGGACACGGGTTCGATGTCGCACAGGACCGCGGCAACGGCTCGTATCTTTGCTTCAAGGGCGGCGCGCTCGCCTCGTCCTGGAGCCTGCTGACGCTCGACGGCGACTTCGGCTTCTGCGTGGTGTGGTCCGGCGGCGTTCCGCCCGACGGTTTCCGCTGGTCGCCGCTGCTGCCGACCGTGATGCGCGAGGCGCGCCGCGCGCGCTGGAGCGAGGACCTCTTTCCGCAGTTCGGCATGCCGTCGCTGACGTAGAGCAAAAAGGCTACGATTTCGCGGAGGCAAGGATATCGTCGCATGCTGGTCGCGCTCACTGGATCGACGGGCTTCATCGGCCGCTATCTGCTGCGCGAGCTGCCAAAGCGCGGGCATCGCCTGCGCGTCCTCTTGCGGCGACCCGCCGCCGTGCCGACGGAAGCCACCAGTGCCGTCGTCGGCGACATCGCCCGGCCGCGGAACATGTCCGCCGCGCTCGAAGGCGTCGATGCCGTGATCCATTCGGCTGGGCTTGCCCACGCGATGTCGGGGGTGCCCGAGGACGATTACCGCGTGCTCAACACCGAGGCGACGACCGGTCTCGCCCGCGCCGCGGCCCGCGCCGGCGTCAAGCGCTTCGTCTTCCTGTCGTCGATCCGCGCCCAATGTGGGCCAAGCGCCGAGACGCCGCAGACTGAAACGATGGAGCCGCGGCCGACCGACGCCTACGGCAAATCCAAGCTTGCGGCCGAGCGCGGCCTCGCCGAGCTCGACATCGATTGGGTCGCGTTGCGCGCCGTGCTGGTCTACGGACCGTCAGTGAAGGGCAACATGGCGCGTCTGATGCGGCTCGCACGTTCGCCGTATCCGTTGCCGCTCGGCGGATTCGGCGGCCGCCGTTCGCTGCTCGCGCTCGAAAACCTGACCGGCGCCGTCCAGATCGCGCTGGCCGCCTCCGAGCCGCTGCGGCGGCCCTTGATCGTTGCCGACGATGAACCGCTGACCATCGCCGAAATGATCGCGGCCATGCGCCGGGGCTTGGGACGCCCGCCCGGCACGTTCGCGTCCCCCGACGCCCTGCTGCGCGCGTTGCTGCGCGCGCTCGGTCGCGACGAAATCTATCGGCGCCTCGCCGGCTCGCTGGTTGTCGACACTTCCGCTCTGCGCGCACTCGGCTGGACGCCTGCCGTCACTCCGACCGCCGGCTTGGCGCAATTGATGCGAACGTAGTACCCGTCTGGCTGATCGGAGCTTCAAGGATGCTGCCATGGCCGATGTGGCACGTACCGCGAATGTCATGATTCGACCGCCGATCGCGTGGACGGTCGCGGTGCTTGCCGGACTCGCGCTCGACTGGCTCGCCCCCTTGCGGTTCGTTCCGGCCGCGTTGCCAGGCGTCTGGGTGGGAGCCGCGATATTCGCCGTTGCGGTCGCGCTGTTCGCCTGGGCGATCGCGACCATCACGTGGGCCGGCTCGAATGTGCCCACCAACCGGCCGACCACGACCATCGTCGACCGCGGCCCTTATCGCTTCACCCGCAATCCCATCTACGTCGGCATGATGCTGGGGCTCGTCGGCTTGGCCGTTGCCCTCGACACCCTGTGGCTGTTGCCGACGCTGGCGACCTTCGCTCTCGTCATCCGCTACGGCGTCGTCGCCCGAGAGGAGGCCTATCTCGAACGCGAATTCGGCGACGTCTATCGCGGCTACCGCAGGCGCGTGCGGCGCTGGCTGTAGCACCGCATGCCGTTAGAGATCCGCCTGCACCGAGCGTACAAAATCCGACAGCCCGGTCTGCCGTTCGCGCTTGAGGCGCTCGGCCGCCAGGATCGCGCGCAGCTCCGCAAAGGCGGCCGGGAGGTCGCGGTTGACGATCACGTAGTCATACTCCGCCCAGTGACTCATCTCGCCCGACGCCTTCGCCATGCGCGAGCGGATGACTTCCTCGGAATCCTGCGCGCGCGTATGCAGGCGGCGCACGAGCTCCGGCACCGACGGCGGCAGCACGAACACGCTGACGAGGTCCTTGGGCGCCTTCTCGCGTACCTGCTGCGTACCCTGCCAGTCGATGTCGAACATCACGTCGCGCCCTGCCGCCAGCGCCTGCTCGACCGGGGCGCGCGGCGTGCCGTAGCGATGGCCGAAGACCTCGGCCCATTCGAGCAGCTCGCCGTTCTTCACCATCGCGTCGAAGCGCGCGCGGTCGATGAAATGATAGTGCGCGCCGTCCGCCTCGCCGGGCCGGCGCGGCCGCGTCGTCACCGAGATCGACAGGCTGACCGCCGGATCGTCGAGCAGCATGCGCGAGAGCGTGGTCTTGCCGGCACCCGACGGCGACGACAGCACGAGCATCAGCCCGCGCCGCGCGATCGCGTCGCTTTTGCGTGCACCGCCGACCTGCACCATGCCTTCTCCACCCAAGATTCTGCCCTACTCCAGGTTCTGCACCTGCTCGCGGAACTGCTCGACCAGGCTCTTGAGCTCGAGCCCGATATTGGTCAGCTCCATGTCGTTCGCCTTGGCGCAGAGCGTGTTGGTCTCACGATTGAACTCCTGCGCCAGGAAATCGAGCCGGCGGCCGACCGCGCCGCCGTCGCGGATGGTCTTCGTTGCTTGCGCCACATGGGCGGTCAGCCGGTCGAGCTCCTCGCGCACGTCGGCCTTGCTGGCCATCAGGATCGCCTCCTGATGCAGCCGATCCGGATCGAAGCGCTCGGACGTATCGAGCAGCTCCGCGATCTGCCCGGCGAGCCGCGCCTTGATGGCTTCCGGCTTGCGGCCGGGCGCGGCCTCTGCGCGCGCGACCAACGCCGAGATCTCGCTGAGCCGCGCGCCGAGAACGCGGCCCAGCGCCCCGCCCTCCTGGCGGCGCATTTTTGTCAGCTCGCCGAGCGTCGCGTCGAAGCCCTTGATCACAGCGGCTTGCGCGGCAGTCCGCTCCGCCTCGCTCTCGGCCGCGTCGGTCACCTCGATGACGCCTTTGATGGCGAGAATCCCGTCGAGGCGCGCCGGCTCGGCCTCGATGCGGTCGGCGAGCGAGTTGAGCGTGGCGATCACGGCCCGCAGCACGTCTTCATTGACCTTGACGACCGGCGCGGCGCCCTCGCGCTCGATATTGAGCGTCGCATGCAGGGTGCCGCGGGCCAGGACCTCGCCGGCACGCGCCCGCACGGTCTGCTCGATCGCGTCCCAGCCCGGCGGCAGCCGCAGGCGCAGATCGAGGCCCTTGGCGTTGACCGAGCGGATTTCCCACGCCCAGCTATAGGGACCGGCGCCGCCCTGGCTGCGGGCAAAGCCGGTCATGCTCGATAGCGCCATGCCGCGACAGCCCCCTGGAATGAAGAATCAGCGCTGAAAACGCGGGCCGACCATAACTTAGCAGGACGGATTCGTCATTCGGGACGCCGCCCGTCGGTCAAATCGCGGACAGCCGCTTGCCGAGGCTGACGCGCTCCTCGACTGCAAAGCCCAACCGCTCGTAGAACGCGACAACCACGCGGTTCGTCGCCCGCACCTGCAGATTGATCTTGCGGCAGCCGAGCGCGCGAAGGCGGGCCTCCGCGGCGCGCACCAAGGCGGCGCCGATGCCGCACCGCCGGTGCGAGGCGCGCACCGCCACCGCGTAGAGCCAGCCGCGGTGGCCGTCATATCCGGCCATGATCGACCCGATCGCATGCGGGCCGTCGAGAGCGACGAGAAGAAGCTCAGGCTGCACCGCGAGCTTGGCCGGGATGGCGACCTCGGCGGCATTCCACGGCGGATCGTCCGGGAAGGCTTCGCGCCATAGCGCGCTCACGTCGGCGAAATGCTCGTCACGATAGGGTTCGATCGAAAGATCCGTCATCGCTTGCGCTCGCGTGAGGGCTGGGCCGTGGCTGCCGCTCCCACCAAGGCTGCGCGTGCTACGGCTGGGCGGGCGGATGCGCGGGATGCCGCTTGACGCTGCGCTTGACCGCGGCCGGCCGCATCGGCTGAGCGGCCGGTTGCGGCGGTGTCGCGGCCGGGGCTGCCGCGGGCGCGGGTGCGGGTGCCGGCGCCGCCGCGATGGTCGCCGCCGCGTTCTCGCCGTGCTGCTGGCGCTCGATTCCGCGCAGCCGCTCGACGTTCCTCTGATGCTGATCGTAGTTTTCCGCGAAGACGTGGCCACCGTTGCCGTCGGCGACGAAGTAGAGTTCCTTGGTGCGCGCCGGATTGGCGGCCGCCTCGAGGGAGGCGCGGCCCGGATTGGCGATCGGCCCCGGCGGCAGGCCTTCGATCACATAGGTGTTGTACGGCGTCGGCTGGCGCTTCTCGCTCTCCAGGATCGGGTGGCCGAGACTGCCCTTGCCGCCGATCAGGCCGTAGATGATCGTCGGATCGGATTGCAGCCGCATGTGCTGCTTGAGGCGGTTGACGAACACGGCCGCGACACGCGTGCGCTCCTCGGCCCGCCCCGTCTCCTTCTCGATGATCGACGCCAGCGTCACCAGATCCTGCGGCGACTTGATCGGCAGATCCGCCATGCGGTGATCCCAGATGTCCTGCACCAGGCGACGCTGCTTCTCCTCCATGGTCTTGAGCAGCTGCTCGCGCGCCATGCCGCGCGGGACCTTGTAGGTCTCGGGGAGCAACGCGCCTTCCGGCGGCACCTCGCGGATATTGCCGGTCAGCACGTCGCTATCGAGCAGGCGCTGGACGACCTGCTGCGACGTAAGGCCTTCCGGAATCGAGACCGCGTGCTGCACCACCTTGCCTTCGGTGATCGTCGTGATCACGTCGTGCAGGCTCGCGTGCTTGGAAAACTCATACTCGCCGAATTTGAGGTCGCCGCGCACTTTGAGCGCGATGACGCCGCCCACGAACAGCAAGGGCTGGTCGATCACGCCCTCGCGCTTGAGCAGGTCGCCCACGTCGCGGATGCCGCCGCGCGGAACGTTGACGGTCTTGTCCTCGGTGAGCGGTCCGGGTGCCTCGAAGCGCTGCTTGCCGATGAACAGCGCGCCGCCAGCCACGATCGCGAACAGGATGAGGATGGTGAACACCGCATTGCCCGCGATCACCAGCGGATGTCGTGCGCCGGACGAGCGGTGGGTCGGCATAGGCACGCGCTCGGGCTCGAGCGCGGCACGCGGGCTGCGAGGCGAGATCCGTTGTTCCATCAATTCCGCAGTCGACCCGGCCACGAAGTCCGCATCACCCGGCATCTCGATGCCGCGGAATGCGGGCGCCTCGCCACAGGCCCTCCCAACTCTACTTCATCCGCACGAGACGACTCCGGCACCAACTCGCGAGGTCCCCGACCGCGCAACCCTATACCAGGGCCCGCGATCCGTACACCAGCGCCCTTCGGCCGAAGGCTCGGCATGCACAGCTTCTCCGCAACCGGCCGCTGCGCCGAGACGCCAAAGAATCATGCGTGAAATTTGCGGCGGGACCGCGGCCGGAAAAGGGCACCGCCCCGCAACCGGCCGCCGGATGCGGAAAATTCAGCACGCAGTGCCGGAGCCGCGCCTCAATCCACGGCGCGGAAGACGAGCGACGCGTTCGTCCCACCGAAGCCGAACGAGTTCGACAGGACCGTGTTGATCTCGCGCTTCTTGGCCTTGTGCGGCACGAGGTCCATCGCGGTCTCGACGGAGGGATTGTCGAGATTGATGGTCGGCGGCGCGATGTCGTCGCGAATCGCCAGCACCGAGAAGATCGCCTCGACCGCGCCGGCCGCCCCGAGCAGGTGGCCGATCGAGGACTTGGTCGACGACATCGCGATCTTGCCGGCCGCATTGCCGACCACGCGCTGCACCGCATTGAGCTCGATCTCGTCGCCCAGCGGCGTCGAGGTGCCGTGCGCGTTGATGTAGTCGATCTCGGCCGGCGGAATGCCGGCGCGCTTGAGCGCCATGGTCATGCAGCGGAACGCCCCATCACCGTCCTCGGCCGGCGCCGTGATGTGGTGGGCGTCGCCCGATAGCCCGTAGCCGATGACCTCGGCATAAATCTTCGCGCCCCGCGCCTTGGCGTGCTCGTACTCCTCGAGCACGACCACGCCCGCCCCCTCGGCGATCACGAAGCCGTCGCGGCCTTTGTCGTAGGGCCGCGAGGCGCGCGTCGGCTCGTCGTTGAAGCCGGTCGAGAGCGCGCGGCAGGCCGTGAAGCCCGCCACCCCGATGCGCGTGATCGGCGACTCGGCGCCGCCCGCGACCATCACGTCGGCATCTTCCCACATGATGAGCCGCGCCGCGTCGCCGATCGCATGCGCGCCGGTCGAGCAGGCGGTGACGACCGCGTGGTTCGGGCCCTTGAGCCCGTGGGTGATCGACACGTAGCCGGACGCGAGATTGATCAGCCGCCCCGGGATGAAGAACGGGGAGACGCGGCGCGGGCCCTTTTCCTTGAGCACGATCGAGGTCTCGGCGATGCCCTCGAGGCCGCCGATCCCGGAGCCGATCATCACGCCGGTGCGGGTGCGATCCTCGTAGGAGGTCGGCTTCCAGCCCGAATCCTCGATCGCCTGGGTCGCGGCGCACATCGCATAGGTGATGAACTCGTCGACCTTGCGCTGCTCCTTCGGCTCCATCCACTGGTCTGGATTGTAGGTGCCGTTCGCGCCGTCGCCGCGGGGGATCTGGCACGCGATCTTCGAGGCAAGATCCGACACCTCGAACTTCTCGATCTTGCGCGCGCCACTCTCGCCCTTGAGCAAGCGCGACCACGTCGCCTCGACCCCGCAGGCGAGCGGCGTAACCATTCCCAATCCGGTGATGACAACACGTCTCATCTTAAGGTGCGCTCGTTTGGCTGTCTTCGCTTGCGTACATCCGGCCCTGCGCGGTCCCGCGCCACATCTACCGCGAACCGACGCGCCTGGAAAAGCGCAAGTTCGCGCGTGCCCGCCGCAAAACGTCGGCGGACAGGCCCGATATAGCGTGACACAGCGGCGGCGGAAAGCGAGGCCGCGGCGCTCCGCGGGCCGGCGGCCGGATCAACAATCGGCGATCAAGCGCGCGGCAGCGCCTGACCGGCCGTGACCGGCGACGATCGGTTGTTGATCAGCTCTTGGCGTTCTTTTCGAGGAACTTGATCGCGTCGCCAACGGTCAGGATGGTCTCGGCCGCATCGTCCGGAATCTCGCAGCCGAACTCTTCCTCGAAGGCCATGACCAGCTCGACCGTATCGAGCGAATCGGCACCGAGGTCGTCGATGAAGCTCTTTTCGTCGGTGACCTTGTCGGGTTCAACACCGAGATGGTCCACGACAATCTTTTTTACCCGGTCGCCAATGTCACTCATCGTCCCAACCTCGTGCGCTCCAAGCTAACCTTGCCGTCGAAGCGACTCCCGGTCGCGGCGCGGCGCGTCGTGGTTCCGTTGCAGGGCAACATCGCATGGAGGGAGACGCATAAAGCCCGCTCCCCGTTCAGCCGTAATCGCCCCAGCCGTTCGGCTCCGGTTATCACACTTCAAATCCGTTGACCAGCACAGGCGCTGTCACGGAAGGCAGCTACATCGTCAGGCGTCCCGACCGCAACGCCGGCTGCACCATCGGCAATGCGCTTGACCAATCCGGACAGCACCTTGCCGGTGCCGATCTCATAGAACACGGCCACGCCCGCATCCGCCATGTGGGCGACGCTCTCGCGCCAGCGCACCGTGCCGGTCACCTGCTCGATCAGGCGGCGCACGATTTCGGCCGGGTCGGTGATCGGCCGCGCCACCACATTGGCGATCAGCGGAACCGCCGGCGGCCGCACCGCGACGCCGGCCAGCGCTTCCGCCATGGCGTCGGCGGCCGGCCGCATCAACGCGCAATGGAAGGGGGCGGATACGGTGAGCATCATGGCGCGCCGCGCGCCTTTGAGTTTGGCGATCTCGACCGCCCGTTCGACCGCGGCCTTGTCGCCCGACACCACGACCTGACCGCCGCCATTGTCGTTGGCGGCCTGGCACACCTGTCCCTGCGCGGCCTCGGCCGCGACCGCCGCCGCCTTCTCGAATTCGAGGCCGAGGAGCGCCGCCATCGCACCGACGCCGACCGGCACCGCCTGCTGCATCACGCGCCCGCGAATGCGCACCAGCCGCACGGCGTCGGCGAGCGTGAACGCCCCGGCCGCGGCCAGCGCCGAATATTCGCCGAGCGAGTGGCCCGCCACATAGGCGGCGTCGCGCTTGAGATCGATACCCGCCTCGCTTTCGAGCACGCGCATGACCGCGAGCGAGTGGGTCAGCAGGGCCGGCTGGGTGTTCTCGGTCAGCGTGAGGGTCTCGGCCGGCCCTTCCCACATCAGCCGCGACAGCGGCTCGCCCAGCGCGGTGTCGACCTCATCGAACACCTGCTTGGCGGCCGGAAAGGCGTCCGCGAGCGCCTTGCCCATGCCGACCGCCTGGCTGCCCTGGCCCGGAAAAACGAATGCGATCGACATGATCCTCGCTCTCAAGTTTCGGCCGTAAGACACTTCGGTGACGGTGATGTCAAGGATGCCCCTTTACCCACCCGTGCGGCGGCCTGCAGCGGGGGTGGCTGTGAGCAGCCCTCCCATTCCACCCCGGCGCGCTCCGCTCGCCACCCTCCCCCTGCAGGCTGGGATGAAGCGTGCCCCGTCTTGCAATCCCCTCTAAAACCCCTATAAACCCCGCTTCCGCTCGATCCCGGCCGGGAGCTGAACGGACGGCCATGCGCCTTCTGGCGCCCGGCAGGGCCAACTGGCCCGGCGTCCTGTGTTCCCGCCTTCTCGCTTTCGCGCCTTTCCGAATGGGCACGAAGGGCTAGGCGCCGGGGTGGGCCGCAACGGAAGGGCACACCATGCCATTGTACGAACACGTCTACTTGGCGCGACAGGATCTGTCGGCGCAGCAGGTCGAAGAGCTTACCGCCCAGTACAAGGGCGTGATCGAGCAGATGGGCGGCAAGATCGCCAAGACCGAATACTGGGGCGTCAAATCCCTCACCTACCGGATGCGCAAGAATCGCAAGGCGCATTTCACCCTGATGAATGTCGACGCGCCATCCGCCGCCCTCGCCGAGGTCGAGCGTCAGCAGCGCATCAACGAAGACATTCTGCGCAACCTGACCGTCCGGGTCGACGAGCACGAGGCCGAGCCGTCGGCCATGATGCGCAAGTCGGATCGCGACCGTGATCGCGACGATCGCCGCGGCGGCTTCGGCGATCGCGACCGCGGTGGCTTCGGTGATCGCGACCGGGGTGATCGGGGCGACCGCGGTGATCGCGGCGAGCGCCGGTTCGGCCGCGGCCCGCGCGAAGAGGCCAGCGCCGAGACGCCGGCGGCAGGGAGCGAGGAGTAAGGGCCATGAACGGATCCACCGGCGGGGCACGCCGCCCCTTCTTCCGTCGCCGCAAGACCTGCCCGTTCTCGGGCGCGAATGCGCCGAAGATCGACTACAAGGACGTGAAGCTCTTGCAGCGCTACATCTCGGAGCGCGGCAAGATCGTGCCG
>DASXCK010000503.1:0-5008 GCA_036491235.1 Xanthobacteraceae bacterium | reverse complement strand
CGGCATGACCGGCCTCGACATCGAGACGGCGGCGCGCAACCGCATCGCGATCCTCACCATCGTGTTCAACAATGGCATCATGGCGGCCGAGCGCAGCGTGCTGAAGATCTCGACGCAGAAGTACGGCGCGCTCGACGTCGGCGGCAACTATGCCAAGGTCGCCGAGGGCCTCGGCGTCGCGTCACGCCGCGTCGAGAGGCCCGCCGACATCGTTGCGGCGATCAAGGGCGCCGTCGACGTGGTGAACGGCGGGGCACCGTACCTCTTGGAGTTCGTCGTCAAGGAAGGGCAGGAGTTCTCGCGGTATTAAGGGACCCGCCTCGTCATGGTCGGGCATAGCCGTTCAAAGAACGGCGTCGTTTTGCTCGCCTATGTCCCGGCCATCCACGTCTTCCTGCCGATCATCAGCAAGCAAGAAAGACGTGGATGCCCGCGACAAGCGCGGGCATGACGAGACCAAACGTCACGCCGCCGCGCGCTCGATTCCTGCGGTCGCGACCAAGGCGGCGAGCCGTTTGCGGGCGTAGAACATGCGCGTCTTCACGGTGTTCTCCGGGATGCCGAGAATCTCGGCGATCTCGCGGATCGATTTCTCCTGGTAGTAGACGAGATCGATGATCTCGGCGTGCTCGCGCGAAAGGGCAGCGACTGCCTCGCGCACCACCGCACCCGTATCCTTGCGTCCGAGCTCCGCCTCGGGGTCATGCGCCGGATCGACCGCGTTCTGCGCCGCTTCGCTATCGAGCGACTCGGTCGGCCGCCGGCGCGCGGCATCGAGCGCCCGGTGCCGCGCGATCCCGAGTAGCCAGCTCGACACCGACGCGCGGCCCTCGTAGCGGCCCGCATGCCGCCAGGCGTCGATGAAGGTCTCGCTCACCGTATCCTCGGCGAACGCGGCATCGCGCACGATGCGCAGGACGAAGCGGTAGACCTTGAGCTGGTGCCGTTCGAACAAGGCGCGCAGCCCGGATTTCTCGCCGGCCGCGACCTGCTTGATCAGCATCTCGTCGGACGGCGGAGCCGCGCGGTCTTGACCCGACAATATGAAGGTCACCTTGCTCATCGCACCCATGGCACCCCTCCCTCACATTAGCCCTTGATCCATGCGCCGCGTCAGGCCTCGAACAGGACGTCGAAGCCGCCGTGAATGAGCCGCTTGCCGTCGAACGGCATCGGATTGACGTCAGCCTTCATGCGCGGGTCGGCCATGACCTTCATCAAGCCTTCGTCGCGCTTCTCGCGTGACGGCCACACGATCCACGAGAAAACGACGGTCTCGTCGTCCTTTTTCTTCACGGCCATCGGCATGGACGTCAGCTTTCCGTCCGGGACGTCGTTGCCCCAGCACTCCACCAATTTCAGCGCGCCATGCTCTTTGAACACCGGCCACGCCGCCTGCACGTGCTTCCCATAGGCCTCGCGGTTCGCCGTCGGGACAGCCGCCATGAAGCCATCGATGTACGTCGCCATGCTCGTCACTCCTCATACGGTGGGGCGGTGAAAAAGTTGCAGGATGTAGCGGCGCAGATGGTCGACGCAGTCGCGTGCGACCTGCGGGCCGCCCTTCGCCTTGGCGAGAACGAACGACCCCTGCAGCACCGCCTGGGTGTAGAGGCCGAGGCTCTCGGCGCTCCAGGGCGCGTCGGGCGCGTAAAGCGCCTTCGCGTCCGCGATGTCCTTCCCGACGCGGTCGGCGTGGCGGACGATGTAGGTTTCGCAGGCAATCCGGATCGCCGGATGGGTATCGTAGGTCTCCTGCACCATGGTGCCGAGGAGACAGGTGAACTCCGCGATGGGGCCGGCCAGGATCGCGGCGCGGAAGTCGATGTAGCCGAGCAGGCGGTCGAGCGGGTCGGCAAGCTCGTGATAGGGCGCGGCGCCGAACAGCTGCTCGGCCATTTGGGCGAAGTGCGCGGCCGCCTCGACACCCAGCTCTTCCTTGCTCTTGAAATGATGGAAGAAGGCGCCCTTGGTGGCGCTCGCGGCGCCGCAGATGTCGTCGACCGTCGTCGCCGAATAACCCTTCTCTCGGATCACTTGCATCGCCGCGTCGAGAAGGCGGCTGCGGGCATCCGGCTGGGCGGGGGAGCGGGTGGTTCGTGTGTTCATAACTCACACATACCAACTGGTTGGTATGTTCGTCAAGTTATTTTTTTCTTCCGCAATACCAATATCTTACACAATCTGACGTGGAGCCTGCCGCCTTGCTCGGCATCATTCCGGCGCAAGCGGCGGCGTCAAATCACCTGAGCGCCCTGCCCCGCCGAGGTGAAGATCTCGGCCAGCGCTTGCAGCCCCTGCGCAAGTTCGGCACGCGTCCGCGCGGCGCCGAGCGACACGCGCACCGCCGGCAATGAGGCCGGGTCGACCGCGAAGGTGTCGTCGGCAACGACCGCAAGGCCGCGATCGAGCGCGCGCCGCAAGAACGCCATGCGGCTCCAGCGCGGCGGCAGCGGCAGCCAGAGATGATGTCCCTGCGGTCCGGCCGCATAGGGCACGCCCTTCAGGAATCGCGCCGCGAGGCGCTGGCGGGCGGCGGCCTCGTTGCGGATCGCGAGAATGATTTTGTCCGCGATCCCCGCGCCGATCCACTGATTGACCAGCGCGACCATCAGCGGCGCCGGCATCTGCAGGCTCGCCGCGAGACTGTCGCGCATGATCCCTTCCGCAGTCGCGTCTGGCACCAGCAGATAAGAGACCCGCAGCGCCGGCGCGATGCACTTCGACAGGCCGACCGCCAGATAGGTGCGTTCCGGGATGAGATTGGCGATCGGCGAGACGTTCGGCATGAGCCAGCCATAGGCGTCGTCCTCGATCAGAACCGTCTTGCTCGCGCGGATGATGTCGGCGATCGCCGCGCGCCGCTTCGGCGGCATGGTCGCGGTGGTCGGGTTGTGCAGCGTCGGGATGAGGTAGACCGCCTTCGGCTTGTGCGCCTTGCAGGCGCGCTTGAGCGCGTCCGGCCGGACCCCCTCCGCATCCATCTCGACGCCGACGAGGCGCACGCCGAGCTTGTCGGCTGCGGCCTTCATGCCCGGAAACGTCAGCGCTTCGGTCAGTACCACGTCGCCGCGCGAAGCGAACGACAGCAGCGCATTGAACAGGATCGCCTGGTTGCCCGGATAGATCAGCAGGCGCTCGCCGCGCGCGCCGGGCACGCGGCGGCGCAGCCAGTGCGCAGCGAGATCGCGCTCCTCGTCGCTGCCGCCCGCCCGTTGATAGTTCAGATAGGCGCTGAAACCCGCCGCGTCGCGGATCGCCTTGAGGCCTTGCGCGATATGCACGTCGAGGCCCGCCTCGACGGGCTGCGGCGGAATGTTCATCGCGAGGTCGACCTTGATCCGCGGCGGGACATTGTCCGCCGTGCGCGCCGTCGTTTCCGACACGAAGGTGCCGCGCCCGACTTGCGCCTCGATCAGCCCGCGCCGGCGCGCCTCGCCGTAGGCGCGCGTCACCGTCGTGAGGTCGAGGTCGAGCGCGCGGGCGAGCGCGCGATGGGTCGGGATCTGCTCCCCGCGCTTGAGCCGGCCGCCGGCGATGTCCGCCGCCAGCGCATCGACGATGCGCTGGAAGGCCGGGCCCGGCCATTCGGAAAGCGTAGGGATCCAATCCATGCAATACGGCCGATTGTCTTGGTGTGTATGGCTCCCGATCAGTATTGTACGGATCGACGAACCGTCAAGGAGCTCGCCATGACGACCAGCCGGGAACCGGTATCGCTCTCACGCGCATTGTGGCGCGGCTTGCGCATGCGCTGCCCCAATTGCGGCCAGGCAAGCCTGTTCGGACGCTTCCTCAAAGTGGTCGACCATTGCCCGGCTTGCGGCGAGGAATACTCGCATCACCGTGCCGACGACTTTCCGCCCTACCTGGTGATCGTCGTGCTCGGCCACCTGGTCGTGCCGCTGATCCTCGCCGTCGAGGTCGCCTACGCGCCGCCGATCTGGCTCCAGTACCTGATCTGGCTGCCGCTGGTCGCAGTCGGCACGGTGGCGCTGCTGCAGCCCACCAAGGGCGCGGTCGTGGCCCTGCAATGGCAGCTCGGGCTGGATGACTTCGAGCCGGCGAAGAAGCGGCGCGCGTTGGCTGCGCAGGCTGACTGTGGTCGGCTTGCCGAGGTTGCCCGCTGATTTCGGCGGCGCGCCGCCGAGCCTGGCGCGCCGGTGGTCCGGCGCGCCGTGATGCCGGTCACAACTTGTCGCTTCTTTGGGTGCGCGCCCGAACGTCATACCGGCCGCAGTCGACCAACGGTCGGGCAGATCGCCCGAACCCGAAGGAGGTCAACATGTCCGCTCGTAACTCCATGCGCGTTCTTGCGGCGATCGTCGCGCTCAGCGCCTCGACCTGGATGCCCGCCGACGCTTCGGCGCCCGGTCACGGCAATCGGACGGTCGCGCCCGTCAGGATCGTCTCGTCGCATCCGGTAAAGTCCCTCAGATGGGGCGGACGCGGATGGGGTTACGGCCGCGGATGGTGCTACTGGCATCCGTACGCGTGCTATTATCGATAGTGATCTCGCCCGGCGTCAGGGCGATACGGTGCTCGGGTTCTTCTGATCCGCCACCATGAAGACCAGGACCTTGGTGCGTGCCTCGCGGCTCGGATTGCGCGAGGTCGAATGCAGCGCACCTGGCGGCTCGTAGAACACGTCGCCGGCCTTCAGCGTGCGCGGCGCTTCCCCGCTGATGGCGAACTCATAAGTACCTTCGAGCACATACCCGAAGGTGTAATGACCCGGATGGCGATGCGGCGGGCTGCTCGCGAGCGGCGGCCGGTCGAGCAACGAGATGCGCACTTCCCGCCCGGGCAGATCCGGCAGCGGCTGTGTGAGCAGCGCCCGCGGCGGTGCGGCGGCAGGCTGGGCGCCCGATGTGCGAATGCTCGCCGTGACCACGATCGACAGCAGCGAGGCGGCTGCTGCGACGACGACATAGGAGCCGATCGATCCTCTGCGCATGTTCGTTCCCTCCGCGGCAAGGACGCCATAGAATGGAAGCCATAGAATAGA
>DASXCK010000502.1:0-9148 GCA_036491235.1 Xanthobacteraceae bacterium | reverse complement strand
TTCACGGTGCCGTATGTGATGCGGCGCATCCAGCGCTTCCTCGATCCGGCCTCGGGCGATACCTTCCAGATCGACACCGCGATCGACGCCTTCCGCCATGGCGGCTGGTTCGGCCGCGGCCCGGGTGAGGGAACCGTCAAGCAATACCTGCCCGACGCGCACGCGGACTTCGTGTTCGCGGTCGCGGCCGAGGAGTTCGGCATCGTGCTCTGCCTCATCCTGCTGTCGCTGTTCTTCTTCATCGTGATGCGCGCGCTTACCCGCGCGATGAGGAGCGAGGATGCGTTCGCGCGCTTCGCGAGCGCCGGGCTCGCGATCCTGTTCGGCGCGCAGTCGGCGATCAACATGGCGGTCAACGTTTCGCTCATCCCGGCCAAGGGCATGACGCTGCCGTTCATCTCCTACGGCGGCTCCTCGATCATCTCGCTCGCCTACGGCATGGGCATGCTGATCGCGCTCACCCGTGAGCGCCCGCACGCCGGGCTGATCGCGACCGCCGAGCCGCCGGCGCTCGCGCCGAGCCCGGCCTGATGGCGGGCGCCGCGGCGAGTGTGCGGGTCGATGCGCCGCTGGTGGTGGTCGCGGCCGGTGGGACGGGCGGGCACCTGTTTCCGGCCGAGGCGCTTGCGGTCGCGCTCGGCAAGCACGGCGTTGCGGTCGATCTCGCGACCGATGAGCGCGCCGCGCTCTACGGCCAGGACTTTCCGGCGCGGCAGACCCACATCATTCCGAGCGCGACCGTGCGCGGCCGCGATCCGCTCTCGCTTGCGCGCACCGGTTTTGCGCTGACGCGCGGCACCATGCGCGCCTTCGCGCTGCTCGGCCGGCTGCGCCCGGCCGCCGTCATCGGCTTCGGCGGCTACCCGACCATTCCGCCGGTGCTCGCCGCCGCCTGGCGCCGCATCCCGGCGCTGATCCACGAGCAGAACGGCGTGATGGGCCGCGCCAACCGCATGCTCAGCACCCGCGTGCGCGCGATCGCGACGAGCTTTGCGGGCGCGCTTGCGCGCGAGCCCGCACTCGCCGCCAAGGCGACGCACACGGGCAATCCGGTGCGCCCGGCCGTGATCGAGGCCGCCAAGGTCGCCTACGCGCCGCCCGCGCGATCCGGGCCCATCAACCTGCTCGTGTTCGGCGGCAGCCAGGGCGCGCGCATCATGTCCGACATCGCGCCGGCCGCGATCGAGCTCCTGCCGCTCGCGGTGCGCGCCCATCTCGCGGTCACCCAGCAGGCGCGGGCCGAGGACATCGAGCGCGTGCGCGCAGTCTATGCGCGGCTCGGCACCCCGGCCGAGGTCGCGCCGTTCTTCGCCGACCTGCCGGCGCGCATTGCGCAAAGCCATCTTGTGATCAGCCGCTCCGGCGCCTCGACGGTCGCGGAACTCGCGGCCATCGGCCGACCCGCCATCCTGGTGCCGCTGCCGCATGCGCTCGACCAGGACCAGCTCGCCAATGCGGCGGTGCTCGAGCGGGCGGGCGGCGCGATAAGGATTGACCAGACGGCATTTACGCCCGACAAGCTCGCCTCCGAGATTGCCGGCATCGTGGCCGAGCCGGAGCGGCTGGCGATCATGGCGCAGCGTGCACGCGCCGCCGGCGTGCCGGACGCGGCCGACCGGCTCGCCGAGCTGGTGCTGCGGGTGGCCGGATTGTCTGGAAACTGAGTCCGCGAACTGCTTGCACGGCGCCTGCGCTCCCTCTCCCCGTAGGGGAGAGGGTCGGGGTGAGGGGCTCTCGGAGCCGGAGACGAGAACGGGGTGACACATTCATGAAACTGCCGCGCGACATCGGCCCGGTTCATTTCGTCGGCATCGGCGGCATTGGCATGAGTGGCATTGCCGAGGTGCTGGCGAACCTCGGTTACACGGTGACGGGCTCGGACGTCGCGGACAGCGCCAACGTGAAGCGGCTGCGCGACCAGGGCATCCGCGTCGCGGTCGGGCACAAGGCGGACAACATCGACGGCGCCGACGTGCTGGTCGTCTCCTCGGCGATCAAGCGCGACAATCCGGAGCTCGTCGCCGCGCGCGCGCAGCGCCGTCCGGTGGTGCGGCGCGCCGAGATGCTCGCCGAGCTGATGCGGCTCAAGAGCTGCGTCGCGATCGCGGGCACGCACGGCAAGACGACCACCACTTCGCTGGTCGCGACGCTGCTCGACGCCGGCCATTTCGATCCGACCGTGATCAACGGCGGCATCATCAACGCCTACGGCACCAATGCGCGGCTCGGCGCCGGCGACTGGATGGTGGTCGAGGCGGATGAATCCGACGGCACCTTCCTCAAGCTTCCGGCCGACGTCGCGATTGTCACCAATGTCGACCCCGAGCACCTCGACCACTTCCACACCTTCGAGGCCGTGCAGGCGGCGTTTCAGGCCTTCGTCGAGAACGTGCCCTTCTATGGCTTCGCCGTGATGTGCACCGACCATCCGGTGGTGCAGCAGCTGGTCGGCCGCATCGCGGATCGTCGCATCATCACCTACGGCGCCAACCCGCAGGCCGACGTGCGGCTCGCCGACCTCGATCACGCCGGCGGCTGCTCGCAGTTTTCCGTCGTCTTTCGCGACCGCACCGGCGCCGACGTGCACACCATCGCGGGGCTCACGCTGCCGATGCCCGGTCGCCACAACGCGCTCAACGCGACGGCCGCGATCGCGGTCGCGCGCGAGCTCGGCGTTTCCGACGATCTCATCCGCAAGGCGCTGTCCGACTTCGGCGGCGTCAAGCGGCGCTTCACCAAGACGGGCGAGTGGAACGGCGTCACCGTGATCGACGACTACGGCCACCATCCGGTCGAGATCGCCGCCGTGCTCAAGGCGGCGCGCGAAACGACCAAGGGCCAGGTGATCGCCGTGATGCAGCCGCATCGCTACACGCGGCTCAAGGCGCTGTTCGACGAGTTTTCCGCCTGCTTCAACGACGCCGACACCGTGATCGTCGCGCCGGTCTATCCGGCGGGCGAGCAGCCGATCGCCGGCGCCGATCGCGACGGCCTCGTTGCCGGCATGCGTGCGCGCGGCCATCGTCACGTGGTGCCGCTCGACGCGCCGGCGGATCTCGCCGGCATCGTGCGCGGGCTGGTTCATCCCGGCGACTATGTGGTTTGCCTCGGGGCGGGTTCGATCACGCAATGGGCCTATGCGTTGCCGGGCGAATTGGCGGCGAGGCAGTGATGATTGCGGCGTCTGCCACATGTGCATGCGCTCATCCTCCCTCCTTGTGGGTTGGGGAGGGGGGTAGCGGCGAGGGGCGTCAGTGCCCGACCGCACCACCCCCAACCCTAACCGCTCCCCACAAGGGGGAGGGGAACAGACCGTGCCGCGGGTGAGGCCGGTGCCGTTCCCCGACCTCACCGCTCCGCTCAAATCCGCCATGCCGGCGCTGCGCGGGCGGCTGCTGGCGAACCAGTCGCTCGCTGAGCTGACCTGGTTTCGCGTCGGCGGCCCGGCGCAAGTCCTGTTCATGCCCGAAGACGAAAGCGACCTCGCCTATTTCCTCGGCGCACTCGCGCACGACATCCCTGTCACGGTGATCGGCCTCGGCTCGAATCTGATCGTGCGCGACGGCGGCGTGGCCGGCGTCGTGGTCCGGCTCGGCCGCGGCTTCTCCGGCACCACCATTGAGGCGGGCTCGCGTGTGCGCGCCGGCGCGGCGGTGCCGGATGTGCGTGCGGCGAAAGCCGCCCAGGAGGCGGGCATTGCGGGGCTCGCGTTTCTGCGCGGCATTCCCGGCGCTATCGGCGGTGCGCTGCGCATGAACGGCGGCGCCTACGGCGGCGAGACCAAGGACATTTTGGTCGAGGCGCGCGGCGTCGATCGCTCAGGCCGCGTGCGCGTTTTCGCCGATGCGGAGATGCACTACACCTATCGCCACTGCGGCGCGCCCGAGGATATCATCTTCACGCAAGCGCTCTTTCAAGGCCGTCCCGGCGATGCCGCCATGATTGCAGCCGAGATGGACAAGATCACCTCTTCCCGCGAGGCGACCCAGCCGATCAAGAGCCGCACCGGCGGATCGACCTTCAAGAACCCGCCCGGCCACAAGGCCTGGCAGCTGATCGACGCCGCCGGCTGCCGCGGCCTCGTGCGCGGCGACGCGCAGGTCTCGGAAATGCACTGCAACTTCCTCATCAACCGCGGCAACGCCAGCGCCGCCGACATCGAGGCGCTCGGCGAGGACGTGCGGCGGCGGGTGCGCGACGCTAGTGGAGTGGATTTGGAGTGGGAGATCAAGCGAGTCGGTATCGCACGCGCGGCCGTCGCGGAATAATGCGGTCAGAATCGATCGTGGCGCGTCAGCGCTTCGACTCCAGCTCTTGGATGGCCCTGTCCTTGTCGGTCTGCGACATGTTCGGATCGCGACGAATCATCTCGATCTTGCCGTCGATGAACGCGCGGGTGCGCTCGGCGTCGTCCGGCGTTGGCGATGTCTTGCGCGCAAACTTATCGCGCATATCGACCATCGGCGCGTCGGGCGTTGCGGCCTGCGATTGCTCGACCTTGGGCGGCGGCGGCGTGTCGATCGGCATGTCCGCGTTTCCTTTCCCGGCCCGCTGCAACCAAGGTCGCTCAACTGGCGACGATGAATGCATAATTGGGGTCGAGGAATACCAAATGGAAGCCCACATTGTCGGTGCGTACCGTGGCGTCGGAGGCGCTGAGGAGGGCCCAGCTTCCCCAGCGGCCGGCGGCGTCGGCCGACAGCAGCATCGTCTCAAGCGCACCCATGGGATTGGTGTGACTGTAAGGCGACTGAAAGGTCTCGACAATCGGCGCCCACGAGCCGACCCATCCGCTTTTCTGCTGCGCGTCGGTGGCGGCATAGTCGTACTGATAGACGAGATGCCAGCTGTGGCTGACGCCGTCGTAGAGCAGCACTTGGTTGCGCCAGTTCGTTGCGCTGAGCGCGCCGGTCGTGTTCCAGACCGTCATCACCTGATAGGGGTGGCCGTGCGCGCTTTCGCCGCGCAGATAGGGCGCGAGGCTGACGAGCGGAATATCGGTCTGCCAATGGTCGCCGCGCGCCCAGTCGAACACGCGAAAATGCGTGTTGCTCTGGCCGTTATACGAGATGAAGGCCTCGACCCCCATGGCCGACCGATTGGTCGCGGTCAAATAGAGCCACGTGTTGACGTTACCGCTGGGCGGCGTCGGGCAGGCGATGTCGAAACAGATCGATGTGCCGCGCCCCCAGCCGGTTTTGTAGCCTGCGGTGTAGAACATTCCATATCCAACGCCTCCCGGAACCGGCGGCATCGTTTTCGCGACCGCCAAGCTTTGCTTGACCGATGCGATCGCCGCATCGCGCAACGCGATGCTCGCATGCGGATGCGTGCCGGCGAGATTGAGCTTGCTCGCGATGAAGGCGGCGCGGGCCCTCTCATCCACGGGCGTCCGCTTGGTGAGAGCGGCGAAATCGAGGCGCAAATCTTGAATCTTGCCGCGCAATCGCTCTGGCGGTGGCGGCTCAAGCGCGCGTTGGTCTTGGCGTTTCCCTTTCGTCACTTTCGGCCGTGCCATGGCGTCGCCCTTCAGATGATCGCCGGCCTAATTCACTTAATAGTTGTAGCAAAATTCAACTGCTTGCGCCAGCGTCCCGGCATGCTCCGGGAAGATGCTTTGTCGCCATATGGCGGACGAGACCTCACTCTCTCGCGCTCGCGCGGGTCGCGGGGGCATCTACCAATGAAGGGGGCAACATCATGACCCAACACGTCGCCGTCCTCATGGGCGGCTGGTCCGCCGAGCGCGAGGTGTCGCTGCGCTCCGGCACGGCCTGCGCCGATGCGCTCGAGCGCCAAGGCTTTCGTGTCAGCCGGGTCGACGTCGATCGTGACGTCGGCAATGTGCTCAAGGCGCTCAAGCCCGACGTCGCGCTCAACCTGCTCCATGGGCGGCCGGGCGAGGACGGCGCGATCCAGGGGCTGCTGGAAATCCTCGCCATTCCGTACACCCACTCGGGCGTGCTCGCTTCGGCGCTCGCCATGCAGAAGGACCGCGCCAAGGTCGTGCTGCGCGATGCCGGGGTTCCGGTGCCGCCGGGTGTCCTGATCAACCGCTTGGAGGCGGCGCGTGCGCACGCTCTCGAGCGGCCCTACGTGATCAAGCCGGTGGCGGAAGGATCGAGCGTGGGCGTTTTCATCGTCACCGAGCAGCACGCGCACCCGCCGCAGGAGCTCACCCGCCCGGATTGGAACTATGGCGAGGAGGTGCTGGTCGAGCGCTTCATTCCGGGCCAGGAACTCACCTGCGCCGTCATGGGCGACAGGGCTCTCGACGTGATCGAAATTGTTCCGACCGTGCGTTTTTACGATTATGAAGCAAAGTACGCTCCAGGAGGATCAAAACACCTCCTGCCGGCGCCAATTAAACCAAATGTTTACCAAGAGGCCCGAAGACTCGCTGTCCTGGCGCATCGTGCGCTCGGCTGTCGGGGCGTTAGTCGTGCGGATTTCCGCTACGACCAACGTGCGGAGGGGACACAAGGATTGCTTTGCCTTGAGGTCAACACCCAGCCCGGAATGACCGAGACATCGCTTGTCCCGGAGCTCGCGAAGCATGCGGGCATATCGTTCGAAGAGCTGGTTCGATGGATGGTGGAGGATGCCTCGCTGAACCGATGACTGGGCGTACGCGCCCGGTATCGTCGGGGTCGGCACGCCGGACGCGCACGCCGCGCCGCGCGGGCGCGCCCGTGCGTCGCGCCCTGCCGTCGGGCACCGGAAAGCTTGTCACGCTCGCCCGCCGCTTCAATGCGCGCGCCGAGCGGCTCGATGCCTACGCGCCACCGCGCGGGACCGGCGTCGTGGCCTCGGTGCTGCTCCTTCTCGGCGCCATATTGCTCGGCATCGTGCGCGGCGGCAACGCGCCGGAGGCGATCGATGGATTTCATGCGGCACGCGACGCGGTCGCCGACGCGTTCGGCTTCAACATCACGAGCGTCGCACTCAGCGGCAACAAGCATCTCAGCCGCGACCAGATCTTCGCGGCCGCCGGGGTGACCAGCCACTCCTCGCTGCTCTTCCTCGACGTCGCGGATGCGCGCGCGGGGCTCAAGACCAATCCGTGGATCGCCGACGCGACCGTGCAGAAGCTCTATCCCGACCGCCTGCAGATCGCGATCACGGAGCGCGCCGCCTTCGCGCTGTGGCAGAAGGACGGCCGCATCGGCGTGGTCGCCGACGACGGCACCGTGCTCGAGCCCTACCTCACCCACCAATTCATCGACCTGCCGCTGTTCGTCGGCATCGGCGCGGCGCCGCGCGCCAAGGATTTTCTCGCGCTGCTCGATCGCTATCCCGGCATCCGCGATCAGATGCGCGCCGCCATCCTGGTGTCGGAACGGCGGTGGAACCTGCGGCTCAAGAACGGCATCGACGTGAAGCTGCCGGAGGACGACGTCGCCGGCGCGCTCGACCGGCTGGTCGCGCTCGACCGCGACAAGAAGCTGCTGACCCGCGACATCCTCGCGGTCGATCTGCGCCTGCCCGACCGCGTGACGGTGCGCCTGTCGGATGCCGCCGCGGCGGCACGCGAAGAAGTGCTGCACCCGAAGAAGCCGAAGAAGGGGAGCAGCGCGTGAGCTCCCTCAATTACGGCCTCGCCCCGAAGATGAAGCCGGTGTCGCCCAAGCGCAGCGCGTTCGTCGCCGCGATCGACATCGGCACCAGCAAGATTGCGTGCCTGATCGCCAAGCTCAGCCCGCATCCGCCGCAGGAGGTGCTGCGCCGCCGCACCCATTCGATCGAGGTGATGGGCTTCGCCCACACGGTCGCGCACGGCATGAAGGCCGGCAACGTGGTCGACCTGGTCGAGGCCGAGGAGGCGGTGCGCCACGCGGTCGACGTCGCCGAGCGCTCGGCGCGTCGTCAGATCGAGGCCGTGATCGTGTCGGTCTCGTCGGGCCGGCTGGCGAGCGAGCTGTTTGCCGCCGAGGTCGACGTCAGCGGCGCGGTCGTATCCGATTCCGACATCGCGCGCGTGCTCGCGGCGGGCAGCCGGCGCTCGCTGCGCCAGGGCCGGGTGGTGCTGCATTCCCTGCCGATCGCCTTTGCGCTCGACGACGCCCGCGGCATCCGCGATCCGCGCGGCATGCTGGGGCGCCGCTTCGGCGTCGACATGCATATCGTGACGACGGACGACGCCGCCGTGCGCAACCTGATGCTGGCGGTCGAGCGCTCGCACCTGGCCGTCGAGGCGATGGCGGCGAGCCCCTATGCGTCCGGGCTCGCGGTGCTCGCCGACGACGAGGCCGATCACGGTGCCGCCGTGATCGACATGGGCGCCGGCACCACCACCGCGGCGGTGTTCTCCTCCGGTCGCTTCATCCACGCGGACGGCTTCGCGCTGGGCGGCTTCCACGTCACCATGGACCTCGCGCGTGGGCTCTCCGCCAGCATCTACGACGCCGAGCGGATCAAGACGCTGTACGGCAGCGTGCTGGCCGGCGGGCTCGACGAGCGCGACATGATCACGGTGCCGACGGTCGGCGTCGACGAGCGCGATCCGCCGCAGTTCGTCTCACGGGCGAGCCTCACGCGAATCATCAAGCCGCGGGTCGAGGAGATTCTCGAAATGGTGCGCGATCGCCTGGCCGTCTCGCCGTTCGCGGCCGAGCCGCGCGCGCGCGTCGTGCTCACTGGCGGCGCGAGCCAGCTGACCGGGCTGCCCGAGCTCGCCGCCCGCATCCTCGGGCGGCCGGTGCGGGTCGGCCGTCCGCTCGGCATCGGCGGATTGCCGGAGGACGCCAAGGGTGCGGCCTTCGCGGTCGCGGCCGGCCTCCTGGTCTATCCCCAGGCGGCGCATCTCGAACACTTTGAACCGCGGAAAACGCGGCATCTCATGACGGGGACCGGCGGCTACATCTCACGGGTCGGACGATGGCTTCGCGAGAGCTTCTGATGATCCGGCGCATCCAGCGGATTCAACCCATCGGCCGGGGGCGGACCGGCACGACCCCGTGGGCCAAGGCCCGCGCAAGCAAGAGGCAGCAGCCATGAGCATCAACCTGAAGATACCCGATATTCGGGAACTCAAGCCGAGGATCACGGTGTTCGGCGTCGGCGGCGCCGGCGGCAACGCGGTCAACAACATGATCGCGGCGGGGCTGCAAGGCGTCGACTTCGTCGTCGCCAATACCGACGCGCAGGC
>DASXCK010000501.1:0-9746 GCA_036491235.1 Xanthobacteraceae bacterium | reverse complement strand
TTCGACGCCGAGGCCGCCGGTCGCGGCGGCCCAGCCGACCATCGGCGGGAATGCGCCGGCGGCGCCGCCGATCACGATGTTCTGCGGCGTCGAGCGCTTGAGCCACATCGTGTAGATCACGACGTAGAAGAAGATCGTGAAGGCAAGGATCCCGGCGGCGACCCAATTCGTGGCAAGGCCGAGCACCACGACCGACCCGCCCGCGAGCGTGGTGCCGAAGCCGAGCGCCTCGCCCCGCGTAACGCGTCCGGCCGGGATCGGCCGGGCAGAGGTACGCGCCATCACGGCATCGATGTCGGCGTCATACCACATGTTGAGCGCGCCGGCGGCGCCGGCGCCGACCGCGATGCACATGAGCGCGATGCAGCCGAGCACCGGATTGAGATGGCCGGGCGCCACCATGAGCCCAACCAGCGCCGTGAACACAACGAGCGACATCACCCGCGGCTTCAACAGTGCAATGTAGTCGCCGACGCCGGCAAGACTGGGTTCGGCGCGCGCGTCCACTCCCGCGGGGCGGGCGAGCTCGGCGCCTTCAGTCAACAGAGACATCTCAACCTGGTCTCAACTCGTCCATGATCGGCCGCCGCGCCTCACTTGATGCGCGGCAGCACCTCGAACTGGTGGAACGGCGGCGGCGACGTGAGCGTCCACTCGAGCGTGGTCGCGCCCGGCCCCCATGGATTGTCGGCTGCCTTCTCCTTGCGCACGAAGGCACTCGCCATCCCGTAGAAGAAGATCAGGATGCCGAAACCGGCGATGTAGGAGCCGATCGAGGAGATGAAATTCCAGTCGGCAAACGCATCCGGATAGTCGGCGACGCGACGCGGCATGCCGGCGAGGCCGAGGAAGTGTTGCGGGAAGAAGATCAGGTTGACGCCGACGAACGTCACCCAGAAGTGCAGCTTGCCGATCCACTCGTCGTACATGTAGCCGGTGAATTTCGGGAACCAGTAGTACCAGCCCGCGAAGATCGTGAACACGGCGCCGAGCGAGAGCACGTAGTGGAAGTGCGCGATCACGTAGTAGGTGTCGTGCAGGGCGCGGTCGACCGCCGCGTTCGCGAGCACCACGCCGGAGACGCCGCCCACCGTGAATAGGAAGATGAAGCCGACGGCCCACAGCATCGGCGTCTTGAACTCGATCGAGCCGCCCCACATGGTCGCGATCCATGAGAAGATCTTCACGCCGGTCGGCACCGCGATCACCATTGTGGCTGCGACGAAATAGGCCTGCGTGCCCGACGACATGCCGACCGTGTACATGTGGTGCGCCCACACGACGAAGCCGATACCGCCGATCGCGACCATCGCGTAGGCCATGCCGAGATAGCCGAACACCGGCTTGCGCGAGAACGTCGAGACGATCTGACTGACCATGCCGAAGCCGGGCAGGATCAGGATGTAGACCTCGGGATGACCGAAGAACCAGAACAAGTGCTGGAACAGCAACGGATCGCCGCCGCCCTCGGGGCTGAAGAAGGTCGTACCGAAGTTGCGGTCGGTGAGCAGCATCGTGATCGCACCGGCGAGAACCGGCAGCGCCAGCAGCAGCAGGAAGACGGTGACCAGGATCGACCACACGAACAGCGGCATCTTGTGCAGCGTCATGCCCGGCGCGCGCATGTTGAAGATCGTGGTGATGAAATTGATGGCGCCCAGGATCGAGGACGCACCGGCGAGATGGATCGACAGGATGGCAAAGTCGACTGCCGGGCCCGGATGGCCGCTGGTCGAGAGCGGCGCATAGAGCGTCCACCCGGTGCCGGCGCCGGCGGAGCCCGGCTCGCCCTCGACGAAGGCCGAGGTGACCAGCAGCGCAAACGAAGCCGGCAGCAGCCAGAACGAGACGTTGTTCATGCGCGGGAACGCCATGTCGGGCGCCCCGATCATCAGCGGCACGATCCAGTTGCCGAAGCCGCCGATCATCGCCGGCATCACCATGAAGAAGATCATGATGAGGCCGTGAGCCGTGGCGAAGACGTTGTATTCGTGCGTCTGATGGAAGATCTGCACGCCCGGGTACATCAGCTCGGCGCGGATCGCGATCGACATCGCGGCACCGATGGTGCCCGCCGCCATCGCGAACACGAGGTACATCGTGCCGATGTCCTTGTGATTGGTCGAGTAGACGAACCGCCGCCATCCCGTCGGATGGCTGTGCTCATGGTCATGGGTGTCGGCTGCTGCGTGCGTTGCCATGTGCTTCCTTAGTCCTTCAACGCTCGTTCAAATCCCAAGCTCGCGGTGCGCGGGCTCTCCGGTCTTGCCCCCAGGCGAACCTCTTACCTGGCCGCGACCGCAGTCGGCGTGTCTTTGCTCGATTTGGCCGCGACTGCAACCGTGGCCGGCGTATCGTCGCTCGCATACTTCTTTTTCGCGTCGGCGACCCACGCCTGGAACTCCTGGTCGCTCACGACGTGCACGGCGATCGGCATGAAGGCGTGATCCCTGCCGCACAGCTGGGAACACTGGCCGTAATACATGCCTTCGCGCGTCGCCTTGAACCAGGTCTCGTTGATGCGGCCCGGAATCGCGTCGATCTTGACGCCGAATGAAGGCACTGACCAGGAATGGATCACGTCGGCGCCGGTGACCAGCACCCGCACCACCTTGTTGACCGGCACCACCAGCTCATTGTCGACCGACAGGAGGCGCGGAACGTCGGCCTTCGGATCCTTGGCGAGGCGCGCCTGGCGCTCGTCGTCCTTGAGCATCAGCGAATCGTATTCGAACTTGCCGTTGTCGGGATAGCTGTAGCTCCAGAACCACTGCTTCCCCGTCGCCTTCACGGTAAGGTCGGCCGGCGGCGTGTTGAGCTGGAAGAAGAGCAGCTTGAACGACGGGATGGCGATCGCCATCAGAATCAGCACCGGGATCAAGGTCCAGGCGAGCTCGAGCAGCGTGTTGTGGGTGGTGCGCGACGGGGTCGGATGCGCCCGCGAATTGAACCGCACGACGATGATCGCCAGGAGGATGAGGACGAAGACAGTGATGGCCGTAATGATCCACAGGAGGAAATCGTTGTGGAACCAGACGATGTCGTCCATCACCGGGGTTACGGCCCCCTGGAATCCTATTTGCCAGGGCGACGGCTGGCCGTACCCGGCCCACGCGGTGCCCGCGCCCGCGATCGCCATCACGGCCAGCGGCGCCGCAACGCAAATTCGGGAAATGACTCGCATCGTCGTCCGTGCTCCTTCGGCGAGTGGCGGCTGTCGCCGGGCCGCTATGTTGGCGCATGTCCTCTCCGGCGAACGGGTGTCCACTTCGCCGGGAGATGCGCGTTATCCTTCTGCGCACCGGCGAATCCCTGACCCTTCACCGGGATATGCGTTCGCACCGTACTCGCGAGGCAGGTGCGATGTTCAGAACTCCGCTGCGGCGCAGGGCCGCATTGGCCGAGTTTCCGGCGCGCGGGGGGGCGCACCCGGAAGAAACCCGGGCTTCTAAAACCACAATTCAGCCCGGCTCGCAACGTGCCTCATTGCATGACGCGCGGCATCACCCCACGGCGCAGCGGGAAGCTCGATTTGACCGGCGGATCAGCGGGATTCCGGCGCGCGCCGGCAACCGGGCCCCTCATTCTTGACACGATGGGCCGGTTCTGTACCTCAGCCTCCGGCGCCGCCGCCGGGCGCGATTCGCACGCACCGACGACCGGCAGGGGCGCCGGGCCAAGAGGAAACTCGACCATGCCGTATCTTTGCGGGGGCGCACCGCGATCGGCTTTGACCGCCTTCGTCGTGATCGCCGCCTGCCTGCTCGGATCCACCCTGGATGCCGCAGCCCAGGGCGCGATCCGCTCCGTGCATGGCGATTGGCAGATTCGCTGCGAAACCCCGCCTGGCGCTCAGAGCGAGCAGTGCGCCCTGTTTCAGAGCGTGGTCGCCGAGGATCGCGCCACCGTAGGCATCACGGTGCTGGTGCTCAAGACCGCCGACCAGAAGACGCGCCTGATGCGGGTGCAGGCGCCGCTCGGCGTGCTGTTGCCGGCCGGGCTCGGCCTCAAGGTCGACAATGTCGACGTCGGCCGGGCCGGATTCGTGAAATGCCTGCCGCGCGGCTGCTACGCCGAGGTGGTCATGGACGACAAGCTGATCGGCCAGCTGCGCAACGGCACCACCGCGACCTTCTTCATCTTCCAGACGCCGGAAGAGGGCATCGGTTTCCCGCTCAGCCTGAAGGGGTTTGGCGAGGGATACGACCAGCTGCCGTGAACGACGGCGCGAACAGGCCTCTCTTCGCCACGCGCCATTCGCAACTCCCTCAGTGCGTCAGCGTGTTCAGTGCGGTCGGCGGCGCGAGCGCGAGCAGCGCCGCATAGGCATCGACCAGGCCGGCCCCGTATTCGTCGTCGCGGCCCTTGGGTCCGAGGTCCCTGGCGGTTTTCATCAGAATTGCCTGCACGGCCGCCGGCGTGAGTCGCGGATCGCGCTCGAGGAGCAGCGCCGCAAGCCCGCTCACATGGGCGGTAGCGACCGACGTTCCGGTGGTGAAGCCATAGCCTCCCTGCGGGGCGGCAACGAATATTTCGACGCCCGGTGCCGCCACCGAGACATAGGCGCCGTGATTCGCGACGCTCAGGAGCCTATCGTCGATGTCGGTCGCCGTGACGGCAATCACCTCGGGATAGGCGGCCGGGTAGTCGGGCGCTGCGCGCGGGCCGTCATTGCCGGCGGCCGCGACCAACACCATGCCCTTTTGCCGGGCCGCCGCGATGATCTTGTGCACCTCCGGATCGGGCGGCCCGGTGAAGCTCATATTGACCACGCGCGCGGCAGAATGGACCGTCCACTGCAATGCGTCGAGGACACGCGTCGTCGTGCCGTGCGCACCGCCGGCCTCGCCCTCGAAGGCGCGCACCGCCAGGATACGCGCAGACGGAGCCACGCCCATGAGCCTGCCATGCCCCGCGATCGCACTCGCCATGGCGGTGCCGTGGCGGTGCGGAGCGGCATCGCCGCCGAAAGCGTCGAACCCGCCCGCGACGGCCCCGCTCAATTCGGGGTGCCGGGCGTCGATCCCCGAATCGATGACGGCGACAAGCACGTGGTCGCCGGTCGCGAGCGCATGCGCTTGCGGCAAATGCAGCTTGCTCACCACGTACTGCATGGGATCGCCGACCGCACCGGCGGGAGCGCCCGCGTCCTGGAGCGTGTAGACGTAGTTCGGCTGGACGGCTGCGATCCGCCGGTCGGACTGCAGATCGCCGACCACGACCGGCACCTGCCGGCGATCGGTGATGCGAAAACGATAGAGCACCGTGTTGATCAGCGGCAGCCGATGGACACCGAGCAGCGCCAGCCGTTGGTCCTGCGCGAGGCTGACGATCGCCTGGGGCGGGATATTGGCCGCAAAGCTGACCAGGACCTCATCGGGAACGAATCGGCGATCATTGCCTCGCGCTACGGCGCTCGATGCGCCGGCTGCGCTCGTGCTTGTTCCCGATGGGCCGAGCAGGCCAGGCGGCTGAGCACTGACCACGCCGATCGGCGCGGCGGGCCCGGGCAACGGTCCGATGACAATCGGGCGACGCGGCTGGAAGGGCCGCCGCAGCGACATCTCGCCGCCTCCTGGACGCAGCCGCACGACGTGCGAACGCAGCCGGCGGATGCTCCAATGGAAGGCCTGGCCGCTCGCGCGAGAAGCCTGCCGGCGAGCGGCTTGCTGGTGCGTTCCGGCCGCATGAAAGCCGTGGAATCCCATGGCGGCGGCGCTGTCGACACTCGCCCATAGGATCGGGGCGGCCGCGATCGAGACCCAGGTCAGCGCGATCGCACGCAGCGACCGATAGCAACGACGCGGCCGGGACGCCGAGCCGGCAGCGGGCCCCTGCTCGCCCGAATATCGCTGCTCGATGGTCATCGCGCGCTCCTCGCATTCGCCGCGGCCGGCGCCGCTTCAAGGGCTGTCCGATGAGCCTTGCGGATGCGGTAGCGTCAACGGCAGCGCGCGGCGGCTCATGTGTTGGTGCGCCGGCGACGGGGGCTGGTTCAAACGAGGTGTGAATTGCCCGCCGATGACCTAGGTGATGGTAACGGGTTCGTTGTCGCCCCTGCCCGCGGGAACCCCATTCCAATGACGCTGCCAGCCCTATAAGGCAGCCCCTCCCCAAAGGCAGCTTCAAGGCTTACGTTGGGCTTGAAAGAGCACGCTTGGAACGACGATCATGACTGCATCCTCCACGAATTCCCTGCTTGACGGTGCCGGCCTCGACCGCATGGCGGTGCAGCGCCATCTTGTGCGCGGCCTCGAGGGTGCCGACGACGGCGAGCTCTATCTCGAGTACCGCCAGTCCGAGGTGCTGGTGTTCGACAATGGGCGGCTCAAGCAGGCGACCTACGATACGGCGCAAGGGTTTGGTTTACGCGCCGTAAAGGACGAGGCGGTCGGTTACGCCCATGCCTCCGACGTCTCGGAGGCCGCGATCGCGCGCGCCGCCGATTCGGTGCACGCCGTGAAGGGCGGCTATTCGGGCACGGCCGCCCAGGCGCCGGGCCGGACCAATGTTCGGCTCTACACGGACGAAAATCCGCTCGGCACGCCGTCGTTCGAGGCCAAGGTCAAGCTGCTCCAGGAGATCGACGCTTATGCGCGGGCGAAGGACCCGCGCGTGCGTCAGGTGACAGCGAGCGTCGCAGCGTCCTGGCAAGTCGTCGAGATTCTACGCGCCGATGGCGAATCCTATCGCGACGTGCGGCCGCTGGTGCGGGTCAATGTCTCGGTTGTCGCGGGCGACGGCGACCGTCAGGAGTCCGGCGGCCACGGCTATGGCGGACGCGAGGGTTACGAGCGCTTCATCGCCTCCGGCGCGTGGCGAAACGCGGTCGACGAGGCGGTGCGCCAGGCGACCGTCAACCTCGCGGCACTTCCGGCACCGGCTGGCGAGATGGACGTGGTGCTCGGCGCCGGCTGGCCGGGCGTGATGCTGCACGAAGCGGTCGGCCACGGCCTCGAGGGCGATTTCAACCGCAAGAAGACGTCCGCTTTCGCGGGCCTGATGGGCCAGCAGGTCGCCGCCAAGGGCGTGACCGTGGTCGATGACGGTACGATGGCGTCACGGCGCGGCTCGCTGTCGATCGACGACGAGGGCACACCGACCAGTCGGACGGTGCTGATCGAAGACGGCATCCTGGTCGGCTACATGCAGGATCGGCAGAACGCGCGGCTGATGAAGATGCGGCCGACCGGTAATGGCCGGCGCGAGAGCTACGGCCACGTGCCGATGCCGCGCATGACCAACACCTACATGGTGGCCGGCGAGCGCGATCCGCAGGAGATCATCGCATCGGTCAAGAACGGGATCTATGCGGTGAATTTCGGCGGCGGCCAGGTCGACATCACGTCCGGCAAATACGTCTTCCAATGCACCGAGGCCTATCGCATCGATGGCGGCAAGGTCGGCGCTCCGGTCAAGGGCGTGATGCTGATCGGCAACGGGCCGACTGATCTCCATCGGGTCAGCATGGTCGGCAACGACCTCGCGCTCGACACCGGCGTCGGCACCTGTGGCAAGAACGGCCAGGGCGTCCCGGTGGGCGTCGGCCAGCCGACACTGCGGATCGACCGCATCACGGTCGGCGGCACGGGCGGCTGACCAACCCCCCAAATTTCTCGTTTTCAGGTCTGAGCGCCGCTGGCCGCGATTTGCGTCCCGGGCACCGTCGTCCTGTGCGCGCGCCACTTCCGCCCTTCGTGCCCCATTTCCATGCCCGTTGACCGACTTTCCCTAGCGCCCGCCGGGAAAAAAGCGCTTTTTCCCAAAGCAACAGAATATATTTCCCGCCTAGGTTTATGAATTTCGGAACAAAACGGCATATTGCGTCGCGAAATAACCCAATTTTGATCAGCATTTCGCGCCAATCACCCAGCATTAGGCCCGCCATATCGCTGCATCAACAAGCACGGGAGTTGAAATGAAGTCGAAAATCCTTACCGGCTGCGCGCTCGCCACGGCTATTCTCACAACAACTATTGGTTCGGCCAGCTCTACTGAGCGGCATGGCCACATGCGTGTGCATTACTTGCATCGCCACATCGCTCACCACGCCATCCACCGGTACGCGCGCGTGCATCGTGCCTTCGTGCGGCGCAATCGGCACGAGCGACTGGAGCACCTCACCGTGACCGCATCTGGGGGCGGATATAGCGGCATCGCGTCGGTCTATCGGGGCGGCCATACGGCGAACGGCGAGTTCGCCTCGTCGGGTGGGCTCACGGCGGCACACAAGAGCTTGCCGTTTGGCACCATGGTACGGGTCACCAACCGCAACACTGGTCGCTCCGTCATCGTGCGCATCAACGACCGGGGTCCCTATGTCCACGGGCGCATCATCGACCTGACACCGGCTGGCGCCCGCGCGATCGGCCTATCTGGCCTCGCGCCGGTAACCCTGGCAGTGCTCGGCCACGGCCGCGCCTAAGCTGCCGCATTTGCTGTAAACCGAGGGCGGGAATCTGCGCCCTCGGTTTTACGCTTGAGGACTATCGCACGACGCCCGACGGCGACCCCCAACCACGGCCCTGGCCTTCGGGAAGCCAACGCGCATGATCCTTGCGCATGATCTTTCGGGAGGCGGCGATGATGAGCCAGCGCCCGGTCAAAAACGCGCCGTGCGCATATTTGTCGATGCTGCGGGCGGCGCCTGAACAAGCTTCAATCCGCGGGTCCAGATCGATGGGCGCTATCCCTAGCGCACCACACCCGAGACGCAGCACGGCTTGTGGCGCGGCGGCTTCACCTTGTCTTTGAGAAAGCAGCGCGCGGCCGGCCCCGCGTAGCCCGGGCGCAGATAGGTCCAGGCGCGGCAACGCTTGTCGGCGTCGCAGAGGGCCTTGCAGGAAAGGCCGCTCGGATCCGGCGTGAGCTCGAAGGTCTTGTAGTCGCCGCCGACGCGATCGATCGCGAACTCGACCGGCCCATGCCGCGGCGCGACCACGCCGGCGCCGCGCACGCCGGACACGGTGCCGGGTTCCTCGACGCGCGCCGGCACTTGCGACTTCAGCCGACACACGGCGCCGGCTTCACCGGCCGGATAGCTGAAGCTCCACGCGCGACAGCGCGCCTCGCGTTCGCAACGCAGCGCACAGATCGCCGGATCCCCGCTCCGCACCGGCGAATTGGCAAAGTCCCCGCCGGGACGGTCGAAACCGACTTGCGCCCATGAGGATGGTGTCGTCAGGATCAACGAGAATAGCGCCAGCACAATAAATCGCATGGAAATTGCCCGCCGGTCGGCATTCTTGTCCGCGCCCCGCTCGCCTGAGTAGCACATGTTAAGGAGGCGCGCGTCCGGAAGCGAGGCTCGCGGTGGACCTGCCCCCAACAAAGGCGGGTCAATTGGCCTCACCGCCGCCACGCTTGGCCGCCATGACAATCGCCCCACCGACGGCCACTATCGTCGGCAAGAACGCGGGAGCGCCGGGACAAGTGTGCGAATGAGAGGTGTCAATTGGGCCGTCGCGGCGATCGCCGCGATCGTCACGCTGCTGGCGCCCGCGTTGTGGAACGGCTTCCCGCTGCTCGAATACGACACCGGCGGCTACCTGGCGCGCTGGTTCGAGGGCACCTTGGTGCCGAGCCGTTCGACCGTCTACGGCCTCTTTGCCGTGGCGGGCTGGCCGCTCGACTTCTGGCCGGTGCTCGTGCTGCAGGCTGCCGCCACCGTCTGGGTGCTCGCGCTGGTGCTGCGTTCCTATGGCTTCGGCGGACGGCCATGGACACTGCTCGCGCTCGTGGTCGCG
>DASXCK010000500.1:0-2917 GCA_036491235.1 Xanthobacteraceae bacterium | reverse complement strand
ATCAGCCGGCGGCCGCCGCCATCGGTCAGCACGTCGATCCGGCGGGCCCCGGCATCGAGCGCGTTCTCCACCAGTTCCTTGACCACGCTCGCCGGGCGCTCGACCACCTCGCCGGCGGCGATGCGGTTGACGACGGCCTCGGACAATTGGCGGACGGGCATGGAACGACCTGATTCGGAATGGCCCGACTTTACGCGTCGGCCCCGCCGGCAGCGAGGCAAAGCCCGGATCTACCCCCGCTATTCAAACGAAGGACGGCCCCGGCGCAGGCTTTTGATGTGCCCGCGATGCTTTTTGCCCTCGAGCCGGCGCTTCTTCGACGCCTTGGTCGGCCGCGTCGGGCGGCGCGGAACCGGGCGGATCGCCGCCTCGCGGATCAGGTCGAGGAGCCGCTCGCGCGCATCGTCACGGTTGCGCTCCTGCTCGCGGTGCTGCTGCGCAATGATGACGATGACGCCGTCTTTGGTCAGGCGTTTGCCGGCGAGCCGCATCAGCCGCACCGCCACGTCATTGGGCAGCGACGGCGAATTGCGCACGTCGAAGCGAAGCTGGACCGCCGACGACACCTTGTTGACGTTCTGCCCACCCGGCCCGGACGAGCGCACGAATGCCTCGGATAACTCGGACTCGTCGATCGAGATGGTGTCGGTGACGCGGATCATGATTCGCCATGATGCGTCATTCCGGGGCGCGGGCGAAGCCCGGGCGTGAAGCGGCTACTCGCCGGGGGTCGAGGTCACGCCCTTCGGACGTCCGGCCACGGTGACCAGCATGCCGCTGCCGTAAAGCCGCTTGGCGACCCGCTTGGCGTCGTCGAGGGTGACGGCGTCGATCATGGCGCCACGGCGGTCGATATAATCGATGCCGAGATTGTCGATCTGGATCTGCGTCAGTTGCGCGGCGATCTTGCTCGATGTGTCGAGCGACAACGCATAGGCGCCCTTGAGGTAAGATTTGGCCGCGGCGAGTTCATCGGCCGTCGGCCCCTCGTCGGCCATGCGCTTGGTCTCCTGCTCGATGATCGTGAGCGCATCGCCGGTGCGGTCGGCGCGCGTTGCGGTGCCGCCGATGATGACAGCCGTATGTTCCAGCCACAGCAGATTTTCGGAAACGCCATAGGCCAGCCCGCGCTTCTCACGTACCTCTTTATAAAGGCGCGAGGAAAAAGTGCCGCCGCCGAGAATATGATTCACGATATAGGCGGCCATGAAATCCGGATCGTGACGCGCGAGACCTGGCCCGCCATAGCTCACCACCGCTTGCGGCACGTCGAGCGGGAGCACGATGCGCCGGCCAAGTCCCTGCGGCTTGACGTCGGCGACGGCCTTGAGATCGTTCTTCGCCGGCAGCGCGGCGAAAGCGCGGTCGATGAGTGCACCGGCGGCTTTGGCATCGAGGTCGCCGACGATCGACACCTTCAACCCGTTGCGCGCAAACACGCGGCGTACATAGTCGTGCAAATCGGCGGCGGTGACGCGCGGCATCGTTTCCAGCGAGCCCTTGCTTTCGCGACCATAAGGATGATCGGGAAATGCGGCCTGCCACCACGCGCGGCTGGCAAGATCGTTCGGACTGGTGGTCTCGCGGCGCAATCCCGAAAGCTCCTGGCCGCGCACCCGCTCGATCGCGTCGGCATCGAAGCGCGGCGAGGTCAGCGCCAGACGCAGCAGGTCAAAGGCCTCGTCGCGATGTTCGTTGAGGGTCCGCAGCGAGCCGTGAAAATCGTCGCGCCCGACCTGAAAGCCGAGTTCGATGGCGTGGCCTTCCAGGCGCTCGTGAAAGGTTTTGCCGTCGAGATCGCCGGCGCCTTCATCGAGCAAATCGGCAGCCAGATGAGCCGTGCCGGATTTCGCCGCCTCGTCCTGGGTCGAGCCGCCCTCGAAGGCATAACTCAAAGCCACCAGCGGCGCGGATTGCTCGCGCACCAGCCAGGCTTCGATGCCGGCCGGGCTGACGATGCGTTCGATGGTGGTCGCCGAGGCGGCAGATGCGCCAAAGCAGACTGCGAGCGCGACGAGCGCGGCGAGGCGAGACAATCGGCTCATGACCGTTTCTCCACCTGCGGGCTAGTATCCTTGATCAGATAACCGGTGACCGAGCGGCGCTTGTCGAGCCAGTGGCGGGCGGCATCCTGAATCTGCGCCGCGGTGACGGCGCGGATACGGTCGGGCCATTGGTTGACATCCGCCACCGTCGCGCCGGTGGTGAGAGACGAGCCGTACCAGCGCGCGAGCGACGCCTGATTGTCCTGCGCATAGACCGCGTCGGCGATCAGCCGCGTTTTGGCACGCTCAAGCTCCTCCGACGTGACGCCCTTCTCGATCACCACCGCGATCACGCTATCGATGTCGCTTTCGAGTTGCGGTAGCGCAACGCCGGGCTTGGGCGCGCCATAGAGGCCGAACTTCGACGGGTCGAGCGCCGAACTGTCGTAATAGGCGCCCGCCGACACCGCGACGCCCTTGTCCACCACTAGCGTGCGATAAAGACGGCTGTTTGAACCGGCGCCGAGAATATGCGCGAGCACCTCCAGCGCTTCGGATTCACCGCGCTTGGCCGTGGCGAAAGACGGCACCAGATAAGCGCGCTGCACGCTCGGCTGTTCGACACGCGCGTCGGCTAATGTGAGCGAGCGCACCGCGACCGGCGGCGGCTCCTGCGGACGCTGCCGGGTTGCCGGGATCGCTGTGTTGCGCGCGAGCTTGCCGTAAGTCTGCTCGGCGAAAGCATGCGCCTGGTCCGGCGTGACGTCGCCGGCGACAACGACGACGGCGTTGTTGGGCGCGTAGAAACGGCGATAGAAGCCGATGGCGTCATCGCGGCTGAGTTGCTCCATTTCGTGACGCCAGCCGATCACCGGCTTGCCGTAGGGATGATTGAGGAACAGCGCGGCGTCGATCTGCTCGCCGAGACGCGC
>DASXCK010000499.1:0-16378 GCA_036491235.1 Xanthobacteraceae bacterium | reverse complement strand
CTGCAGCACCGTGAGCGTCGTCCGCAGCGCCGCCACCTGGGCCTTGAGCGCCGCGATCTCGGCCACCGCCGCATTGGCCTTCTGCTGCGCGGCCGCGGCGTTCTTGCCGATCAGCGCATGCAGATAATCGATGTTGCTCTGCAGGCACCCGGTGCGCCGCTCCATGCGCGCCTCGTGCGTGCACGCTTCGATGCCCGGCACGTCCTGCGCCCGCGCAGCCGCGCAGGCGAGCAGGACAAGAATCGCGGACAGACGTAAGGCGCTGGGCATGGCGGACTCCGGCACGCGGCGCCAACGGGCGCCGCCCGCCCGAACATGCCCCGGCGGGATGGCGTCCGCCCAGGGGGCATCGCGTCGGAAGTGCGCGAGCGGCCTATGCATTATGCATTCTGGCAGGCGACGCGCCGGGCGCCACCCGCAAGCATCGGCGATGCCGCTCGGCGATCAGTCGCCCCGCGCGTTTGCCGCAAGACCGCGCCAAGCACCGCAATCGCGCACAAGAAGCGACGCCTGGCCGCGCCCATATGCGGCGCATGCGGAACGCCAGCGTGCGTATCCGCAGCGCCTCACCCGACCAACGGAGAATGAAGATGCAAAACCATCTCACCACGACCCTGCTCGCCACGGCCCGCCGCGCGCTGTTGCCGGTGATCGCCGCCTTCGCGCTGTTCGCCGCCATGCCGGCTGCACAGGCCGACCAGCAGGCGACCAACGCCCAAATGGACAACGCGCTGAGCTGGCAGGCGGCCCGCGGCACGGGCGGCGCCGACGCCTATGCGCAGGGCAGCCGCCGCGATCGCGCCGAGGTGCGCCATCACGGCTATCGCTATCGTTGACCGACGGCGCGATCGCGCAACAGCCCTACCGACGACGAGGGGCGGCCCGCCGCCCCTCGTCGCCTTTCGATCATTCGAGCCCGCGGCGGAAGGCGGTCGGCGTCATGCCGACATGCTTGCGAAACGCCGTCGTGAACGAACTCGTCTCCGCAAAACCGACCGCGCGACCGACCTGCGTGACGCTCGCATCGCCGGCGAGCAGATCCTTCGCATGCTTGATGCGACGGCTTGCGAGATAGCGCAGCGGCGGCAAGCCGAAGCTATGCTTGAAGGCGCGGGCAAAATGGAACGGGCTCAGCTGCACGACCGCGGCGAGGCCGGACAGCAGCACGCCCTCGGCAAGGTGCTCCTCGATGTACTCGGCGACGCGCGTACGTTGCCAGGCCGCGAGCCCGCCGCGCAGGTAGGATTGCGCATCTGCCCCGCCGCGGTTGAGCCGCAGGAGCTCGTGCGCGAGCAGGATACTCAGCGCCTCGGCATATTGCTGCGTGGCGGGCGTCGCGCCGGCGGCAGCCGACTTGAGCCGTGACGCGATCGCCCACAGTGGCGGATCGTGGAAGAACAGCCGCGGCTTGAACTCGGTCTCGGCGAAATGCAGCTCCGGATCGAGCAAGGGCCCACGCGGATCGATGTAGAAATAGGTCACGCGGGTGAGCAGCCGCGGCTTCTGCCAACCGCAGAAGCGGTGTCCGCCCGGCACGAAGCTCAGCCGGCCGCTGATCTTCCGGCGCGTTGACTTCGGCAGGCCCTCGATCAGCGTCTCGCCGTCGTCGCGCTCGGCACGCTCCGCCATGATCAGGAGATGGCACGCCGCATGCAAACGGTATTCATATGGCTCGCGCCGCATCACGGCGACCGAATCGGCCGCGATGCCGTTCCACCGCGTGATGTCGCGTTGCGCGATGTCGGGCGGCGTGAACTCGACCGGCGCGCACGCCACGCTCGGCGGCGTGCGGGCCTGCTTGAAGGATACTGAATCTGCGCTCGACGCGATCGGGGCCGACTCGCCCATGAATGATCTCCTCATGGCTCGCGATACTTTGCCCTCGTTGTGGTCGGCGCACCCTCCTGTTGCTCTGTCGCGCCGCATCCGCGCCCCGGCAAGGCCTGGGCGGCGGACTTTTCGCGGTCTTAATTTTTCGCGATGATTTTTGACGCGATTTTGCGACCGGCCCCCGACGGTCCGAGCCGGCATGGCGATCATCGTCGCGGCCCGAGGCCGCTGCGCGGATCGAATGCCAGCGTGCACTACGTAAACGATCCGATGTGGCGCGTCAGTGACCGGGGCGCTCACAATTCCGTGTGGCCGATTCACGCCAATTTGAGTCCCGCGCGCTCGCGTCCCCGCGAGTGATTCGTATCCGGGTCGGTGCACGTGCCGGCAATCTGGACGACCTTGACGCTCGCTGGCGCGACCCGCATCATTTGCGGCGGGCGAGGTCGAGCGTTGAGGAGAGGACGATGTCTGTCGTTCCGCGTCGCCGGGCCGGTCTGCGCACCGTGGGCGTATTGCTTGCATTATGGCTTCCGGTCCTCGCAGGGCTGCCGGCGCAAGCGCAGACCGCCGATCAGACCAACACCAATGCGACGATCCAGGCGCCGACATCGAGCATCTTCCCGGCCCAGAGCACGACCTCGCGGACCTGCAACTTCGGTTGCACCAGCCAGGTGCAGGCCTGCCAGAACACCTGCATCACCACGTCCACCGGCACGACGGTCATTCCATCCGTCACGACCGTCGGCTCGACCACGAACCCGCAAACGTGTCAGACCAACTGCACGACGCAGCTGACGACCTGTCAGCGCAACTGCAATCTGGGGCCGTGAACGGCGCGTACCGGCGCCGAGCGGGGCACGTCATACTCGCGGCAGCGGCCGCTTCGATTTCGCGGCCGACGGCACCTTCACGAGCGCCTCGCCGTCGAGCACGACCTCGGCGCCCACGCGGCACGTGCAGGCGAGCCGCGCCCGCCGCCGCTCCGCAATTAGCTCGGCCACCGTCACCGTCACGTCGACCGTGTCGCCGATGCGCACCGGCGCGTGGAAGTTCAGCGTCTGCGAGACGTAGATCGCGCCCGGCCCCGGCAGCCGCGTGCCGAGCACGGCGGAAATCAGCCCCGCCGTATAGAGGCCGTGCGCGATCCGGCTACCGAAGGCGGTCTTGGCGGCGAAGTGCTCGGACAGATGGATCGGGTTGCGGTCGCCCGTGAGGGTCGCGAAGCCGACCACGTCGTCCGACGAGATCTTTTTCGACAACGTCTCGGTCATGCCGACCGATAGATCCTCGAAATAGAGAATGCGCAGCGGCAGAATCATGGGGCCCCCTCGTCCGCGCGAGCGATGCGCGCCCTCCGCAGGGAATATCCCGCATTTTGCCGGCGCTCAATGCGGTGAAGCATTCCTTTTTCCCTCGGCACATGCGCCAGCATGTTCTTCCCGGCGAACCGGTATCCAGTGCGCCGGCACATGCGCTAGATTGCCTCGACAAATCCTGCCTCCCCCGCATTGGAGTAGCCCATGAAAGCCGCAGTCGTCGGTGAACACGGCGTCGAAGTCCGCGACGTCGAGAAACCCACCCCGAAGCCGAACGAGGTGCTGATCCGCATCCGCGCGTCGAGCCTCAACCGCGCCGACCTTCTGGTCGCGCAGGGCCACCAGCACGGCGCGGTCGGCGGCGTCGGCGCCCGGCTTGGACTCGAATGCGCCGGCGAGGTCGAGGCGGTGGGCAGCGAGGTCAAGGTGGTCAAGGCGGGCGACCGCGTGATGGCCTCGGCGCCCGGCGGCTACGCCGAGTACACAGTCACCGACGCGGGCCGGGTGCACAAGATCCCGGCCAACAACATGACCTTCGCGCAGGCCGCGTGCTTTCCGGTCGCGCTGCAGACGATGCACAACGCGGTCGTCACCGCCGGCCGCCTCAAGCGCGGCGAGGCCCTGCTGATCCAAGGCGCGAGCACAGGCGTCGGCCTCATGGGAATGCAGATCGGCAAGGTCATGGGCGCCGCGCTCGTCATCGGCACCTCGACCAACCCGGCGCGCCGCGCCCGACTCAAGGAGTACGGATGCGACCTCGCGCTCGATTCGGGCAATCCGAAATGGCCAGACGAGGTCAAGAAGGCGACGGACGGCAAGGGCGTCGACCTGATCGTCGACCAGGTCTCGGCGAGCGTCGCCAACCAGAACCTCGCGGCCTGCAAGGTGCTCGGCCGCATCGTCAATGTCGGCCGGCTCGGCGGCATGAAGGGCGAGTTCGACTTCGACCTGCATGCCTTGAAGCGGATCGACTATATCGGCGTCACGTTCCGCACCCGCTCGCCGGAAGAGGTGCGCGAGATCGTGCGCCTGATGCGCGCGGATCTGTGGCCTGCGCTCGAGGCCGGCAAGCTCACCATGCCGATCGACAAGACCTTCCCGCTCGACAAGGCCGCCGACGCGCTCGCGATGATGCGGGCGAACGCGCATTTCGGGAAGATCGTGCTGACGATGGATTGAGCGCGGCGCTGGAGGCCTTTATTTGCGCTACTCCATCTGCAGGCCGAGCTTCTTCACCACCGGCGCCCAGTAATCCTCGTCGCGGCGGAGGTCGGCGCGGTATTCGTCCGGGGTCGACCGCAACGGCTCGGCGCCTTCGGCAGCGAGCCGGGTCCTGACCTCGTCGAACGCGAGGGCGGCATTGAGCGCCGTGTTGAGCTTCGCGACGACTGCGGCGGGCGTGCCGGCGGGCGCCAGCAAGCCGTACCGCATCGATGCCGTATAGCCCGGCACGCCGGACTCGGCGATCGTCGGCAGGTTCGGCAGCAGCGACGTGCGCGCGGGGCTGGCCATTCCGATCGCGCGAAGTTGCGCGCTGGTGATTTGACCGATCACCGGCTGGAGCGGCGGCATCATCAGCGACACCTGATTGCCGAGGAGATCCGTCACGGCCGGTCCCGTGCCCTTGTAAGGAATGTGACGGATCTTGATGCCCGCCATGCTGGCGAACATCTCCATCGAGACATGAACCACCGTGCCGACGCCCGACGATGCGTAATTGACTTCACCGGGATGTTGGCGCGCATAGGCGATCAGCTCCGGCAACGTCTTGGCCGGGAACGCCGGATTGGCCACCAGCACCGAGGGCGTCGAGGCGATCAGGCCGATCGGCACGAAGTCCTTTTGCGGGTCGTAGCCGACACCCTTGTAGAGGCTCGGATTGATCGCCAGCGTCCCGCTGAAGCCGAGCAGCAGCGTGTAGCCGTCGGGAGCTGCCTTGGCGACCGCGCGCGTGCCGAGGCTACCGCCGGCGCCCGAGCGGTTCTCCACGACGAACTGTCGTCCGAGCGCCACGCTCATCTTGGCGGCGATCAGCCGCGCCATGGCGTCATTGCCGCCACCGGGCGGAAACGTCACGACCAGCGTGACGGGCCGCGACGGGTAATCGTCACCGGCCGCGCGCGCGAGGTTCCCGCTTGCGAGCATCGCCAGCGCCGCCAACGCCGTCGCCGCCGACCGCCATCCCGTCATGTCGTTTCTCCTACGCAATCCGCGTGGCACGACACGCGTGGCAAGTCGCCGAAAGTGCGCTGGAATGTGGCAAACACGAGCGCGGCGGGCAACCGAGCAGCATCGCAACATAATGCCGACGCGGTGCCGTTCAGGCGGCGGCGCCACGCACCAGGTCGATCAACGCCAATGCATCGGGCGGTGGCGCGTCGCCGCGCCAGGCCACATGCTGGTCGGGTCGCACCAGCACGAGCTTATGACCGTAGAGCGGCTGCGCCGCCGCCGGATCGACGTCGATGAGCCGCAGCGGCACGCCACGCTTTTCGGCGGCCGCGATGAGCCCCGCGGCCGGTGCGGCCGGATCGGTTCGGATCAGCGAGAAATCCGGCCCGAGCGCGTCGTAGAGCGAGCGCCGACCGTCGAACCAGAAATGCGGCGCGCGGCATCCCGGAACGGTCGACGGGGTGAACTTGTGCATCGTGTAGGCAGGCGCAGGCTCCCCGTCATAGGCGATGATCGGCGAGTTCGCATAGAAGTAGCCGAAGTTGAGCCCGCCGCAGCACTGCTGCTCGACGTCGAGCGCATGCGCCTCCTCGCCGAAGCGCGCACGGACGGCATCGCCGGCGGGTCCTTCGGCCTCGATCTCCGCCGTGATCCCGCGCCGCTGCGTGATGATGCGTTGGGCGAGTTCGGCGATGATGCGCGAGGCCTGGTCCGTGATCGGCCGCCGCTCGGCGTCATAGGCGGCAAGGATCGCGGGCGGTGCCCAGCCGCGCAGCGTCGCGGCGAGCATCCAGGCGAGATCCGCCGCATCGGCGATGCCGGCATTCATCCCGTAGCCGCCATGCGGGATCCACAGATGGGCCGCGTCACCGCAGATAAGGACGCGGCCCTCGTGGAACTTGTCGGCGACCAGGCGGCGGCCGATCCAGTCCTCCTTGGAGATGACCTCATAGTGAAACTCGGGCCCAACCCCGAGGATCGCGCGGATCGCCCAGTCGCGATCTACGGTCTCGAAATCGGCCTCATCACGATAAAGGAAATTGTGGATCAGCCATTGCTCCTTGCCGTCGATCGCGAGCAGCGCGCCGCAGCGGCGCGGATTGAGCGAGTAGTTGAGCCAGGCGGGCTTGCCGCTCATGCGGCCGAGCAGGTCGGGCGCACGGATGCGGGTCGACTGCACGCGCTGGATCACGGGCGTGCCATCGAGCGTCGCGCCGATGCCCTTGCGCACCATCGAGCGGGCGCCGTCGCAGCCGACCAGGTAGCGCGCCGAGATTTGCACGCGCGTGTCGTTGTCGAGATTGAGCGCCATCGCGGTGGCGCCGTCGCCGTTCTGGGCAAATTCCTCGACCATCGTGCGGTTGATGAGACGAATGCGCGGATGCGAAGCCGCGTGCGCCGAGAGGACGGGTTCGAAGAAGATTTGGTTGACCCGGTGCGCGTGCTCGGGCGTCGGCCACCAAGTGTCGGCGCCGACCGCGTCGGGCCTCCGCCGCGCGCCGCGCGACGGAAGCGGGACTCGCGTGAGCTCGATCCCGGTCGTAGTGGTGCGCGAGACGATGTCGTTGGGAAAATCGGCGGGCAGGCCGAGCTCCCGCAGCGTGTCGGAGAGGCCGAGCCGACGGAAAATCTCCATTGAGCGAGCCGAGATCTGCCCGCATTTGACGCTCGGTGGCTCGTGCGCGTGACGGGTCTCGGCGACCACGACGTCAATGCCGCGCCACGCGAGGTCGAGCGCGAGCGTGAGGCCGACCGGTCCGGCGCCGACGATCGCGACGTCAACCTCGACCTGCGCTTCCGTGTGACGTGAGGGCGTGAGGGATTGCGGCATGCGGCGACCCTTGGAAAGTATCTTTGACGCCCTCGCCTTTTTCAACTGCGTCTTCGGTCGGCGCGACGGCGCGACGCCGCACCTATGCGCGTCGCTCAACAAAGAGTGAGCGCGGTCAGGGTGGAGACGTGCGACGGCTTCCAGAACTGCGCCGCACCAAAGTGCGAGTTTCGCCCCGGAACTCATTGATTTTCAACAGATCGATGCGCTCTGCGCAGGGGCCAACAGCAGCAACCCAAAGGTCCGCGGAACCGGCGAATGGCCGTTTTGTTCTAGATTTAGGGCGCTAGAATTGGGGGCTAGCGATCCTCGCGCCACATCCGACCATCGGACATCCACATGACCGGGAAATCCGCCACCGCTCGCGGGCTGCGTTCGAAACTTTGGTTCGATAACCCAGACAATCCAGGCATGACGGCGCTTTATCTCGAGCGCTATCTCAACTTCGGGCTGACGCCGGGGGAACTGCGGTCCGGCAAGCCGATCATCGGCATAGCCCAGACGGGCTCCGATCTCTCGCCCTGCAATCGACACCACCTGGAGCTGGCCCACCGCGTGCGCGAAGGCATCCGTTCGGCGGGCGGCGTCGCGCTCGAGTTCCCGTGCCACCCGATCCAGGAGACCGGCAAGCGGCCGACCGCGGCACTCGACCGTAACCTAGCCTATCTGAGCCTCGTCGAGGTGCTGTTCGGCTATCCGCTCGACGGCGTCGTGCTCACCACCGGCTGCGACAAGACCACGCCGGCGTGCCTCATGGCGGCTGCGACCGTGAACATCCCGGCGATCGTGCTGTCGGTCGGCCCCATGCTCAACGGCTGGTGGAAGGGCGAGCGCGCCGGCTCCGGTACCGCGATCTGGCACGCGCGACAGGAGATGGCGGCGGGACGCATGACGGCCGACGAGTTCCTCGACATCGCGGCCGCGACCGCGCCCTCGACCGGCCACTGCAACACCATGGGTACCGCGTCGACCATGAACGCGCTCGCGGAAGCGCTCGGCATGTCGCTACCCGGTTGTGCCGCGATTCCGGCGCCCTATCGCGAGCGCGGCCAGATCGCCTACGAGACCGGCGTGCGCGCGGTCGAGATCGTCAACGAGGACCTCAAGCCCTCCGACATCCTCACCCGCAAGGCGTTCGAGAACGCGATCGTGGCCAACTCGGCGATCGGCGGCTCGACCAACGCACCGATCCACATCAATGCGATCGCCCGCCACATCGGCGTGGCCTTGACGATGCAGGACTGGGAGAAGCTCGGGCTCACGGTCCCGCTACTCGTCAACATGCAGCCGGCCGGCAAATATCTCGGCGAAGACTACTTCCGCGCCGGCGGCCTGCCGGCCGTCATGCACGAGCTGCTCAAGCACAAGCTCGTCCACGGCGGCGCCATCACGATCAACGGCAAGACCATGGGCGAGAACGTGCGCAAGGCGGCGGCGAGCGATGCCGACGTCATCCGCACGTGCGAGCAGCCGCTCGTCAAGGACGCGGGCTTCAAAGTGCTCAGCGGCACCCTGTTCGACTCCGCCATCATGAAGATGAGCGTGATCTCGAAGGAATTCCGCGACCGCTATCTTTCGGACCCGAAGAACCCGAACGCTTTCGAGGGCCCCGCCGTGGTGTTCGAGGGCCCCGAGGATTATCACCACCGCATCGAGGATCCTGCGCTCGGCATCGACGAGCACACCATCCTGGTCATCCGCGGCGTCGGACCGATCGGCTATCCGGGCTCGGCCGAGGTCGTCAACATGCAGCCGCCCGCCGCGCTGATCAAACGGGGTGTCACGTCGCTCCCCTGCATCGGCGACGGCCGCCAGTCGGGCACGTCGGGCTCGCCCTCGATCCTCAATGCCTCGCCGGAAGCGGCCGCGAACGGCGGCCTCGCATTGCTCCAGACCGGTGACCGCATCCGCATCGATCTCAACAAAAGCACAGCCGATATCGTCATATCGGCGGAGGAGCTCAAACGCCGGCGCGACGCGCTCGCCAAGCAAGGCGGCTTTCACTTCGTGGCCAGCCAGACTCCCTGGCAGGAAATCCAGCGCGGCATGGTCGAGCAGCTCGCCGATGGCATGGTGCTCACCCCCGCCGTCAAGTACCAGCGCGTCGCGCAGAAGAGCGTGCCGCGGGATAATCACTAATCCAATCATCCGTCATGGCCGGGCTTGTCCCGGCCATCCACGTCTTTCCTCGTGCACAACATCGAGACGTGGATGCCCGGAACCAGCCCGGGCATGACGAAGAACTCAAATGAGGAGTCTTTCCCATGACCAGCCGCCTTAAAGGCAAGATCGCCGTCACCACCGCCGCCGGACAGGGCATCGGCCGCGCCATCGCGGAGGCCTTCATCGCGGAAGGCGCGACCGTCATCGCCAGCGACCTCGACGACAGCAAGCTCAAGGGCCTCGGCGCGAAACAGAGCGTCAAGCTCGACGTGCGCTCGACCGCCGCCATCGAGGCGCTGGCGCAATCGGTCGGCAAGGAATTCGGCGCGCCGCACATCCTCGTCAATTGCGCGGGCTTCGTGCACGACGGCAGCGTGCTGCAATGCTCGGAGGCCGACTGGGACTTTTCGTTCGACCTCAACGTCAAAGCGATGCATCGCATGATCCACACGTTCCTGCCCGCGATGCTCGAAGAGGGGCGCGGCTCGATCGTCAACATGTCTTCGGCGGTGTCATCGATCCGCGGCGTGCCCAACCGCTACGTCTACGGCGCCACCAAAGCCGCCGTGATCGGGCTGACCAAGTCGGTCGCGGCCGACTTCATCCGTCAGGGCATCCGCTGCAACGCGATCTGCCCCGGCACCATCCAGTCGCCCTCCCTCGACGGCCGCATCGAGGATGCATCGCAGAAATCCGGCAAGTCGCAGACCGACGTGCGCCAGGCCTTTGTCGACCGCCAGCCGATGGGACGCCTCGGCACCGCCCAGGAAGTCGCGAACCTCGCGCTGTTTCTCGCCTCGGACGAAGCGAGCTACATCACGGGCCAGGCGCATCTGGTCGACGGCGGGATGGCGTTGTAAGCCCATCGCGGCCGCGGATTCCCACGATCCGCGACGGCTGCCCGGCAGAAAACGTCGGATCAGTTGCTCTCGAAAAAAGATAGGTTCTTGCGCAGCATTTCATCTGTTTTAACTGGCATAAATGGCACGTAGGTGAGTTGCGCCCGGTCGCCTAAGCGGTGGCCGGGCATTTTCATGCTCCCCGATGAATTCGCGGGGCTCTTCGTCGTCATCGTCGACCGCGTGTAATTGCTGCGGGTCGCCTGAACCACAAAGATCGGTGCCACGAACTTGAAGCGTGATGCCTTATCGTCGATGCGTCATGGCTTGCCGATATGGACGCACCTATCCCAGCCCAAATCGCAGCCCTGTTGCGAGGACGGAAGGTCGAGAACTTCGATGAACTTCGCGACCTATTCTGGCGCGCCGTTGCCGACGACCCGGCGTTGGTTGTCCGATGAGCCTATGAGGCCGGGCGAGGCCGATCGCCTATGCGACGACTTGGAGCACAGTACCTATCCACAAGCCACGGATCTGATCTTCAACTGGCGGCACAAATACAAGAATGCGGCAGCGATCGTGGACTACGCCCTCGGAGAGGAGGAGAAAAGAAGCTGACCCGAAACGAGTTGGCGGAAGTCACGCGAAAATTAATGACTGCGGATATCGCAAACGAATTCGAGTCCAATTATCTTGCAAGCCTCTTCGCCGACAATATTGGGCACCCGCGGAAACTGACTTGATCTTCTATCCCGAAATCGAATTCAAGGCGCCCGAAGAACTGGTCGACTACGCGCTTGCGTACCGGACGCCAAAGAAACGAAGGCGAGCAGGTGCCCCCCGGCGTTTCTCTCGCGCTTGATCCGACCTACACTTGGCGCCATGGATGATCGAAGCGAGCCCCCACCCCCATCCCACGACAGCGGCCCGCCTGCCCGCGCGATCGCCCTCCTGCTCGGCGCCATCGCGGTCGCGCTCGTCGGCGGCTATTTCTTGCTCATGAAGCTGATCGACATGGGGCGCACCGAGGACTGTCTCATGTCCGGTCGTCGCGACTGCACGCAGATCGACATGCCGGTATGGCGCTGACCGACTGCGACCCTCTCAATCGAAAGACAGTTTAGCGGCGCGCGCTTCCTTTGCGCGCCGCGCCGGCGCGGGACTTCCCCTTGCGCTGGCGGGCGACCGCGTGCGTGCGCTGCGCGCCGCACCAGGCGCATTTATAGGTCCGCAAATCCTCGAAGCTGCATAACGGGTTGGGCTCGAGATGCGAAAGGTTTGTCGGACCGCCGCAATGCGAACAGACCGGAAGCAGGAAGGGCTCGATCATTTGCATATTGCCCTCATGGGTGATCATGGCCTCGCATCGATTTCCTCACCTCGCCGATCGTTCGTCGCGTTCCGCGACCCGTCGGCCGTCCGGCCATGCGAATCACCCCCCTCTCCGCTGCGATCATACCCGCTTCACGACGCACACAACTGAAATGGCTAGGATCTGGTTCCGCGAGCCACAATTAGTCTACAATTCTCGGTTGCAGGTCCAGCCGTGGAAACCCACCGCTCGATGGCGCGACATGCTCGGCAACAAGATCGTCGGCTAAACACGACCCGGGAAGCAGATCGTTAGGCGATGACGGCCCGCGCGTGCATCACGGCACGATACGCGAACATACTCGCGGGCCCGAGCGGCGTGCCGGGGCCCGGACAGGCGCCGGATATGATCGGCGCCACTCATGATCGTCGCCGCGCAGGCGGCGCGCGCCACGACCGACCTCGTGGGCTAGTTCAAGTTGAAGAACGACTTGAAGCCATCGACCGACTTCTTCCAGGTGGCGAACATGTCGTTCAGCAGCTCGTAGGTGCCGCCGGGCGTCAGATCGCAGTCCGCTTCGAGCCAAATTCCCCCCGACTCGTCGAGGTACGCCCGCCCCCAGCGCTTGGTGCGATTCCACTCGTTGACCTTTGCGACCTGGATCTTACCGTTCGTCGGCCACCCCGACGCGAACTGGATCGAGCCGCAGCGCTTGGCGTTGTTGCAATCGAACATGTAGACGCCGAACTTCGTCCCACCGAGCTTGCTGCTGACGATCGTATGGCCGGCGCCGTCGTTGGTGATCGACGCCTCGTTGCCCGCCTCTCGCAGCCACGTCTGCACATCCTCGAGCGTGACGCCGTCCGTTGGAATGTCGCGCGCCTGCGCGATCGGTATCGCTGCGAGGCCCAAAGCGAGTGCCGCAGCCGTAACGCGAAGAGTACGCCCCATGAATTCCTCCCGAAGTCGTGCCTGACAGCATGGCCGGATGACGCTCCACTCTAACCGAGATACCGCCGCGCACAAGCGAGCGAACATGGGGCGCGGCGCCAAACCTCGGCGGCGTACAACCTCAGATCATTAAATTCCTGCCACCCGCTCCAGGGCGGAAAATAAATGTCCAATCCATTGGCACCAAAAGCTGCATCCGCACATTGACATGGTTGTATTTGCGCTTGCCGGACCGCGAGCGACAAACCCAAAAATGGTTTGATGTGCGATTGCCGATGACCCGTCGTTTCATCCTGACCGGCCGCGAGGCTTCCCAGGCCATCGCAGGCTACGTCGCGATTTCGCGGGATCCGATGCGCCAGGCCGGCAACCGCATGGGCTCCATCGCGACGCGGCCGGCCTTGCTGGCGCTGGCGGCGGCCCTCATCGCTGCCGTCAATCTGGCCGTCTGGTTTCCCGGCGAGGCCGGCCCCGACAGCCAAGCTCAATACGCACAGGTCCTCGCCGGGCAATTCGACGACTGGCACCCGCCGATCATGGCGTGGCTGTGGTCGGTCTTTCGGCTGTTGGCCGACGGCGACGCCCCGATGTTCTGCTTCCAGATCGCCTGCTACTGGCTGGGCTTTGGGCTGATGGCGCATGCGCTCGCCCAAGCCGGGCGACCGCTTGCAGCCTGGGTCATGCTTGGCGTGGCGCTGTTTCCCTCGTTCCTGACGCTGAGCACCAACCTCCTCGGTGACGTCGGGATGGCCGTGACATTCCTTGCGGCGGTCGGCGCTTTGTTCTGGCACCGGGTGCAGGGCCGCGAGGTCCCGCCGGCGACCGCCGCGGCGGCGGCGGCCCTCATCCTCTATGGCGCGCTGGTGCGCACCAATGCGGTCTTCGCGGTGGTACCGCTCGCCGCCTACCTGATCCGCCCGCAATGGCTGCGCCGTCCCTGGCGCGTGTTGCTGCTTTCCCTGCCCGTCGCGCTGGCGTTGGTTCCTGCTGCCAGCTTTTTCAACCAGCGCGTCCTGGGCGCGCAGTCGCTCGAGAAGATACGCGCCCTGCAGGTATTCGACCTTGCCGGCATCGCCTTCCAGTCCGGCGATCTTGCGGTATTCGGGCCCGACAATACTTTCACCTCGGACGAGGTCTTCCGCTGTTACGACCCGACCTTTTGGGACCGCCTATCGCCCTGGGGACAGTGCGGGTTTTTCTGGAATCGCCTGGCCGTATCCCGCGATCAGCAAGCATCCGTGGAAAATGTCGACGCGCGAACCGCCATGGGGGCGACGCCCAATCCGGATCTGCGCGATCTCTGGATCGCAGCAATCGTCCACCATCCGCTCGCCTATGCGCAACATCGGCTGACCCACTTCTTCTCGGAGATCTCGCGCGGCGCCTCAAGTCGCGATCCCGACTCCACCGCACCAAGCCCGTCCTATCTCATCCTCTACGATTGGGTGACCGCATCCGCGGCATGGCTCGCACTCGGCGTCGGCCTGCTGGTCTGGCTGGCGGCGGCGCACACGTCCTCCCGCCCGGCATCGCGTGATGCCGCGCTCGCGCTGCTCCTCTCCGCCCTGCCCTTTGCGTTTGCCTACCTGATCATCGGCGTCGCGACCGAGCTGCGCTACATGCTGTGGAGCCTGATCGCGATCTTCACGGCCGCGGTGCTTTCGCTGCCGCCGCTGCGCAGCACCACCGCCGCGCAGGCCGCCGTGGCGCAGCCCGTCACATCAGCCGGCTGAAGATCATGACCAGCCCGACGACCGACACCGCCCACACGGCCGTGCGCACCCACGCCAGCCCGATGAGATAGACCACCGCATAGGCCACGCGGCCCCAGAAGAAGAGCTGCGCGCCGAGCGTCGTGGCGGCATCGAGCTTGCCGGTGATCTGCGCCGCCAGCACCAGCACGGCGAACAAGAGAAGACCGTGCATCATGTTGCGGTAAGCCCGGTCGGCTCGTCCGGCCCAGCCGGTGATCTCCGGCATGTCCTCGCGGTTGCCGGCAAGCTTCGGCAGCCCGACCTCCAGGAACGCGCCTGTCACGGCGAGCAGCATCTGGATGAACGCAAGCGCCGCCGACCAGATCAGCAGCTTCATTTCCATCGACATCGACCTCTCCCTGGCTCCCCGACGGCGTCCCGCCGCCGCACAACTTTAGGCTAGCGCCGGAGCGGTTCCGATGCGAGACCTGGATGGGAGGGCTACTTGTCTTTTCGGACAGTATTCACCAGCATTCACCGCATTGATGACTTAGGGAGCGATACGTTCATGGGGTCGGCACAAATCCAGGGCGACCTATGGGGCACCCGCGCCCGCGAATGGGCCGACTTGCAGGAAGCCTCGTTCCGCCCGGTATACGAGGCGGTATTCGATGCCACCGGGCTCGGTCACGACAGCGCCCTTCTCGACGTCGGCTGCGGCGCCGGGCTCGCGCTGCAGGTGGCACAGTCCCGTGGCGCCAACGCGAGCGGGCTCGATGCGGCCGCTGGCCTCGTCGAGATCGCTAGGAGTCGCTGCCCGGGCGCCGACATCCGCGTCGGCGAGATCGAGGCGCTACCGTTCGGCGACCACACGTTCGACGTGACCACCGGCTTCAACTCGTTCCAGTACGCGACCGACCCGCCGCATGCGCTCGCGGAAGCACGGCGCGTCACCAAGCCGAACGGACATGTCGTGATCACGGTGTGGGGCGCGGCGGAGAAATGCGAGCTCGCCGGACACATCGCGGCACTCGGCAAGCTCTTGCCGCCGCCGCCGCCCGGCGCGGCCGGGCCGTTCGCGCTGTCGGCGCCTGGCGCGCTGGAGGCGCTGGTCGGCAAGGCCGGCCTCAGGCCCGACGGCGCGCGCACGGTCATGACCACGATGCGGTTTACCGACGAGGATGCGGCGCTCCGCGGCCTGCTCGCGTCCGGCGTTGCGGAACGCGCCGTCCGGCATTCGGGCGAACCTGCCGTGCGCGCGGGCCTCGCCGATGCCATCCGTCCGTTCCGCCAGGGCGATGGAGCTTATGGCTTCCGCAACGAATGGCGCTATCTGGTGTCGCGCGCTTAAGGCGACTGCAGAGCGGGAAAGACCCCATGAACGACCGCTACGTGAAGACGGGCGTCTTTCTCGCGCCCTTCCACGCGCTCACCGAGAACCCGCTGCTCTGTCTCGAGCGCGACATGGAGCTGCTGATCCACCTCGACCGGCTGAACTATCACGAGGCATGGATCGGCGAGCACCATTCGGGCGGCTTCGAGATCATCGCATGCCCGGAGATGTTCATTGCGGCGGTAGCGGAACGCACGCGCCGCATCCGCCTCGGTACCGGCGTCGTCTCCCTGCCTTATCACAACCCGTTCACGGTCGCGGGCCGCCTGATGCAGCTCGACTACATGACGCGCGGGCGCGCCATGTTCGGCGTCGGCCCGGGTTCGCTCGTCTATGACGCGGTCAAGATGGGTCTCGACCCCGCGGAGCAGCGCCGCAAGCTCGACGAAGCGCTCGAGGTCGTCATGGAGCTGATGCAGGGCCGCGCGGTGACGCGCAAGACCGACTGGTTCGACCTGCACGAGGCGCGGCTGCAGCTTCGCAGCTACTCGCAGCCAATGATGGAGATGGCGGTCGCGGCGAACCGCTCGCCGATCGGTGCCATCGCGGCCGGCCGCCACGGCATCGGCATGCTGTCGATCGGCGGTACGTCCGACGACGCGCTCGCCGCGCATGCCAAGAACTGGGGTCTCTACGAGGAGAGCGCGCGCGCCCACGGCAAGACGCCCGACCGGCGCAACTGGCGCATCGTGACCTTCGCGCACGTCGCCGAGACGCGCGAGCAGGCGCGTGCCGACGTGACGTTCGGCCTGGACGACTTCCGTCGCTATTTCACCGAGGTGGCGACCTTTCCGGTCATCCCGCCCGACGTGTCCGGCGACCCGGCCGAGTACCTGGTCTCGACGGGCCTCGCCTGCATCGGCACGCCGGACGA
>DASXCK010000498.1:0-8275 GCA_036491235.1 Xanthobacteraceae bacterium | reverse complement strand
CGGAATATTGGCATCGACCAGCCCGGCGGCGGACAGCCGCGCGAGATCGCGCGCGAAGGCGAGCGGCGCGCGGTTGCGCAGATGCCCGACCAGCACCTTGGTGGCGAGGTAGCTCCCGAGCCGGCGGAAGCGGCCGCGATACTCCGGCCGCTGCTCCACATAGGCGATCAGCCCCCTGCCAGCAGCGGCCCAGTCGTTCGACAGGCTGTCGCCGACCCAGGATTTCTCCCACAGGAGATCCGGCAAAAGGCGCCCCGCCCCCTGACGCGCGAGGCGGATCAGGAACTCGCGATCCTCGGTGAGCCGCAGCGTCTCGCAAAAGCCGCCGACCGCGAGCGCGGCGGCGCGGCGCACCGTCATGCTCGTCGCCTCGACCGGGATGAGGTCCGCGATGAGCGCCCATTCGAAAGCGGCCGGCGCGAGCCGCACGGCGGGAATACGTGCTTCGCGCGGCGCGGCGCGGATGAATTTTACGGCTGATGACAGCACGCAGACGAGATCGGCATCCGCCGCCAAGGCGGCCAGCGGCAGCGCGAGCCTCCCGGCCCGGTAGGCGTCGTCGGAATCGAGGAAGGCGACGACTTCGCCGCGCGCCGCTTCGAGCCCGCGATTGCGCGCGCCGCTCGGTCCGAGATTGCGCGCGGCGCGGACGACGCGGATGCGCGGATCGGCGAGCGTCGCGAGATAGGCCGGCGTGCCGTCGGTCGAGGCGTCGTCGACCACGATCAGCTCGAAGCGCGCGCCCGGGCCTGCAAGGTCTTGCGCGAGCACGCTCGCGATCGCGCGCGGCAGGAGGGCCGCACGGTCATGGGTCGCGAGGACGACGGAAATGTCGGGCGGATCCGGCAAACGGAAACTTTCTCAGATCCGTCATGGCCGGGCTTGTCCCGGCCATCCACGTCTTGAGCCTAGCAAGGAAGGCGTGGATGCGCGGGACAAGCCCGGGCATGACGCCACGGGAAGCTCCATCCTATCACGCGGACGCGGCGGCCGGTCGTTCCACCGGCTTCTCGACGATCGGCAGGTTGATGACCGCCGAGAGCACGCCGAACAGGACCGAGAGCCACCACACCGGATTATAGGAGTGCGTGTGCTCGAACGCGTAGCCGCCGAGCAGCACGCCCAAAAAGCCGCCGACCTGATGGCTGAAGAACGCGAAGCCGAAGAGCATGGCGAGCCAGCGCGTGCCGAACATCAGCGCGACGAGGCTCGACGTCGGCGGAACGGTGGAGAGCCAGAGAAAGCCCGTGACGGCGCCGAACACCAGTGCCGAGGCCGGGCTCGCCGGCAGCGTGATGAAGGCGACCACCGCCGCGGCCCGGCTGAAATAGATGATCGAAAGGATGTAGCGCTTGGGCATGCGGTTGCCGAGCCAGCCCGACAGCATCGAGCCCATGATGTTGAACAGCCCGATGAAGCCGATGGTCCAGGCGCCGACCTCGGCGCTCAGCCCGCGGTCGACCAGATAGGCCGGCAAGTGGACCGTGATGAAGGCGAGTTGGAAGCCGCAGGTGAAGAAGCCGAGCACGAGCAGCACGTAGCTGCGGTGCCGGAACGCCTCGGAGAGCGCCTGAAACACCGACTGCTGCGGGCGCGATGCGGCCGCACTTGCCTCCGCACCGGCCTGCTGTGGCGTCGCGAGGGCGATCGCGAGCGGCAGGATCATGAACATCAGCCCGCCGAAGACGATGAGCGCGTTCTGCCAGCCGGTCGTGTCGATCAGCAGACGGGCGAGCGGCGAGAAGAGGAATTGACCGAACGATCCGGCCGCGGTGCCGAGGCCGAAAGCGAGCGAGCGCCAGGAGTCGGGCAGGAGCTTGCCGAAAGCGCCGATCACGATGGTGAACGAGCAGCTCGACAGCGCGAAACCGATGAGCACGCCGGCGCTGAGATCGAGCATCCCGGCGGTCGACGCATACGCCATCAGGATGAGCCCCGCCGCATATGCGACCGTGCCGGTCCACAATACCCGCACGGCGCCGTAGCGGTCCGCGAGCGCGCCGGCGAACGGCTGGAAGGCACCCCACAACAGGTTCTGGATCGCGAGCGCCCACGAGAAGACTTCGCGGCTCCAGCCATAGGCGAAGGACATCGGGTTGAGAAACTGCCCGGCCGCCGAGCGCGGCCCGAAGCTGAGCATCGCAATCACGCAGCCGCAGACGATGATCACGACGGGCGTGCGCCACGTCGAGATGCGAGCGCTCGATTGAACGGTGGTCATCGCACAATCCCGATGGGCCGCGGACGCGTGGCGTCCCGAAAGAATGAATTAGATACGACTCCCGCCGATCCGTCCCAAACGAATCTTCCTCATCCGATGAATTCACCACGCTCATGCATGGCCGCCTCACCCAAGGGGGCTAGCGGTTTGCCCCAAGGGGTGTTATATATGATTTGCTCGAAATGAGGATAAGTCCAGGCGAGCGATCCGGCGCGTGGCCGGTTATCTTAGTACCCATATATGCTCATCTTGAGCAAAAATCATGGGATCTGGTCGGAAGAACAGCGGCTTGCAGCCAGGCGGCCGCCACTGAGCTCATAGGAGCTGCTCATGCCCATTCTCGCAGCCTTCGGACCCGGATCGGACCAGTCGCTGCCGTCGGCTGGCACCGAGGCATCCCGCCGCCTTCCGCGCCTGCCCATGCCGGCGCTCGACTGGAATGACGAAATCGCGCGCGAGACGGCGCATTTCTACGAGCGCATCAAGAACGTGGTGCCGTCCGTCGAGTGGCCGTTCTTCGCGCCGTACGTGAAGGCGATCAACGATCTCAAGCGCGAGCGCGGCGCCGTCATCCTGGCGCACAACTACCAGACGCCGGAGATCTACAACTGCGTGGCCGATTTCGTCGGCGACTCGCTCCAGCTGGCGCGCGAGGCCGCGAAGACGTCGGCCCCCGTGATCGTGCAATGCGGCGTACACTTCATGGCGGAGACCGCCAAGATCCTCAATCCGGACAAGACGGTGCTGATCCCCGATCGCCGCGCCGGCTGCTCGCTCGCCCAGTCGATCACCGGGGAGGACGTGCGGCTGCTGCGCGAGCGTTTCCCCGGCGTGCCGGTCGTCACCTACGTCAACACTTCGGCGGAGGTGAAGGCCGAGAGCGACATCTGCTGCACGTCGTCGAACGCGCTGCAGGTGGTCGAGAGCCTCGGCACCGACAAGGTGATCTTTCTGCCCGACGAATATCTCGCGCGCTACGTCGCGTCGCAGACCAACGTGAAGATCATCGCCTGGAAGGGGCACTGCGAGGTGCATGAGCGCTTCACCGCCGACGAGCTGCGCAGCTACCGCGAAAGCGATCCCTCGATCCAGATCATCGCGCATCCGGAATGCCCGCCCGACGTGCTCGCCGAGGCGGACTTCACCGGCTCGACCGCGCACATGATCGACTGGGTGCGCGAGCGCCGACCGCACCGCGTCGTGATGGTGACGGAGTGCTCGATGGCCGACAACGTGCAGGCGGAGCTGCCGGACGTTCATTTCGTGCGGCCGTGCAATCTCTGCCCGCACATGAAGCGCATCACGCTGCCGAAAATCCTCGACAGCCTGGTGCACATGCAGGAAGAAGTGGTGGTCGACCCGTTGATCGCCGCAAAAGCGCGCCGCGCGGTCGAGCGTATGATCCATCTGAAGAGTTGACGCGCGTTTCCCTCTCCCCTGCGGCGAGAGGGTGGCGAGCGAAGCGAGCCGGGTGAGGGCCGCTCGGAGTTTCAGTCGAATCTCATGGAGCCCCTCACCCCAACCCTCTCCCGTGCGGGGAGAGGGAGCAGACCGAGCAAGGTGCTCCCATGTCCCTCTTCTGTCCCGATGCCTTCCTCTCCCCGCTCGCGATCGACGAAGCAATCACCCGCGCGCTCGCCGAGGATTTCGGCCGCGCCGGCGATGTGACCTCGACGGCGACGATCCCCGAGGACACGCCCGGCCGCGCCGTCATGGCGGCGCGCGAGGCCGGTACGATTGCGGGCCTGCCGGTCGCGGCGGCAGTCTTTCGCAAGCTCGATCCCGCGATCGAGATCATCCCGCATGCGCGCGACGGCGCCACGGTCGCGGCCAAGACCACGCTGATGACGGTCGTGGGCGACGCGCGGGCGCTGCTTGCCGCCGAGCGCACCGCGCTCAACTTCGTCGGCCATCTCTCCGGCATCGCGACCGCCGCGGCCGAGTTCGTCCGCTTGATCGCACAGACCAAGGCGCGCGTCTGCTGCACGCGCAAGACCACGCCCGGGCTGCGCGCGCTGCAGAAATATGCGGTGCGCTGCGGCGGCGGCTTCAATCACCGCTTCGGCCTCGACGACGCCATCCTGATCAAGGACAACCACATCGCGGTCGCGGGCGGCATCCGCGCCGTGCTGGAGCGCGCCAAGGCAGCCGCTGGCCATCTGGTCAAGATCGAGATCGAGGTCGACACGCTCGACCAGCTCAAGACCGTGCTCGACGTCGGCCTCGCCGACGCGGTGCTGCTCGACAACATGAGTCCCGCGACGATGAAGCAGGCGGTCGCCATGGTGGCGGGGCGCATGACCATCGAGGCGTCCGGCGGCATCACGCATGCGAGCGCCGCCGCGATCGCGGCGTCAGGCGTCGACTACCTGTCGTCGGGCGCAATCACGCACTCGTCGCCCAATCTCGACGTCGGGCTGGATATCGAGATTTAGAGATCTGCGGCGTACCCGCTGCCGTCATCGTTCGCGCACGCGGACGATCGCGTACGCCGCAGCGCATCGATGGGCATTGCGAGCATTTGCGAGCGTTCCGTGCCGACGTCCGTGAATACTGGTTGCCCGCTTTTGCGGCAATGACGCATCAGGACTTGGTCGAAGCAACGACCTACAGCTTCTTCTCCAGCTTCTTCGTCTCCATCGCATCGCCCCACACCGGAGCCTCGGAGCCGTCGCCCCACAGGCGCGGCCGGTAGAAGGTGTGCACGCCGATGCGGTCGATCTTGCGCATCTCGCGCACCCACCGGGGGTGCACCCAGTACGCATGATAGTGCGTCGCCTTGCCGACGTCGGGGAGCCAGAGCTTCCCGTCGAGCGTGTCGCGCGCGATCTCGGTGGCGCGCTTCCAGGCGTCGGGCTCGTTCACGACGTCGGGAATGCCGTCGCACGCGAAGGTGAACTGGCAGGCAAGGTGTCGGTGCGCATCCTGATAGACGACGCCGCACACGTCGTGCGGATAGTAGTCGGAGAAGACTCGGTTCATCACCACCTGCGCGACAGCGATCTGGCCGCGCACCGGCTCGCCGCGCGCCTCGAAGTAGACCGCATTGGCGAGGCATTTCTCCGCTTTGGCGCGCGTCCGTCCGGTCAGGCTGAGACGCTCGGCCGGGCTCTGCGGACGATACCCCTCGCCCGTCACCTCGCCTTTGCTCGCGACGGTCTCGTTGGCTGCAGGCTGCCGTAGCGGCGACGCGACGGCAGACGCCGGCTCGACGTTCGCCGTCGTGGGCGCGGACAGCGGTGCATCGGCGGGCGTGACGACGACGATCGGATCGTTCGGCGACCACGGCTGCATCGTGTTCGACATGCCGCCCATGGGCTGGGTGCCGAAATAGATCTGCGCGGCCGAGGACGCCGGCTTGTCGCCGTCGCCGAGCGCGGCGTCATCGGCATTGTCGTTCGCGATTGATGCCAACTGTGTCGGCGGCGCATCGGCCGCGGCCGCCGGCTGCGCCGGCGCTGCAGCAGCGGCAGGCGCATCGGCTTTCGTGGCGGGCGGCGCTGCCGCCGGCTGCGCGGCGGGCGCGGCGGGCTGCTCGACAGAGCCCGCGGGTTGTGCCGGTGTCGCCGCGGGCGCGGTGATGATGGTGACCGGGACCCGCACGGGCGCGTCTTGCGCGCCATGCTGCATAACGGGTGCCGCTTGCGGCGCAGGGGGATGGAACGGCGTCAGCCGGTCGCCCTTGTCGGCCCGATTGACCTGCGGGAACGACCGGTGCGGCGTGTCGCGCGGATCGATGAGCGCGCGCGCGGCGAGCGAACCGGTCACGTCGCGATCGTCGAGCTCGAGGTGCGCGAGCCGGACATCCTCGACCTCGGCGGCCGCAAGCCGGGGAAACGTGAACAGCGACGCATGGATGGTGCCGAACGGCGATACCATCCCGCGATCGGGGAAGAAATCGGACGCCTCGGCCCGCGGCGCGATCAGCGCGCCGATGTCATGAAATTCGAGCTGTGTCGGCAGCAGGCCCAGGCCCAGCACCGCAAGCGCGAAACTATTTGCAACACGACGCACAATTCGCATGTCAACGCTCACGCAACTGGAGTTACGCGCATGTTTCCTGTCGGCGAACCGGCGCCCCCTCGCCGAAACATGCGGGCTACGAACGCAACGCGAACTTCATCATCGAACGAGGAGCATGCGGTGGGATGAGTAAAATTCGAGTGTTGCACTTGGAGAACGGTCAACCATTCTGACGGGTTAACCTTGACGTCGCGTTAATGGACGGACGCGCCGATCGGCAGCGCGCAACACGCTGCGATCACCGTGGCGCCGGTCACGACGAGAATGACGAGAATAATAACGTGAGGGTGCTCGAATACGGCGCCGCCGCGTGCGAGGCGCTACGCCGTGCCCGACAGCTCCTTGCCCAATGCCGCCTGTGCGGCGGCGAGCCGCGCGATCGGCACACGGAACGGCGAGCACGAGACATAATCGAGCCCGACCTCGTGGCAGAACGCGATCGAGGCGGGATCGCCGCCATGCTCGCCGCAGATGCCCTGCTTCAGGCCTTTGCGCACCTTGCGGCCGCGCTCGCTCGCGATCCGCACGAGCTCGCCGACGCCCTCGCGGTCGATCGATACGAACGGATCAACCGCCAGAATGCCCTTCGCCGTATAGGTGCCGAGGAAGCTCGCCGCGTCGTCGCGGCTGATGCCGAAGGTCGTTTGCGTGAGATCGTTGGTGCCGTAGGAGAAGAACTCCGCGGTCTCGGCGATCTCGCCCGCCATGAGCGCCGCGCGCGGCAGCTCGATCATCGTGCCGACCTGATAGTCGACCTTGGTGCTGGTCTCCTTCGCGACGGCGTCCGCCATGGCGTCGATGCGCGCCTTGACGAGATCGAACTCGGCACGCGTCGCGATCAGCGGCACCATCACCTCCGGCACCACCGGCTTGCCGGTGCGCTTGCCGGTCTCGACCGCGGCCTCGAAGATCGCGCGCGCTTGCATCTCGGCGATTTCCGGATAGGCGATCGCGAGCCGGCAGCCGCGGAAGCCGAGCATCGGGTTGAACTCGGCGAGCTCGCGCGCGCGGTCGGCGAGCTTCTTCGGATCGGCGCCCATCGCCTTGGCAACCTCGTCGATCTCGGCCGGCGTGTGCGGCAGGAACTCGTGCAACGGCGGATCGAGCAGGCGGATCGTCACCGGCAGGCCCTTCATGATCTCGAACAGCTCGGCAAAGTCCTGGCGCTGCATCGGCAGAATCTTGGCGAGCGCGGCGCGCCGGCTCTTCTCCTCGTCGGACAGGATCATCTCGCGCACCGCGCGGATGCGGGCCTCGTCGAAGAACATGTGCTCGGTGCGGCAGAGCCCGATGCCCTGTGCGCCGAATTTCATGGCAACGCGCGCATCGTTCGGCGTATCCGCATTGGCGCGCACGCCGAGCTTGCGCGAGCGGTCCGCCCAGCTCATGAGCGTGGCGAAATCGCCGGACAGCTCCGGCTCCTGCATGCCGACCTTGCCGGCGAGCACTTGGCCGGTCGATCCGTCGATTGTGACGATGTCGCCCTTCTTGAGCGTCGTACCGCCCGCCTGCAGCGTGCCCGCCGCGTAGTCGACGCGGATCGCGCCGGCGCCCGAGACGCAGGGCTTGCCCATGCCGCGCGCGACCACCGCCGCATGCGAGGTCATGCCGCCGCGCGTCGTCAGGATGCCCTGCGAGGCATGCATGCCGTGGATGTCCTCGGGGCTCGTCTCGATGCGCACCAGGATCACCTTGCGGCCCTGCTTCTTGAGCAGCTCGGCCTCGTCTGACGAGAACACGACCTCGCCCGAGGCGGCGCCCGGCGACGCCGGCAGGCCGGTCGCGATCACCTGCCGGTCCGCCTTGGGATCGATCGTCGGATGCAGCAGCTCGTCGAGCGAGGCGGGCTCGACGCGCATGATCGCCTCGTCGCGCGTGATGACGCCCTCGTTGGCGAGCTCGACCGCGATGCGCAGCGCCGCCTTGGCGGTCCGCTTGCCCGAGCGCGTCTGCAGCATCCACAGCTTGCCCTGCTCGACCGTGAACTCGAGGTCCTGCATGTCGCGGTAGTGCTTCTCGAGAACCCCGTAG
>DASXCK010000497.1:0-12978 GCA_036491235.1 Xanthobacteraceae bacterium | reverse complement strand
CTTTGCGGCGGCCTTCGCGCTCGCCGACCAGGTGCTCTACTCCGGCGTCGCCTGCATCACGGACCTGATGGTCAAAGAAGGCCTGATCAACCTCGACTTCGCCGACGTGCGCACCGTCATGCGCGAGATGGGCAAGGCGATGATGGGTACCGGCGAGGCGAATGGCGAGAAGCGCGCGCTGCGCGCCGCCGAAGCCGCGATTTCCAATCCGCTGATCGACGACGTGTCGATGAGGGGGGCGCGCGGGCTCCTGATCTCGATCACGGGCGGCAAGGATATGACGCTCTACGAGGTCGACGAGGCCGCGACCCGCATCCGCGAGGAGGTCGACGTCGAAGCCAACATCATCGTCGGCGCGACCTTCGACGAAACGCTCGATGGCGTCATCCGCGTGTCGGTTGTGGCGACCGGCGTCGACGAGATCGTGGCCGAGCGCCAGTTGAGCGAGTCGCAGCAGAAAGCGGCGGTCGCCAACCACGAGTCGCGCATCGCCGAGCTGACGCAGCGGCTGCGTGCCGACAGCCAGCGCATGCAGGAACGCGTCGAGCGCGTCGAGCCGCGGCCGCAAGCGACGCCGCAACCGGCGCCGCATTCGGGACCGTCGGTGGCCGAGACCGCCGCGACCGCGGCGGTCGCCGCCGCGCTCGAGGACGTCACGATCAAGCCGATCCCGCCCAAGCCGACGCTGTTCGAGCCGGCGCCTGCCAGACCGGCGGCGGCAGCGCCCGAGCCCGCGATGCCGAAAGTGTTCATCCCGCCACAACCCGAACGGGCGTCCGCCCCCCGTGGGCAGCGGATCCCGCGAATCGATGAGTTCCCGGCGCACGCGCAGAACGTGGTGCGAGCGAGCCAGGGACAGCCGGCTGCCGTGCCGGAGGCCGAAGCCGAGAGGCCGCGGTCGCTGCTCGCGCGTCTTGCCGCAGTCGGTCTCGGCCGCCGCGAGGAACACCACGAGCCTGCCGAGCGCGCGCCAGTGCGGGTGCAGATGCCGCCGCTGCCCGAGCGGCCGGCGCCGCGGCCGATTCCCCCGCGGATGCCCGAATCACGTGGCGATCCGGTGTCTGAGTACGCCAAACGTGGGATACCCCAAGGACTTGACCAGCACGGCCGACCGTTGCCGGCTGTGCATAACCAGGGCCTTCCGAACGACGAGGATCAACTCGAAATTCCGGCTTTCCTCCGTCGCCAGGCGAATTGAGCCGGACGCACGGTGCTGATACGAGGCCCCGGCCAGCATGGCCGGGGCCTTTCCGCGTTGCCGTCGACCCCGCCGCGCGTTCCGACCGGACATGGATAAGCACATGATTTCGGTGGTGAATATGAGTCGGCCAGGAAACGGTCGGCGCGCCACGCGAGCCGCTCGGGCGGGTGGGAGCTATCGGCCGGCCAAGGCGCGGGCCGCCCCAGCCGGACCGAATCAAGGCGGAAGCCGGGTCAAAATGGGACAGCGGGAAGGTAACAGTTGGTAAAAAACCGTGAGTTGGCGATTCAGTCGTCCCTGTCTAAGATTCTTGCGCAACAAGGGGTTTTTGGCCGGGGAATTGCGCGGGGGAATCCGAGACCGGTAACGGCTCGTGTTCTGCAATTCATGGCGAAAAGGCGACCTGCCGAAAACTCTCGGGGGAAGTTGTTGCGTGCTGCATCGTCGCGGCTGCAATTTCGAGTGGGACGTTGGCATGAAAGTCGGCAAGCAGACAACCTTGCGGGTCGATGCATCGGTAGCGGGCATCGGTGTCCATTCGGGCCTGCCCGCGACTCTGACGCTGCATCCGGCCGACGCTGACACTGGCATCGTTTTCCTGCGCACGGGCCTCGACGGCCGTCCTGATTGCGAGATTCGCGCCAATGTGCGCGCCGTGACGGCGACCGAATTCGCGACCGTGCTGGGCGACCCGAGCGGGCCGCTGTGTTCGACCGCCGAGCATGTGCTTGCCGCGCTCGCCGGCCTTGGCGTCGACAACGCCGTGATCGAGATCGACGGGCCGGAAGTACCGATCATGGACGGCAGCGCCGAACCGTTCGTCGCCGCGATCGACCAGGCCGGTATCGTCACACTGCCGGCGCCGCGCCGCATCATCGAAGTGCTCAAGCCCATTCGCGTGATGCGCGATGCCTCGCTCGGCGAGCTGCGGCCGAATGCGCGTGGGTTCCGTCTCGAGGTCGAGATCGACTTCGAGAACGTTCTGATCGGTCGCCAGGCGCTGGCGCTTGACCTCGATCCGGCGAGCTTCCGCCGCGAGATCGCCCGCGCGCGCACCTTCGGCTTCATGCGCGATGTGGCCAAGCTGTGGAGCGCCGGCTACGCGCTCGGCGCGACCTTCGACAACACGCTGGTGGTCACCGACAACCGCATTCTCAACCAGGACGGCCTGCGCTTCGCTGACGAGTTCGTGCGCCACAAGGCGCTCGATGCGATCGGCGACCTCGCGCTCGCGGGCGCGCCTCTGCTCGCCACCTACCGCTCGGTGCGCGGCGGCCACAAGCTCAACCATGCGGTGGTATCCGCGCTGCTAGCCGACCCGACAGCGTGGCGGCTGGTCGAGGCCGGAACCGCGCGTCGGCCGCGCGGCCATGCCGACGTGGCCGCCGGGCTGGTTGCTCCGGCCTTCGGGCCGGACGTCTCCTGAATCGAAGCGCGTTTCCCGTCCACGGGCGGTTAACCGTTCCGCCACATTCCAGGCTGATTGTCGGCATACAGGCTTGGCGAGACTGCGATTTCGTCGGCCGGGGGCATGTGGCCGGCCGAGCACGGGTCGACAGGCAGCGTTGTCGACGGGGAATTCTGGCAAGTCACGGGGGTCTGTTGGCGCCGATGCCGTTGCGTTCTTCAACCACGACTCCGGGTCGCGGCCGGCGGGGCGTGCTGACGCGCCTGCTTCTCATTATTCCGGTGCTGACGCTGCTCGGCGGCTGCAGCATGTGGAACAGTTTCTTCGGCGACAAGGACCCGATCCTGCCCGACGAGCCGGCCGACCGCCTTTATAATGAAGGCGTCTATTTGATGAACGAAAAGAGCGATTACAAAGCGTCGGCGAAGAAGTTCGAAGAAGTCGATCGGCAGCACCCCTATTCGGAGTGGGCGCGCAAGTCCCTGATCATGTCCGCCTACTCGTATTACTCGGCCGGCATGTACGACGAAGCGATCAACGCCGCGAAGCGCTATATCACGCTGCATCCGGGCAGCCCCGACGCTGCCTATGCGCAGTATCTGATCGGCGCCTCCTATTTCGATCAGATCCCCGACATCTCGCGCGACCAGACCCGCACCGACCGCGCGATCTCGGCGCTCGAGGAAGTGACGCACAAGTTCCCCAACACCGAGTACGCCGAGAGCGCGCGCAAGAAGATCGAGATCGGACGTGACCAGCTCGCCGCCAAGGAAATGGAAATCGGCCGCTGGTACCTGAAGAAGAAGGATTTCATCGGCGCGATCAACCGCTTCAAGACCGTGGTCACGCAGTATCAGCGCACGCGCCATGTCGAGGAGGCGCTCGAGCGCCTGACCGAATGCTACCTGGCGCTCGGCATCACGGTGGAGGCGCAGACGGCCGCGGCGGTCCTCGGGCACAATTTCCCCGACAGCCCCTGGTACAAGGACGCCTATCGCCTGGTGAAGTCCGGCGGCGTCGAGCCGCGCGAGGATCAGGGTTCTTGGATGAGCAAGGCCTTCCGGTTGGTCGGCTTTGGCTCGAAGAAGGATACCGTCGGCGCCGGCGGTTGAGGTTCTCCGATCGCGCCTGTTCGAACAGGCGCACATCCCTGCCGGGGACGAGCGCCACTCGGCGCGAGACGGGCCCCGCCGAATCCCGTAGAATCACGGCTCAATCGCCGCCCTCGGGATCGTCATGCTGACCAGACTCTCGATCCGCGACATCGTCCTGATCGATCGACTCGATATCGACTTCGCGTCCGGCCTCGCGGTGCTCACCGGCGAGACCGGTGCGGGCAAGTCGATCTTGCTCGATGCCTTCGCGCTCGCGCTCGGCGCGCGCGGTGATGCATCGCTGGTGCGCCAGGGCGCCGAACAGGGGCAGGTGACGGCGGCGTTCGACGTGCCCGCCAGCCATCCGGCGCGTGTCTGGCTCGCCGAGAATGACATCGTGGTCGAGGATGAGCTCATTCTGCGCCGGCTGCAGGTGGCCGACGGCCGCACGCGCGCCTTCGTCAACGACCAGCCGGTCGGCGTTCAGGTCCTCAAAGGCCTCGGCGCGGCGCTGGTCGAGATCCACGGCCAGCACGACGACCGTGCCCTGGTCGACGCGGCGACCCATCGTCGCCTGCTCGACGCCTATGGCGGCCTCGATCCGCTCGCCGCCGAGGTCGCCGCCTTGTGGACGGCGCGGCGCGACGCCGAAGCGGCCGTCACCGCGCATCGCGCGCAGGTCGAGCGCGCGGCGCGCGAGGCCGATTGGCTGCGCCACGCGGTCGAGGAGTTGACGGCGCTCGCGCCGCAGCCGGCCGAGGAGACGACGCTCGCCGAGCGCCGCACCGCCATGATGCAGGCCGAGAAGGTCGCCGAGGACCTGCGCGACGCCCATCAGGCGGTCGCGGGCCAGGGCTCGCCGGCGCCGATGCTCGCCGCGGCCGTGCGCCGGCTGGAGCGCCGTCAGGTGCAAGCGCCTGGTCTGATCGAGCCGGCCGTGCGCGCGATGGACGCCGCGCTCACCGCCCTCGACGAGGCGCGCAGCCACCTCGACGCGGCGCTCGCCGCCGCCGACCAGGATCCGCGCGTGCTCGAGCGCATCGAGGAGCGTCTGTTCGCGCTGCGGGCGGCCGGCCGCAAGTACAACGCGCCGGTCGACGCCCTCGCGACGCTGGCGACGCGATATGCATCCGATCTCGCCCTGATCGACGCCGGCGCGACGCAGCTCGTGGCGCTCGAGAAGGCGAGCGCCGCGGCCGCACAGGCCTATGCGAGGGCCGCGGCCAACTTGTCCGAACGGCGCACGCGCGTCGCCGAGATGCTCGACAAGGCGGTCAACGCCGAGCTCAAGCCGCTCAAGCTGGAGCGGGCGAAGTTTTCCACCGCGATCGAGAGCGACGCGGGAGCGAGCGGCCCGCACGGCAGCGACCGCGTCGAGTTCTGGGTGCGCACCAATCCGGGCACGCCGCCGGGGCCATTGATGAAGGTCGCCTCGGGCGGCGAGCTCGCCCGCTTCCTGCTCGCGCTCAAGGTCGTGATCGCCGACAAAGGCTCGGCGCCCACCTTGGTGTTCGACGAGATCGACACCGGCGTCGGCGGCGCGGTCTCGGACGCGATCGGCGTGCGGCTCGCGCGGCTCGGCCGCCGCGTGCAGGTGCTCGCCGTCACGCACGCACCGCAGGTCGCGGCGCGCGCCGACCATCACTATTTGATTTCCAAGGATGCGACCGCGAAGGGAAAGCGCGTGGCGACACGGGTCGTCGAGCTCGAGCCTGCGCGGCGGCGCGAGGAGATCGCCCGCATGCTCGCCGGCGCCGAGATCACCGCCGAGGCCCGCGCCGCCGCCGAGCGCTTGATCAAGGCCGCGGCGGGATAGGGGCTTGCGGCCCATTGGCAGAGACATATGCTCACCGTCATGCCCGGGCTTGTCCCGGGCATCCACGTCTTTGGCGCTTGCAAGAAGCAAGACGTGGATGGCCGGGACAAGCCCGGCCATGACGGAGTAGAAAATGGCGCCATGACCAAACGTCCGCCCAAGAAATCCGCCGCCAAGTCCGTCGCCCTGTTTGTCGAGGTCGACGATCTGACCGGGAAGCAGGCCGGGGCCGAGCATGCGCGGCTGCAGACCGAGATCGCGGCGCACGACAAGCGCTACTATCAGGACGACGCGCCGACCGTCTCGGATGCCGCGTATGACGCGCTGCGCCAACGCTACAACGCGATCGAGACGCGCTTTCCCGACCTGCGTACGCTCGAGAGCCTGTCGCTGAAGGTCGGCGCGGCGCCGTCGCGTGGATTCGCCAAAGTGCGTCACCGCGTGCCGATGCTCTCGCTCGACAACGCGTTCAGCGCCGAGGACGTGCAGGAATTCGTCGAGCGCATCCGCCGCTTCCTCAAGCTAGCCGCCGAAGAGGCGATCGCCTTCTCGGCCGAGCCGAAGATCGATGGCCTGTCGATGTCGCTGCGCTACGAGAGCGGCGAGCTCGTCGCCGGCGCGACCCGGGGCGATGGCAGCGAAGGCGAGGATGTGACCGCCAACATCCGCACGCTCGAGGACGTGCCGAAGCGGCTCAAGGGTCGGCATGTCCCCGACATCTGCGAGGTGCGCGGCGAGGTCTACATGACCAAGCAGGCTTTCCTCGCGCTCAACCGGCGCCAGGCCGAGGCCGGCGCGCAAATCTTTGCCAACCCGCGCAACTCAGCGGCGGGCTCGCTGCGCCAGAAAGACCCGGCAATCACGGCAACGCGGCCGCTCGGCTTTTTCGGCTATGCGTGGGGCGAGATGAGCGACATGCCGGCGCCGACCCAGTCCGGCATGATCAAGTGGCTGGAAAGCTGCGGCTTCAAGACCAATCCGCTGGCGAAGATCTGCCGCTCGGCCGACGAGCTCCTCGCCTTCCATCATTCGATCGAGCTCGCCCGTGGCGAGCTCGACTACGACATCGACGGCGTCGTCTACAAGGTCGACCGCCTCGATTGGCAGGAGCGGCTCGGCTTCGTGTCGCGCACGCCGCGCTGGGCGGTGGCGCACAAGTTTCCGGCCGAGAAGGCGATTACGGTCGTCAAGGATATCGAGATCCAGGTCGGGCGCACCGGGGCGCTCACGCCGGTCGCGAAGCTCGATCCGGTCACGGTCGGCGGCGTGGTGGTCCAGAATGCGACCCTGCACAACGCCGACGAGATCGCGCGGCTCGGCGTGCGCATCGGCGACACCGTGCAGATCCAGCGCGCCGGCGACGTGATCCCACAGGTGCTCGGCGTCGTCGCCGAGACGCCGCGCGGCGCCAAGGATTACAAGTTTCCGACCAAGTGCCCGTGTCCGCTGCACACGCCGGTCGTGCGCGAGATCAACGCGGCCGGCGAGGAAGGCGTGCGCTTCCGTTGCTCGGGCGAGTTCGAGTGCCCGTTCCAGAAGGTCGAGCGGCTCAAGCATTTTGTCTCGCGCCGGGCCTTCGACATCGAGGGGCTCGGCGAAAAGCAGATCGAGCTGTTCGTCGGGCACGGATGGATCGAGGAGCCGGCCGATATCTTCACGCTCGAGGCGCGCAACGGCAAATTCAAGCTGGAGGAGCAGGAAGGTTTCGGCGAGACCTCGGTGCGAAACCTGTTCGGCTCGATCCGGGCGCGGCGCGACGTTCCGCTCGACCGTTTCATCTACGCGCTCGGCATCCGCCATATCGGCGACACCACGGCGCTCGCGCTCGCGCGCGGCTACGGCACGTGGGAGGCGTTCCACGACGCCTGTCTCAAGGTGGCGGACGGCGACCCCGAGACGCGCGCCGACATGGACGCGCTCGACCAGATCGGCGACACCGTGATCGACAGCCTGGCAAAGTATTTTGCCGAGAAGCACCACCGCGGCGTGGTCGACCGCCTGACCAGGCAGGTGACGATTCGCGACGCCGAGAAGCCGAAGGACTCGCCCGTCGCCGGCAAGACCGTGGTGTTCACCGGATCGCTGGAGAAGATGACGCGCGACGAGGCCAAGGCGACGGCCGAGCGGCTCGGCGCCAAGGTCGCGGGCTCGGTGTCGAAGAAGACCGATTATGTGGTGGCGGGGCCGGGCGCGGGCTCGAAGCTCGACAAGGCGCGCGAGGCCGGCGTCAAGGTGCTGACCGAGGACGAGTGGTTCGCCCTGGTGGGGCAGGGGTGAATTGCTGGGCCGGCGCTCCCGCTCCCCGAAGGGGAGAGGATCGGGGTGAGGGGCTCTATGCGTTTCAATTGAGACCGCGAAATCCCTTCACCCGGTTCGCTTTGCTCGCCATCCTCTCCCCGTCGGGGAGAGGGAAAAAGCAAGCCCATCCGCGCATTGACTTGCGCGTTCGCCCCGGGCAGTTGATGCCTCAATGACCTCCTCGATCGACAAACGTGATTGCCCGCTGTGCGGTGCGCCGGCGGGCCGGGCGAAGCCGACGCCTTATGGAACGGCCGAGTTCGGCGTCGTGCAGTGCGGCGACTGCGGGCTCGCCTATCTCGACCGCGTGCCGCCGCAGCACGAGTTCGAGGATGCGCGCGCCTGGGAGGTGAGCTCGGTCTCCCATGCCGAGCAGCGCAGCCGCGACTACCCGATCATGAGCGTGCTGGAGAGTTCGACCCGCTTTCGCATGCATCTGCGGACCCTGACGAAGCGCGAGCCGAAGAACATCCTCGCCCGCCACGTGCGGCCGGGGCCGGTCCTCGATCTCGGGTGCGGTGCCGGCATCCATCTCATTCCGCCGCCCGCGGGCCTCGTGCCCTACGGCGTCGAAATCTCGAAGTCCCTTGCGGCCGCGGCCGACGCCGCGTTCCAGAAGTTCGGCGGGAAATGCGTGCAGGCGCCGGCAGCCGCCGGCCTCGACCAGTTCCCGCGCGGCTTCTTCCATGGCGCGATGCTGATCGGCTACATCGAGCACGAATTTCATCCGCTCGACGCGCTCGTCCATCTGCGCGCCGCGCTCGCCGACGGCGCCGCCGTGGTGATGAAGACGCCGAACTACGCCTCGATCAATCGGCACCTGATGGGCAAGCGCTGGAGCGGCTTCCGCTTCCCCGACCACGTCAACTATTTCACGCCCGAGACGCTGCGCGAGATCGCCCGCCGCGCCGGCTTCTCGACGCATTACGGTCTCACCGACCGCAACCCGGTCAGTGACAGCCTGTGGGGCCTGCTGCGGGCGGCGTGACGCCGCTGGGCATCATCGAATAGGGCCCGACCGCCAGAGCCGGCTATGCCACCGCGATCTCCAGCGGAAACTTGTCCACCACCTCGTGCCCGTCCTGGGTGACGATGAAGGTGTGGCCGAGGAAGATGCCGAACATGCCGTCGGCGGTGATCGGGTTCGGCTCCGCCATGGTGACCATGTTCGGCAGGAAGACCTTGTCGGCCTCGCGCCCCTCGACCTTGTCCGCGAAGACGTGCGGCGGCCCGGTGACGATATCGATGCCGTGGATCTGGATCGGGCGCGACTGCACGCCCTTTTGGCGGAAGAACTGCGCCGCTTCGCGCGCCTTCTCGAGCGGATTGCCCGGTTTGATCTCGGCGACGATCTTGTTGTAGCCGGGCAGCGTGATCTCCTCCCAGAACTCGCGCACCATCTCGGTCGGCGGTCCGAGGCAGATCGGTGAGCCGATCTGCGCCGAGTAGCCGCGATAGCCGGCGGCGAGCTCCATGATCACGATGTCGCCGCGGCTGAGCTTGCGCTCGGACGGGCGCGGATTGCCGAAGAACATCGCCGGCTTCGCCATGGCGGTCGCGCCGATGATCAGGAAATCGATGTCGCCGCCGCCCTTGAGGATGGCGGCGCCGGCAGCCCCGCGCAGATCCGCTTCGGTGGCGCCGGGCTTTGCGGCCGCAACCATCGCCTCCATGGCGTGCTGGCACAGCACGCCCGCCTTGCGCACGCAGTCGAGCTCCTCGGCGCTTTTGATGATGACGAGCTCGTGGATGAAGCTGCGGGTGAACACGAGCTCGACGTCGGGCAGGCCCGCGCGCAGGTCGTTGTACTGGTTGACCGGCAGATAGTCCTTGTGACGCGGGTCGATTTCGACGAGGCCGATGCGGCCCTTCGTCAATCCGATTTCCTTGCAGCGCTCGACCATCACCTCGGCATAGCGGCCGCCGCGGCTCTGGCGCACGTCGGAAAGCGCCGGCGCCACCTGACGGCGCACCGCTTCGCAATGAGTGCCGCCCATGGAGAAGATCAACGTCGGTGGATCATTGAGTGGCACCAGCACGTAAGAGGCGAGCGCGTGCCATTCCCAGTGGCCGGTCAGCCAGGTCATGCCGCCGCCGAAACTCCAGTGGCTCGGGCCGCCCGGCACGATCACGGCGTCGAGCTTATGCTCGCGCATTTTCGCGCGCAGCGCCGCGTAGCGCCGCGCATATTCCTTCTCGGAAAACTGCTCCCACACCGCGTCGCGATAGAGCGGCGTGTCGTACATGTTGGAGAACGGGCCGTTCTGATCGAGCCGCGTGCGCACCTGCTCCCACGGCACCGCGCCGGCGGGCGGCGGAACGTTGACGTTCATCGGGTGATCCTCCCTGTGCGGCTCGTTGTGGCGGCCGGAATGCGCGAATGGCGAATAGTGAGTAGCCAATAGCGAAGCGGATATCCACTCGCTATTCGCCGATCGCTACCCGCGAGACGATGAAGCTGCAGGAGGGATTGACTCCGTCCGCGAGGGTGCTCAGCGCCGCCGCCGCCGCGGGACTGTGGGCGCCGGCTCATCGTCCTTGCGGCCCTGAGCGATCTTCTTCGCGTCGCGCGACATTTCCAGGCAGGACAGGAGCTCGACATAGCTCGGCGAGCCGCCGGTCGAGACCATCGAGAGGCAATGGCTCTTGTCGTCGCCCGAAAACGTCCCCCAATCCTTCACCAGCTGGTCTCTCGCGCCGTTCTCGTCATTCAGGCAGGACTGGGTGGTGCGCCCGAGCGCCATGCCCTCGACGCCGGCCGTCTTGCAGCTCGGCTCGATGTTGAGCTTGGGCACGTCGGCCGCAACCATGATGAGGTTCGATCCGAGGGCGAAGGCGGCAAAGGGCATCATGGTCGGGCATCCGGTCCGGACGCGCTCGGGCGGCGCGCCACGCATGACCATAACACGAATCGGGCGGCCTGCGTTTCGCGAAATGCAGGCCGCGCGGCGTGCCGCCGCATCGGCCGGCGGCCTCCGGGAGTAACGTGGACCGTCCCGGCCGGCGGGGCGATCGTTGGGGGAAGCGGCTGGACGGGATGTGCCGGCGCGGCGGCGACCACGCGCTCTCGTTGCATCCGCGGTACGCGTCATTCATAGTCGCGGCCCCTGCCGGCCCGTCATCTTCCCCGATGGGCCTTTCCTCCCCGCGGAGCCGCTGCATGCCCGAGCCGTTCGTCTACACCTCCGACCGCCTGCGCGTCCTGTTCGGATGCGGCACGGCGGCGCGCATCGCTGCGGAGGCCGAGCATCACAAGATGGAGCGCGTGATGCTCTTGTGCTCGCGCGGTCGCGCGGAGCTCGCGCAGCGGATCGCGGCGCCGCTCGGCGCGCGGGTGGTCGGCACGTGCGATGCGGCGCGCGGCGGGATGCCGGCGGCGGCGTTCGACGAGATCGTCGGCGAGCTCACGCGCCATGCGGCTGACGGCTTCATTTGCGTGGGTGGCGGCTCGCCGATCGGGCTCGCCAAGGCGGCCGGGGCGGCGACCGAAGTCCCGTTCATCGCCGTGGTCACGACCTATTCGGGCTCGGAAATGTCCAACCGCTGGTACCTCGGCGCGGGCGTTGACGAACGCTCCGGCCGCTCGCCCGCCGCGTTGCCGGCCACCGCGATCTACGATCCCGAGCTCACCCGCGACCTGCCGTTCGCGACCTCGGCGGCGAGCTGCATGAACGCGATGGCGCATGCAGTCGAGTCGCTCTACGGGCCGGGCGCCAATCCGATCGTGCTCGCGCTCGCCGAGGAGGCGGTGCGGCTCATCGGCGGCGCCCTGCCGCGCCTCGAGGCCGACCCGCGCGATCTCGCGGCGCGCACCGATGCACTCTACGCCGCCTGGCTCGCCGCCGCGTTCCGCACGCCGGTCGGGCTCTCGCACACGGTGGCGCAGCGCGTCCGGCAGAATTTCGGCACCGAACACGCGCGCACCCATGCGGCGGTACTGCCCTACGCGGTCGCGTTCAACCGCCCGGCGTCGCCGGCCGGCATGGAGCGCATCGCGCGGGCGCTCGCGGCCCGCGATCCCGCGCAGGCGCTCTACGACATCAATATCGCGTGCGGGCTTGCGACCGGCCTGAAGGATCTCGGGATGCGCGAGGAGGACATTCCGCGCGCCGTCGAGATCGTGGCGAAGCGCACATTCCCCAACCCGCGCACGCCGACCCGGGCCGACATCGAAGCCGTGCTCAGGCAGGCGTTTGCGGGACAGCCGCCGCGGTTTTGAGTGCTTCCGAAGGAAGCCTCGTCGCCCACACGACAGCGATCAGGCCGCGCACGACTTTTGCTCGAAGAAGCGGCGCAGCAAATCGGCGGGCTGCGGGGCGCTGAAGAAATAGCCTTGCACCTCGGTGCAGCCCTCCGAGCGCACATGGCGGAGCTGCTCGATCGTCTCGACGCCTTCCGCGGTGGTCGCGATGCCGAGCCCCTTACCGAGACCCGCCACCGCCTTGACGATCGCGGCGCAGTCGCCCTTGTCGGAAATGTCCTTGATGAAGGAGCGGTCGATCTTGATCTTGTCGAACGGGAAGCTGCGCAGATAGCTCAAGCTGGAATAGCCCGTGCCGAAATCGTCCATCGAGATCTTGATGCCGAAGCCGCGCAGTTGATGCAGCGTGGCGAGCGTCGCCTCGTTATCGTGCAGCAGCACCGACTCGGTGATCTCGAGCTCCAGGCGGTTCGCGTCGAGGCCGGAAACCGCGAGCGCATTGATGACGCTCTGCATTACGCTGCGGCTCTTGAACTGGGCGGGCGACAGGTTGACGGCGACGCGCACCGTGCCGGGCCAGGTGGCTGCTTCGCAGCAGGCCTGCTTGAGCACCCATTCGCCGATCGGCACGATCAGGCCGATCTCTTCGGCGAGCGGAATGAACTCGCCCGGCGGCACCATGCCGCGGGTCGGCGAATTCCAGCGCAGCAGCGCCTCGCAGCCGGTGATCTGCTCGGTGACGGCGTCGACCTGCGGCTGGTAGTACAGCTGGAACTCGTCGTTCGCGACCGCGTTGCGCAGGTCGATCTCGAGCGCGCGGCGCGTCTGCAGCTGCTCGTCCATCTCGGGCTCGAAATAGCGGTAGGTCGAGCGGCCGTCCGACTTCGCGCGGTAGAGCGCCATGTCGGCGTTGCGCAGCAGCTGATCGGTGGTGTCGCCGTCGCCGGGCGCGATCGCGAT
>DASXCK010000496.1:0-5099 GCA_036491235.1 Xanthobacteraceae bacterium | reverse complement strand
GCCAAGGACCACCACGGCAAGAAGTTCGACTCATCGGTCGACCGCAACGAGCCGTTCGAGTTCCAGATCGGCCGCGGCATGGTGATCAAGGGCTGGGACGAGGGCGTCGCCAGCATGAAGGTCGGCGGCAAGCGCACGCTGGTCATTCCGCCGGACCTCGGCTACGGCGCGCGCGGTGCCGGCGGCGTCATCCCGCCGAACGCGACGCTGGTGTTCGACGTGGAGCTGCTGGGCGTGAAGTGACATGAATCGTCATGGCCGGGCTTGTCCCGGCCATCCACGTCCTTTTCTCCGGTGGCAAAGACGTGGATGCCCGGCACAAGGCCGGGCATGACAGACTCATTTTTTCTTTCAATCATCCGCCACAAATCCCGACGCCTTCACGATCGGGGCCCAGCGGGCGTAGTCCGCGCGGACACGCGCGGCAAAGTGCTCCGGCGTCTCGATCGCGGGCTCGTTGCCGAACGTCGCGAGGCTCTGGGCCATCGCGGGGGACTTCGCGGCCGCGTTGATGGCCGCGCCGAGCGCGCGCACGGTCTGCGGCGGGGTCTTGGCGGGCGCGAAGGCGCCGAGCCAGGTTTCGACCGCGACATCGATGCCCTGCTCGCGCATGGTCGGCACGGCGGGCAAAAAGGGCGAGCGGTGCGCGCCCGTGACCGCCAGCATGCGGATATTGCCGGACTTCACCTGGGTCAGCGCCTCGCTGATCGGGTTGATGCTCGCCGGCACGTGGCCGCCGATGAGATCCTGCAACGCCGGCGCGCCGCCGCGATAATGCACCGGCGTCATCGCGATGCCGGCCGCAGCGGCGACCATCACGCCGACGAAGTGGGGCGTGCCGCCCGCCGCGGTGGTCGCATAATTGGCATTCGCCGGATTGGCCTTGCACCAGGCGATGAAGCCTGCGAGCGATTTTACGCTCGCGGGCACCATCGGGCCGATGTTGTAGGTCAGCATCGATTTCGCGGCCGGCGCGACGGGCACGAGATCGCGCAGCGGGTCGTAGCTCAGCTTGCGGAAGCTGTGCGGATAAAGCGTGATGGGGAAATCGGGCGTGAACAGCAGCGTCGAGCCGTCCGGCACGGCGTTCTTGACGTAGTCGACGGAGGCGCGTGCCGCGGCGCCCGGCTTGTTCTCGACGATGATCGCCGACGCGAACGCCACCTGCATGCGCTCGGCGAGGATGCGGGCGATGATGTCGGTGCCGCCGCCGGCCGAAAAGCCGACGATCAGGCGCAGGATGTGTTGCGGCTGCGCGAAGGATCGGCGCGAGGCCGCGATGATGGATGCCGATGCGGCGAGAGATCGGATGAGCAGGCGGCGCGTGAGCACGGTGTGGTCTCCCGCAATTTGAGCAGAGCAGTTAGCTTCCCCTCCCCCGCGAGCGAAGCGAGTGGCGGAGAGGGGTTAGGCGTGGGGGTACCGCTTGTTCAGCGTTAATTTAACAACGCCGATCGCAAATTCGGAGCAAGTGTAGTCCCCCACCCCTCGCGCCGTAGCTTCGCTGCGTCGCTCGACCCTCCCCGCCAAAGGGACCGCCAAAGGGCGGGAGGGTAGCAACCGCGCCTCGGTGCTCAACCTACTGCGGCTCGAGGCCTGCGTCCTTCACGACCTGGCGGGCGACGGCGCGCTCCTTGTCGATCTGCGCGGCGAAATCTCGCGGCGTATTGATCGCCGGCACGAGGCCGCGCGCGAGCAGCGTCTTGTCGCGGAAGCCGGGCTCGTTGACGATGCGCGCGAACTCGGCCGCGAGCTTGTCGATGATCGGCTGCGGCGTGCCCCGCGGTACGAACAGCCCGTACCAGCTCTGCGACGCCGGGCCGTGATAGCCGGTCTCGGCGAGCGTCGGAATATCGGGACGCTGCGGAAAGTGGATGTTGTTGAGCATGACGAGCGCCGTCATGTTGCCGGCCGAGAGATAGCCGAGCACGTTGCCGATGCCGATGAGACCGATCGGCGTCGAGCCGTTCATGATCGCGTTCACGGCATCGCCGCCGCCGCGGAACGGCACCCGCACCCAGTCGGCGCCCTTGTCGGTCTTGAGCCGCTCCATGTAGAGCGCGAGCGCAGGCGATGCGGTGAGATAGCTGAGCGTGCCGGGCTTTGCCTTCGAGGCGGCGATCAGCTCGTCCATCGACTTCACCTTGAGCGACGAGTTGACGACCAGCGTCTGCAGCAGGTGAAACAGATTGGAGACCGGAACGAGGTCCTTCTCGGGATTGAACGGCAGGCGCTTGAACAGGTACTCGTTGTAGACCGTCGCGTCGGCGTTGAGGATGCAGATGGTGTAGCCGTCGTTGGACGCCTGCGCGCACGCATTGGCGCCGACGTTCTGCGAGCCGCCCGGACGGTTGTCGACGATGAGCGGCTGGCCCCAGTGCTTCTGCATCTCCGCCCCGACCGCGCGCGCGAAGATGTCGCTCAACCCTCCGGCGCTCGTATTGGTGATGACCCTGATGGGCCGCGTCGGATAGTCGTCGGCCGCGGCCACAGAGATTCCACAGCACGTGACGATGCACGCAGCGAGCAACGATCGCGTGAGCGCGAAGCGCATGAGACGCCTCCCCTTGATCCACGTCGTCATGGCCGGGCTTGTCCCGGCCATCCACGTCTTCTTGCCACGCTGCAAAGACGTGGATGCCCGGCACAAGGCCGGGCATGACGCTGCCGTTCGATGCGGCGAATTTGCCCTATGAACCGAGTTGTCCCTTTACCAGCCCGCCCGCCTTGGCGAAATCCATCTTGCCGGCGTAGCGCTCTTTTAGCGCAGCCATGACGCGGCCCATGTCCTTGATGCTGGCGGCGCCGGTGTCCTTGATCACGGCGGCGATCGCGGCCTTCTGCTCGTCCTCGGACATCTGCTTGGGCAGATAGCCCGAGATGATGTCGATCTCCTGCTGTTCCTGCTTCACCAGGTCGTCGCGGCCGCCCTTCTGGTACAGCTCGACAGACTCTTGCCGCTGCTTGATCATCTTCTGCAGGATCGACAGGACCTCGCCGTCGCCCAACGCCGGCTTGCCGGCGCCGCGCGCCTCGATGTCGGCATTCTTGAGGGTGGCATTGACCATGCGCAGGGTCGAGACCCCGCGCTCGTTCTTGGCCTTCATGGCGTCCTTCAAGGCGTTATTGATATCGTCGCGCAACATCGCTATGCCCTTCGCCGACCGCCCGCCAACCGCGTCCCTGGCTCGCCCGCGAGTCGCCCCATATGTAGAGCGCGGCGGCGGCAAACATGTAGGCCAGCGATGAACGACGCACAAGCTGCCGCGCAAGCGGCGGAATCGGGCTGGAGCGAGCCGAAACCAACGGCGCTTTTGGTCCTCGCGGACGGCACCGTGATCGAAGGAGCCGGGTTCGGCGCCGTCGGACACGCCGTCGGTGAGGTGTGCTTCAACACCGCGATGACCGGTTACGAAGAAATCCTCACCGATCCGTCCTATGCGGGGCAGGTCATCACCTTCACGTTCCCGCATATCGGCAACGTCGGCACCAACGAGGAAGACATCGAGACCGTCAACATGGCGGCGACGCCGGGCGCGCGCGGCGTGATCCTGCACTCGGCGATCACCGACCAGTCGAACTATCGCGCGACCCGCCATCTGGACGCGTGGCTCAAGGCCCGCGGCATCGTCGGTCTGTGCGGCATCGACACGCGCGCGCTGACGAGCCTGATCCGCACCAAGGGCATGCCGAACGCCGTGATTGCGCACGCGCCCGACGGCGCCTTCGATCTCGCGGCGCTAAAGAAGGAAGCGCGCGAGTGGCCCGGCCTCGTCGGCATGGATCTCGTGCCGATGGTAACGAGCGGCCAGCGCTTCGACTGGGACGAGATGCCGTGGCAATGGGACAAGGGCTACGCCCGGCAAGGTGAAACGGATCCGGCGCCCGCCTTCCGCGTGGTCGCGATCGACTACGGCATCAAGCGCAACATCCTGCGCCAGCTCGCCGGCGCCGGCGCGAAGGTCACGGTCGTGCCCGCGACGACGTCGGCCGAGGACATCATGGCGCTCAAGCCGGACGGCGTCTTCCTCTCCAACGGCCCCGGCGATCCGGCGGCGACCGGTGAATACGCAGTGCCGGTGATCCGCGAGCTGATCGCGCGCAAGATCCCGACCTTCGGCATCTGCCTTGGCCATCAGATGCTCGGCATCGCGGTCGGCGGCAAGACGATGAAGATGCACCAAGGCCATCACGGCGCGAACCATCCCGTGAAGGATCTGACCACCGGCAAGGTCGAGATCACCTCGATGAACCACGGTTTCGCGGTCGACCGCGCGACGCTGCCCGCGAACGCCGAGGAGACGCACGTGTCGCTGTTCGACGGCTCGAACTGCGGCATTGCGCTCAAGGACAAGCCGGTGTTCTCCGTGCAGTATCATCCGGAGGCTTCGCCCGGCCCGCACGACAGTCACTATCTGTTCACGCGTTTCGTCGAGATGATGCGGGCACACAAGGCGGCGTGAGCCGTCTTAACACCGCATTAAAAAGTGCCCAAATAGAAGTCAGGAGCGTGATCCCGGAAATGCCTTCCCCGGACTTGATCCAGGGTGGATGCGGTTTTCGGAAAAGATCATGCTCGAACAGTGATCCTCATATATCGCCGCCACGTGCCGACGGCTCGAGCGACTCCAGGTTCTGCCGATGCCAGCCCCGTCCCCGATCGCGCCCGAGGCCTTCTCGTTCGCCGATGACGGCTCCATTCCCAACAATTCGCGGCTGCCGTTCCTGATCTATCGTGGCGCGATCGACCTCAAGGGCAATCCCGATCCGGAAGACGTGGTGGAGCGCACCTTCGCGGCCAACCGCTGGGGGGAGATGTGGCGCAACGGCATCTATCCGTACGCGCATTACCACTCGATGATCCACGAGGCGATGGGCCTCGCGCGCGGCCGCGCCAGGGTACGCTTCGGCGGCGGGAGCGGCCTCGAGCTCGAAATCGCAGCAGGCGACGTGTGCGTGCTGCCGGCCGGCACCGGACATCAGGGGCTGTGGGCGAGCCCCGATCTCGTGGTCATCGGCGCCTATCCGCCGAACGGCAAGTACGATCTCTGCCGCGGCAGCAAGGCCGACCACGCCCGCGCGATCGCGGCGATCGCCGA
>DASXCK010000495.1:0-7858 GCA_036491235.1 Xanthobacteraceae bacterium | reverse complement strand
GCGCTCATCGGCTTCGCGGGCCCGCGCGTGATCGAGCAGACCATCCGCGAGAAGCTTCCCGACGGTTTTCAAAAATCCGAGTACCTGCGGGCGCACGGCATGGTCGACATGGTGGTGCATCGTGGCGAGCTGCGCGCGACGGTCGCGAACCTCTGCCGTCTCCTTACCAAGGCGCCCGCCGCACCGCCGCCATCCGCCGCCGTTCCGCCGCCGCTGGAGCCGCCCGCGCTGCCGGCCCCTGCGGAGGGTTGATGATGGATTTACGCGGCGTCATTGCCCGCGAAAGCGGGCAATCCAGCAAACACAATCCTGTGCGATCGGTCGCTGAGGCGATATCGCCTCCTCCCGGAGTCCTAGATCGCGCGCGTTCGCGGGCGATGACGGGTGAACGATGACCCAGATCGACGCCATCATGGCGCGGCTCCTGGCCCTGCACCCCAAGCGTATCGACCTCTCGCTCGATCGCATGTGGCGCATCCTCGACGCGCTCGGCCATCCCGAGCGGCGCTTGCCGCCCGTCATCCATGTCGCCGGCACCAACGGCAAGGGGTCGACCGTCGCATTCATGCGCGCGATGCTCGAAGCGGCCGGCAAGCGCGTGCACGTCTACACCTCGCCTAACCTCGTGCGCATCAACGAGCGCTTTCGTCTCGGCCGCGCAGGGGGCGGTGTGCTCGTCGATGACCACGAGCTCGCCGCGGCGCTGGCCGAATGCGAGCGCGCCAATGGCGACAGTCCCATCACGGTGTTCGAGATCGAGACCGCGGCCGGCCTCATGATCTTCTCGCGCCATCCCGCCGATGTGCTGCTGCTCGAGGTCGGCCTCGGCGGGCGGCTCGACGCGACCAACGTGGTCGAGCGCCCGCTCGCCAGCGTCATCACGTCGGTTTCCATGGACCACGTGGAATTTCTCGGCGACACGCTGGAGAAGATCGCGACCGAAAAGGCCGCGATCCTGCGCCGCGGCGTGCCGGCCGTGATCGCGCGCCAGACCGAGGGGCCGCTTGCCATCATCACGGCGCGCGGCGAGGAGGTGGGCGCGCCGCTGTTCGTGGCCGGCCAGGAGTGGACCTCCGGCGAGGAGCGCGGCCGCCTCGTCTACCAGGATATGGGCGGTCTGCTCGACCTGCCGCCGCCGCGCCTTTTTGGCCGCCACCAGTTCGACAATGCCGGCACCGCGATCGCGACGCTGCGCGCCACCGAGCTCAATCTACCGGCGCGCGCCTTCGAGGAGGGCATCGTCGCCGCCGACTGGCCCGCCCGCATGCAGCGCCTTGCGACCGGCAACCTGCTCGCCCGCGCGCCCGTCGGCAGCGAGATCTGGCTCGACGGCGGGCACAATGCCGACGGCGGGCGCATCGTTGCCGCCGCGCTTGCCGATCTCGAAGAGCGCGTGTCGCGCCCGCTGGTGCTGGTGGTCGGCATGCTCTCGACCAAGGACACGGAAGGATTTTTGCGCAACTTCACGGGCCTCGCGCGCGGGCTGATCGCCGTGCCGATGGGCGGGGAGAAGGGCCTCGCGCCCGACGCGCTCGCCGCCGTTGCGCAGCGCATCGGCCTCGCGGCGCAGACCGCGGGCAGCATCGAGGACGCGCTCGACGTGGTGCGCGCGCTCGAGCTCACGCCGCCGCCGCGGGTGCTGATCACGGGCTCGCTGTATTTCGCGGGCGACGCGCTGGCGGCGAACGGGACACCGCCGGCGTAATGGCTTAGCCCGACTTGAGTGAGGGGATCAGCCGCGAAGCACGGAGGCTTCACATGAGCCTTAGGGTCGTTACTGCGATTCTCTTCTTCGTCGTCTCATTCACGGCCGGCGCCAGCGCCGCAGACGTTCGTGCTGCATATTCCCCCGCTCAGTATCTGAAAAATTTCGCTTTGAGCGTCTGTATATCCGAGGGCTACAAGTCCGACGAAGTAGTCAATGATAGTAGGGCCGCGGCTGGCGGCTATCTGGAGCTTGGCAGCTTTCCGTTCGAGGCATATGAGGACGTCGCTACGCTCGGCAGAACGTTCCTGGCCAAGGAGTATCGCGGCGTTTCCGGTCAACACCTCACGTTGATGAAATGCATCGATTTCTTCCATAGCCAAGAACTGGACCAGCTGACGAAGCGATATATCAAAAAATAATGGAATCGACCGGAGCGCACGGACGTGACGCGGGACCGTCGCTCTTTGCGATGGGTCAGGCTCTCGCGAGAGGCGATGCATCTTCGGCCATCCTAAAACGTATGCTCCCCGCGCCCTTCGCCCACTGACACGCTCAGAAACAGCTCCTCCAGCGGAATCCTTCGCCGGATCAGCCCTTGCTCGTGCGAGTAGCCGACCATCGTCTCCAGCGTCTTGCGGTTCTGCTTGCTCAATCCGTACTCCCACGGGTCGCGGCCCATCAGCGTCTGCTGCTCCTCCCAGGCCTCACGGTACCAGGCGAGCGGTGCGATGCGCGGGTTCTCCATACGCTTCATCGCGATCGCCTTCGCCTCGTCGAATGCCGCGTACATGTTGACCGGCACCCATGGGTACTTGTCGACGGTCTCCTGGCGGAAGCCGAGCACGTGCATGATTGGAAACATGCCGGTCTTGGCGAACCACGCGGCCTCTTCGGCCTTGTAGTCGGGAAACAGGCGGCCGATGCGCGGGTCGCGGTCGCGCAGCGGCTTGATCAGGTCCGGATGCAGCACGGCGTCGAGCTCGCCCGCAACCAGCATGTCGACGATGGCCTTGCCCGGCGGCGCCCGCGTGATGGTGACGCCCGGCGGCGGCGCCTGGTCGACGTCCTCGTCGAGCTCGGTCACCCAGTCCATCTTGGCGAATGGCACACCGTAGTCGTGCTGCAGGATGCCGCGCAGCCACAGCGCCGCGGTGTTGAGGAAGAATTTCACGCCGATTTTCTTGCCGATCAGGTCGGCGGGTCTGCCGATGCCTTTGCTCGTGTTGATGTACGCAAAACTGTGGCGGAAGCGGCGATGCGGAAACACCGGGATGGCGCGGAACGGCAGACCGTTGCCGCGCGCCGCCATGTAGGACGAGCACGACACCTCGGCCATATCGAACTCGCGGTTGCGCAAGAAGCGCCAGTGACGCGTCGGCGAGTCCATCGCGGTCACGACCTTGAGGTCGATACCGTCCGGCCGCACGGTGCCGTCCATCAGCGGGCGGGTGATCTCGTAATCGCCGCACGCGAGAGTGAGTTCGACGGTGGTGGGCATGGGACTTATTCCAGATTTCATTGAACGTCATGGCCGGGCTTGTCCGGCCATGACGAGTCAAAGTCCGCGAACCACGAAACGACTTCGGCCGCAACCATGATGGCTGCGGCCGAAGCGATCAAGACCTATGGTGCGTGGCGGCGCGTAGCGATCAGGCGCTCGTGGCGGAGGAGATCCACTGCTCCAGCTTCTGCTTCGGCGCGGCGCCGACCTGACGTGAGGCGAGCTCGCCGTTCTTGAACAGCATGAGCGTCGGGATCGACATGATGCCGTATTTCGCCGCGGTCGCGGGGCTTTCGTCGACGTTGAGCTTGACGATCTTGACCTTGCCGTTGAGCGGGCCGGCCGCGATCTCTTCCAGCGCCGGGGCGATCATGCGGCACGGGCCGCACCACTCGGCCCAGAAGTCGACCACCACGGGCTCCTTCGACTGCAGCACCTGCGCGTCGAAATCCGCGTCTGAAACTTTGCCAACCCCCATGGGACACCTCGATTCTTGTGTAGGAGGTGGGCGAATCCGCCTCCAAAGGAAAAGCGAACCTATGGATGGCGGCCGGAAGCGTCAAGGCGCACTCACGCGGAGGTGAGACGGGCAACCTCGGCGTCCAGCATGGCGGGCGAAAGCTCCATCAGATCAGGTACATCGGTCCAGATCAGCGCGGCGCGAACGGTGCGGCCCGGATAGAGCTTGGCAATCACGGCGCGATAGAGCGCGAGCTGGCGCACATAGGCCGGATGGGTGTCCGCCGTTTCCGCGAGCGTGCGCGGCGCCGGACGATTGCTTTTGTAGTCGGCGATCAGCACGGCGTCGGTCGTGACGGCGAGCCGGTCGATCTGGCCGGAGACCATGAGCGGCTGGCGCTCCGGCCGCGCGAGGCGGCCGACGATCGGCACCTCGGCGCGGCTGCCGGGTGAGAACAAGGCCGCGAAGCGGGGGTCAGTAAAGATCTTCAGCGACGTCGCGATCAGCGCGTCGTGCTCGGCCGCGTCCAGGTCGGCACCGGCGCGCGCGAGATAGCGCCGCGCCGCCTCGGCGCGTCGCTCGGCCGTGATATCGGGCAACGCCTGCATCAGGCGATGGATGAGCGTGCCGCGTAAAATCGCCAGGCGGCGCGCCTCGCCGCCGGCGCCCTGGCGTTCCGCCGGCGTCGTGTCGTCGCCCTCCGAGGGCGTGATGGTCGTGGGCTGCTCGGGGTCGGCTGGCGCCGCGCGCCCCAGCCAAGCCGGGAAGGGCTCGCGCAAGGCGAACTCGCCCTGTGCGGACGTGGCCGGCTTGGGCGCTGCGTCCGCAACCTTGCGGTAGCGCCAGATCTGACCATCGCCGTCGCCGATCGTCTCAAAACCCTCCCGGTCGCGCAGTCCAGCGAGCACGAGGTCGTACCAGCAGCCGGGCTTTCGGCCGCGCTCGCCCTCGTAGCCGGCGACGATCAGGCGGTCGGCGGCGCGCGTCATCGCGACATAGAGGAGGCGGCGGTACTCGTGCTCGGCCTCGGCGAGCGCGCTCTGCCGTGCGTCCGCAACGGCACCGACGTCCATCGCCTTCCGCCCGGCCCAGACGATGCGGTCGGGTGTGCCCGGCGCGGCCCGCTGCGCCGGCAAGGCGAGCAGCCGCGGCGGCCGCGGGCCGGCGGGCGGCGAGGTGGTGTCGGCAAGGATCACCAATGGCGCCTCCAGGCCCTTGGCGCCGTGCACGGTCATCACCCGCACCTCGTCGCGGGAAATTTCCATGTCGCGCTTGATCTCGGTCTGGGCGGCACGCAGCCACGCCGTGAAGCCTTGCAGCGAGGGCGCCTCGCGCCGTTCGTAGTCGAGCGCAAGCTCGAGGAATTCGTCGAGCGCGTCGGCCGCCTCGGGGCCGAGCCGGCGCAGGAATTTTGCCCGCGCGCCGGCGGCGCCGAGCAGCCAGGCATAGAAGCCGAATGGCGTCGCGGCGCGCGCTTCGCCAGCGCAACGGTCGAGCAACACCTGCGCGGCCGCGAAGGCGGGCGCGTCCTTGGTATTTTCCTTTGCCTTGGCGGCGAGCGCCGCGCGCAGCGTGCCGTCGCGGCCATGGGCGAGCGCGAACAACTGTTCCTCGTCGATGCCGAACAGCGGGCTCTTGAGCGCGATCGCGAGCGCAAGATCGTCGTGCGGCAGCAGCAGCGCATCGGCAAGCGCCATCAGGTCGACCACCGCGATGTGCTCGGTGAGCACCAGCCGGTCGGCGCCCGCGACCGCGATGTGGCGTTCCTTGAGCGCACGGATGACGGCCTCGAACAGCGCGCCGCGCTGGCGCACCAGCACCAGCACGTCGCCCGCCGTCATCGGCTTGTGGCTGCGGCCGAGCGGCTCGCCGCTGCGGATGCCTTGCGCGATGGTGTCGGCGATGCGGCGCGCGAGCCGCGCCTGGGGGCTCGCAAGCGAGAGCGCATCGAACGGCGCATCCCAGCCCTCGATCTCGCGCCGCTCGGCCGGCCGGATCATCGGCCAGATCTCGACCAGGCCGGGCGCGGCGTCGGGCAGCGACTCGTGGGTCGCAACCGAGGCCGCGTCCGTCGTGAGGCTCGCCGCGATCGCATGCGTTTCGAACACCGCATTGACCGCGCCCATGATGTTGGGGCCGGAGCGGAACGAGTGGCCGAAGCGCACATAGCGCCAGTCGGCCCCGATCGCCGCATAGGCGCGCTCGAAATGCCGCCGCATCTCGTCGAACTTGCGCGGTACCGCGCCCTGGAACGAGAAGATCGATTGCTTCTCGTCCCCGACCGCGAAGACGGTGCGGGCAAGCTCGCGCGCGCCGGCGCCGGCGGTGAACTCGGCGACGAGGCGCGTGATGATCTCCCACTGCGCCTCGCTCGTGTCCTGCGCCTCGTCGATCAGCACGTGGTCGATGCCGCGGTCGAGCTTGTAGTGCACCCAGCTCGGGTTGACGGTGATGAGGAGCTTCAGCGTGCGGGCGATCAGGTCGTCGTAATCGAGCAGGCCGCGCGCTTCCTTCTCGGCGCGGTAGCGCTCGATCACGGAGGCGCCGATGGTGACGAGCGCGGCGGTGCGGTCGCGGCAGATGACGGCGTTGCGCCGCTCGAGCAGCGCACACACGCGCGCCTGCTCGCGCGTGAGCCGTTCGAGGAGGTCGGGGCGCTTGCGGCCGAGCGGCTGCGTGATGATGCCCTTGCGCGGCTCGAAGTCTTTGTTGAGGAAGACCAGGAGATAGGCGTCGATGCGGGCCGCGCCGCTCGCCGCCAGCGCAACACGCAATTGCGTGCCGCGGTCGTTGTCGGTCTTCGAGCCTTCCTCGCACAGCGCCGCGACCGCGGCCCATTGCGTAAAGGGCAGGTCGGGGCCGTCGATCAGCTCGGCTTCGATGCGCTCGAGCGTGTCGATCGGATCGATGCCGAGTGCGCGCGACAAACCGTCGATCGCCGCTCCGACGCCGCCGGCGCGCGTGATCCATGCCGTCACCTCGTCGCGCCGCGCCATCAGCTCGCGCACGAGGTCGCGGAAGGTGCGGTCGGCCGCCGACGCGATCGCGGTCGCGAGCGCGCCGGCGAGGGGCGTGCCCGGCGTCCTGGCGGCCTCGAGCAGCACGCCCATGGTGGCGCGGTCGAGCAGTTCGTCCTGGACGCGTTCGTCGAGCACCGTGAAACGTGCCGGCACGTTGGCCTCAAACGGGAACTGATGCAGCAGCCGGGTGCAGAATGCGTGGATGGTCTGCACCTTGAGGCCGCCCGGCGCCTCGAGCGCCGCCGCGAACAGGCGCCGCGCGCGGGCGCGGCGCGCCGGGCCGATCACGGTTTCGCCGATTCCGCGCATCTCGCGGTCGAGCGCCTCGTCGTCGAGCGCGATCCAGTGAGAGAGCGTGTCGAACACGCGCGCCGACATGTTGGCGGCTGCCGCCTTGGTAAAGGTGATGCAGAGGATCTTCATCGGATCGGTGCCGGCGAGCAGCAGCCGGATCACTCGCAGCGCCAATACGTGAGTCTTGCCGGCCCCGGCATTGGCCGCGACGAAGGCCGAGACCTGCGGATCGGACGCTTCGGTCTGGCGCTGCCGCACGAGGTCCGGGATGACGCGCGCGCTCATTCGCCGAGCTCCTCGTCGGCGTCCGTGCCCGCGGACCACTCCTTGACCCGGGCGAGATCGTCATAGGTGCCATATCGATTGACCCACATCGGCAGCACCAGCGAGCGATAGGGTGTCGATTCGTCCTCGAAGCGGGTGGCGAGCTCGGCCAGCTTGGCGAGTGCGTGCTCGGCGGCATCGTCCGCCGAGCGATCTTTCAGGTCGACCCGCAACGGCTCACCCGCCAGCGCGCCGCCCTTGAGCTTCACGTAGAGCAACTCGCCGATCGGAAGGCCGCGATCGAATCCCGGAAACCCGCCGCGGCGCAGGATAGCGGCCTCGAGCGTGAGCTGCGGCGCGATGCCGATGCGCACCTGCTTGGAGCTGGGTGGATCGCCGGTCTTGAAATCGAGGATAGCGTAGCCGCGATCGCGATGCCGCTCGATGCGGTCGGCGCGGCCGTAGAGCCGGAACTGCCGCTCGCCGACGGGTAGCAGGATCTCGCCGCGAATCTCCGCGCGCATGTCGGCGAGGCCGGGACGACGCTCGTATTCCCAGTCGGCGAGCCAGCGCGCGATGCGCGCGAAGCGCGGCCACCACAGGGCGCGTGC
>DASXCK010000494.1:0-7841 GCA_036491235.1 Xanthobacteraceae bacterium | reverse complement strand
ACCCTTACCGCGCTCGCTCCGCGAGGAACGCCGCGGCGGTTCGTTCTCTGTGGCACTATCCCTAGGATCACTCCCGCCGGACGTTATCCGGCACCGCATGTCCATGGAGCCCGGACTTTCCTCCCCGGCGACCTTTCGGTCGTTGCCGGAGCGGCCGTCCAGCCGACTGACGGTGAGAGCAATGAGGGCTCTACGCTGCGGCGTCAAGGCCGGCCTCGGCGACGACACAGCGCGCCTCCGCGCTATTGAAACGCCTCCCTTAACCGGCTCAGATGAACCGGGCGGACATGGCCGCGTCTTTGCGCAGCCCTGCGACTGAGCGCAATCAGCCGGGAGAGCGTTTCCGATGGCGAGCGATTTCGAAGACCACTGCTGGAAGGATCTTGTCCCGCCCGACGTGCTCGGGATCTATGCGCACTACGAGCGCAAGACTTTCGTCGGGCCGGCGCCGGCGCTGATCGCGATCGATCTCTACGAGCTGTCCTACCAGGGCGGCGCGCGGCCGGTGGCCGAGGTGGCGAAGACTTATCCCAGCTCCTGCGGCGAGAACGCCTTTGCGGCGATCGAGCCGACCAAGCGCCTGTTCGCCGCGGCGCGCGCCGCGGGCCTGCCGGTGTTCTACTCGACCATGGACACCCGCGCCGACTCCTTGCCGGGCAGCGTGACCGCGACCCGACGGCGCAAGATCGTGACCGATCCCGCACTCTATGCCATCCGCGCCGACTTCAAGCCGCAGGCCGGCGACGTGGTGATCGCCAAGCAGCGTGCCAGCATCTTCTATGGCACGCCGCTCGCCGCGCACCTGACCCAGCTCGGCGTGCGCTCGGTCGTCATCTGCGGCGAGAGCACCTCGGGCTGCGTGCGCGCCTCGGCGGTCGATGCATACTCGCACGGCTTCCACGTGACCGTGGTCGAGGAATGCTGCTTCGACCGCAGCCTCCTGTCGCACAAGGTCAACCTGTTCGACCTGCACCACAAATATGCGGACGTGATGAAGGTCGACGAGGTGGTCGCCCATCTCGATACGCTAGCCGTGCGCAAGGCGAGCTGAGCCCATGAAACCACGCGACTACGGCCCGTTCGAATACTCGCCCATCATCAAGCGTCCGCGCCTCGAATGGCCGAACGGCGCGCGCGTGGCGCTGTGGGTGATCCCCAACATCGAATACTTCTCGATGCAAGAGCGCCCCGGCGGCTACGGCGCCGGCGGCAAGATTCCCGATGTCGTGATGTGGTCGGCGCGCGACTACGGCAACCGGATCGGCGTCTGGCGCCTCATGGAGGTGCTCGACCGTTACGGCATCCGCGGCTCGGTCGCGCTCAATGCCAACCTGTGCGACGCCCATCCGGTCATCCTGGAGGAGGGCAACAAGCGCAATTGGGAGTGGATGGGACACAACGAGAGCAACACCCGGCGCCTCAACGAGGCGGAGCCCGGCGAGGAGGCGAACATCATCCGCCGCACCTTCGAGAAGATCTCGCGCGCGACCGGAAAGCCGGTGAAAGGATGGCTCAGCTCCGGGCTGCAGCAGACCTGGGACACGCTCGATCTCCTCGCGGCGCAGGGCTGCCTCTACCAGTGCGACTGGTGCAACGACGACCAGCCCTATGTGATGAACCTCGACGGCGGCAAGCGGATCCTCTCGGTGCCCTATCCGCAGCAATGCAACGACAAGCCGGCCTACGAGCACATGCACGTCACGCCGGACGAGTTCAAGAACATGATCTGCCGCACCTTCGACGTGCTCTATCGCGAGGGCGAGACGTCCGGCCGCGTCCTCCCGATCGCGCTGCATCCCTACATCACCGGCGTGCCACACCGCATCGGGGCGCTCGACGCGGCGCTCGAATACATCTGTAGTCACGCCGGCGTATGGCGCACGACCGGCAGCGAGATCGCCGAGCACTATCTCAAGCAGCTCAAGACCTGAAGGAGCGTGCAATGACGGCGTGGTGTCGAAGACCGTGCGCGCTTGTGATCGCGGCGGTGCTGTGCGTCGCCACGCTCGCCACCGCGGGCGCCCGCGCGGCCGATACGATCGTGGTGGGATCGGTCGGCTCCGCCTCGGCCAACCTGTGGCCCGTGATGGTCGGCGACAGGCAAGGCTTCTTCGCCGCCGAAGGCGTCAAGATCGACATGGAGTTCGTGCAGTCCAACGCCGGCGTGATCCAGCAGCTCACCGTCGATGCCGTCAATGTCAGTGTCGGCAGCGGCCTGGTCGATCCGATCCGCGCCGTCGACAAGGGCGCGCCGCTCGCGATCGTGCGCATCGAGATGCAGCGGCCGCCCTACGCGCTGATGGCGAAGCCGGCGATCAAGAGCATGACGGCCCTCGAGGGTAAGATCGTCTCGGTCGGAGGACCGAAAGACATCACCCGCATCTTCTTCGAGCGCATGCTGGCGCCGAGCGGCGTCGACCCCAAGAAGGTCGACCTGATCTTCGCCGGCGCGACATCGGCGCGGCTGCAGGCGCTGCAGTCCGGCGCCGCCGACGCCGCGCTCCTGACGGCACCTTATAATTTTCATGCCGAGGCGGCCGGCTTCACCAATCTGGGGCTTGCTTCGAAAATGGTCGACATGCCGTTCTCGGGCGTCTCGACCAACCGCAACTGGGCGCAGGGTCACAAGGAGGCGCTGGCAAAGTTCCTCAAGGTCTACACCAAGTCGATCGCCTGGCTGACCGATCCGGCGAACCGCGATGAGGCGGTCAAGCTGATGATGTCCGTGAGCAAGCTCAGCCACGACGACGTCGAGAAGGCCTACGACTTCCTCATCAAGAGCGGCTTCCTCGAGCCGACCGGCGCGATCTCGAAGGGCAAGCTCGACACGGTGGTGGATGCGCTCAAGCAGCTCGGCGACATTCCGCCCGATTTCAAGGTCGATCGGTTGTTCATGCCGGACGTGACCAAGATCGTCGATTGAGGAGAAGCCCGATGCGCATCGGCCGAACGCTACGACACACCATCCTTGCTGCCGTCATCGCGGCGTTCGCGGCGGCCCCCGCGCGCGCCGCCGACAGCGTCACGGTCGGCACCGTCGGCTCCGCCTCGGCCAACCTGTGGCCGGTGTTCATCGGCCTGGAGAAGGGCTTCTTCGCCGAGAAGAACATCAAGATCGACTTGGTCTATGTGCCGTCGAGCGCGCAGATGATCCAGCAGCTCACGGCGGGGTCGCTCGACGTCACCATGTCGACCGGGCTCGTCGATCCGATCCGCGCCATCGACAGGGGCGCACCGATCGCGATCGTACGCCTCGAGTCGCAGTCGCCGCCCTACGCGTTGGTCGCGAAGTCGACGATCAAGACTCTCGCGGAGCTCAAGGGCAAGGTCATCTCGCTCGGCGGCCCGAAGGACATCACCCGCATCTATGTCGAGCGCATGCTGGCGCCGAGCGGCATCAAGCCGGGCGAATTCGACATGGTATTCGCGGGCGCGACGTCGGCGCGCACGCAGGCGCTCTTGTCCGGCGCCGTCGATGCCGCGATCCTGCTGCCGCCGTTCAATTTCCAGGCGACCGCGCGGGGCTTCAATGAGCTCGGCCTCACGGTCGATTTCGCGCCGGAGTTGCCGTTCTCCGGCACTGTGGTCAATCTCGCCTGGGCGAAGGCGCACCAGGATTTGCTGACGCGAGTGCTTGCCGCGCACGCCAAGTCGATCGCCTGGTTCAACGACGATGCCAACCGTGCCGAGGCGGTGAAGATAATGGTGGCGGCGAGCAAGCTCAAATCCGATGAGGTCGAGAAGTCCTACGACTTCTTCCGCAAGGGCAAGTTCTTCGCGCCGACCGACACGATCTCGCGCAAGAAGCTCGGCGCGCTGGTCGACGCGCTGGTGAGCCTCGGCGATACCAAGAAGATCGATGTCGAACGGCTGGTCCTGCCGGGTGTGACGAAAATCGGCGACTGAAACATGACCGCAACGTTGAGCGAGCACGAGAGGAGCGCGGCGCCGCCGCGCGCGGCCGGGCGCGACCTGCTCGCTGCCTTTCGCCGCAATCACCTCGCCGGCCTCGTGTCGATCGCGACCGGCCTCTTGCTGTGGGAGGTGCTGAGCCGCCTCGTCGTCAACAATCAGCTGTTTCTGGCCGCGCCCTCGCAGATCGTCGGCGCCATCGTTTCGCTCGGTGAGACGGGCGAGCTGTGGCACCATATCGGGGTCAGCGGCCTCGAGTTCATCATCGGCTACGCGATCGCGAGCGTGCTCGGCATTGCGCTCGGGCTCGCGATGGCAAGCAGCGTGCTCGCCAAGCAGGTGACGCAGCCGTGGATCTCGGGCCTCTATGCGACGCCGACCATCGCGCTCGCGCCGCTGTTCATCCTGTGGTGCGGCATCGGCATCTGGTCGAAGGTGCTGGTGGTGATCTTTTTGGTGCTTTTTCCCGTCACCATCAACACCGAGGCGGGCCTGCGCATCACGAGCCCGCGGCTGATCGAGATGCTGCGCAGCTTCGGCGCGACGCCGCGGCAGATCTTCATGAAGGTGTCGCTGCCGTCCGCGATGCCGTTCATCCTCGCCGGCCTCAAGCTCGGTATCGGCCGCGGCCTGATCGCGGTGGTGGTCGCCGAGCTGTTCGGCTCGCGCGCCGGGCTCGGCCGTCTGATCAGCCAGTCGGCCGATGCGTTCAATATGCCGGAGCTCTTCGCCGGCGTCGTGGTGCTGGCGGCCGCGGGCATCGCCATGACGGCGGGGTTCGGCTGGCTCGAGACCAGGATCGTGCCGTGGACCCGCGACTGAAGCCAACACCATGACCGCAAAGCTCGCCGTCTCGGCCCTCGACAAGCGCTTCGACGCGCTCGAGGCGCTGCGCGCCATCGACCTTTCGGTGGCGCCCGGCGAGTTCATCTCGCTGGTGGGTCCGAGCGGCTGCGGCAAGACCACGTTCCTGCGCATCATCGCGGGTCTCGAGGCCGCGACTGCCGGGAGGGTTATGATCGACGGCAAGCCGGTCACCCGGCCGGGCACCGACCGCGGCTTCGTGTTCCAGAACGACAATCTGCTGCCGTGGCGCACGGTGCTCGACAACGCGCTGATCGGCCCGGAGATCGCGGGCCGTGCCGGCCCCGACGCGCGGCGGCGCACGCTCGAGCTTCTGAAGCTCGTCGGCCTCGAAGGGTTCGAAGGTTATCACCCGCGCCAGCTCTCCGGCGGCATGCGCCAACGCGTCAACCTCGCGCGCGCACTCGCGATCGATCCGGACATCCTGCTCATGGACGAGCCGTTCTCGGCGCTCGACGCGCAAACCCGCGAGATCATGCAGACCGAGCTTCTGCGCATCTGGGAGCAGGGCCGCAAGACGGTGCTGTTCGTGACGCATCAGATCGACGAGGCGGTTTTTCTTTCCGATCGCGTGCTGGTGTTCGCGCGCCGGCCCGGCCGCGTGCAGGAGAACGTCGAGGTGACGCTGCCGCGGCCGCGCGCGCTGTCGATGAAGCGCACGCCTGAGTTCGTCGCCTATGTCGACCGCATCTGGCGCCTGATCGAGGACGACGTGCGTGCCAGCGTGATCGAGGAGCGGGGTTAGGGGCGACGTCATTTCCGAGTGCCGTAGGATGGGTCGAGCGCAGCGAAACCCCTCATCTTTGCGTCGGCTGTGAAAGTGATGGGTTTCGCTGCGCTCAACCCATCCTCCGCGCAAGCAGCTTCTCCAGCGTCTTGATCGTCGACACATCCGCCATCCCGTCGACGCGCGCCGGGCGGAAATGGCGCTGGAAGGCGGCGACCACCTCATGCGTGATCGTATCGTAGCTTCCATCAGTTGGGACGCCGTAGCCGTAATCCGCCAGCATCCGTTGCAGCTTGGCCACCTCTGCGCCGCAGTCGTTCGGACTGAGCGCAGGGCCTTGCTCGATCGGCGCGGGCTCGATCCAAACGCCGACCCTGGCCTCAGCCAGGCGGCGCCACGGAAAGGCCTCGCCTGGATCGCGCTTGCGGCTTGGCGCGACGTCCGAATGGGCGAGCACGCGCCAAGGTGCGATCGACCAGCGGGCGACGATGTCGCGGCATAGCGCGATCACGCGCTCGATCTGCGCTTCCGGAAAGGCCGGAGAGCCGAAATCATGCCCCTGGTTGCCGATCTCGATGCCGATCGAGCGCGAGTTGATGTCGGTCGTGCCTTCCCACGATGACTCGCCCGCGTGATAGGCGCGCCGCGCCTCGGGCACGAGCTGGAAGACGCGGCCGTCCTCGAACACGAGATAGTGCGAGGAGACGCGCGGGCCGGGATCGCACAAGCGTTCCAGCGCCGCCTGCGTGGTGTTCATGCCGGTGTAGTGCAGCAGCAGGATATCGGGCCGCGTGACGCCCTTGCGCGGCTCGTGATTGGGGGATGGGCGGATTTCGTCGACGAGGGACGAATCTGGCGGGAAGCTCATGGGTAAAGCTTAGCCCAGGTTCGCGGCGCGGCGCGACAAGGCGAGCGGCGCGGTATCGATCGACTCAAACGCCCTCGACCAGGCGTGCCGCCAGCATGCCCGGCAGGCCGGCGGCGCGGATTTTGCGCGATGCGGTCCCGATGTCGTAAGGCACGCGCACGTAGGTGAGCGTGTTGCGGTCCTCGTCGAGCACCGCGTAGCAGGCGGCCGGGTTGTGGTCGCGCGGCTGCCCGACCGCGCCGATCACGGCCAGCCATTGATGCTGGCGGTCGAGCGGAATGTCCTCCCGCTCGACCGGTTCGAACCCCGCGAAGTCGCTGTCCGACGTCATGTGAAACAAGGCGGGCACGTGGGTGTGGCCGCAGAAGGTGGCGCTGGCATCCGTCGCCACCAGGCTTTGCGCGGCCGCGTAGATGTCGAGCACGTAGTGCCACTGGTCGGGCTCCTGCGCGCTCGCATGGACATAGAGCCGGTCACTTTCCTCGACGAACAGCGGCAAGCCGGCGATGAAATTGCGCTGGCGGTCATCGAGCTGCGTGCGCGTCCAGGCGATTGCTGTCGCGGCATGCTCGTTCATGCCGCTACTGTCGGCGAGCACGGCCGCGTCGTGGTTGCCCAGGATCGCGACGGCGCCGCGCCGAACGTAGGCTATTGCGGTGTCGACCACCCAGCCGGGGTCGGCGCCGTAACCGACGAAATCGCCGAGGAAGACGTAGCGGTCGATGCTGTTCCGGTCCGCATGACCGAGGCAGGCCGTAAAGGCCTCCTGGTTTGCGTGGATGTCGGTCATCAGGGCGATCCGCATGGGCGGGGCGGCTCCAGGTGGGGCGGCAACGTTTCCTTAAGGCTGACGGCTGTTAATCACTTTCATCTGCGGCGAGAAGGCGGCCTGGGTTCGACTGTTGACGCCCAAATAATCCCATGCTATCCCATGTAAATCCATCGAGTTCGGTCCGTGTGACCGAAACGGCTCGCGGCATCGACGCGAGCCTGGATGGCGTGCGGCGGGCGCACTCGGTCACTCGATCGGGCGCCCCATCGGCGGGCGCGTATGGACCGCTTTGTATCGAACACAGTTCTGCGGCTCGACGCCAAGGGTCGCGTCTCGATCCCGGCTTCGTTTCGTTCCGTGCTCGCCCGCGACAGTTTCGCGGGGCTCTTCTGTTATCCGGCGCTCGATCAGCCGGCGGTCGATGCGGGTGGCCATGCGCTGCTTGCCGAGATCGAGAGCCTGATCGCGCGCTTCCCACCCTACGCGGCGCAGCGGGAGGAATTTCGGGTCGCGCTCTATGGGCGCAGCGAGACCGTCAACATCGACGGCGAGGGCCGGGCGGTGCTGTCGGAGGAGTTGAAGTCGCATGCCGGGATTACCGACGCAGTCGCGTTCGTCGGGCTCGGCCACAAGTTCCAGATCTGGGAGCCGCAGCGTTTCCGCGCCCACCTCGCGCAGGCCACCGCGACGGTACGGGC
>DASXCK010000493.1:0-5963 GCA_036491235.1 Xanthobacteraceae bacterium | reverse complement strand
CGCGGTCGTCGCGATGCCGAGGGTCGAGCCGAGCTCGGCGATCGTGCGGATGATCGCCTCGCCCTCCTGACCCGCGATGCTGTCGAACACGAAGGACCGGTCGATCTTGATCTTGTCGAATGGAAATTTGCGCAGATAGCTGAGCGACGAATAGCCGGTGCCGAAATCGTCCATTGCGATGCGGGTGCCCAGCGCGCGCAGCTGATGCAGCGTGCCGATATTGCTTTCGTTCTGCTCCAGCAACACCGCCTCGGTGATCTCGAGCTCGAGGCGATCCGCCGAGAGTCCGGCGGCCGCGAGCGTCTGCGTCACGGTGGACAGCAGCCCACGGCCGCGGAACTGTACCGGCGACAGGTTGACGGCGACCTTCATGGCGGCCGGCCACTTCGCGGCCTCGGCGCAGGCTTGCCGCAGTACCCATTGGCCGATCGGAATGATCAGCCCGGTTTCCTCGGCGATCGGGATGAACTCCGACGGCGGCACCGACCCGCGTTCGAGATGATTCCAACGCAGCAATGCCTCGAACCCGATGAGCTGGTTCGTGGCGAGATTGATCTGGGGTTGGTAGGCAACGTGGAATTCGCCGGCTGCGAGCGCGCGACGAAGATCCGTCTCGAGCGCGCGGCGCACCTGCAGGCGCATGTCCATCGCGGGCTCGAAAAAGCGGTAGGTGCTGCGTCCCTGGTATTTCGCCTGATATAGCGCGAGATCGGCGCACTTCATCAGGTGATCGCCGGTCGTGCCGTTCGTCGGCGCGATCGCGATGCCGATGCTGATGCCGGTCGCAATCTCCTGCCCGTCGATGACGACCGGTTCGGATGCCGCGGCAACCAGGGTGCGGGCCAGCGCCTCGGTCTCCTGCAGGCTCTTCATCGGATGCAGAATGGCGAACTCGTCACCGCCCAGGCGGGCGATGGTATCGGCCGCCGGCAGTTTTCCGCATAGCCGCTGGGCGATCTTCTGCAGCAGCTTGTCGCCCATCGGATGACCGAGCGAGTCATTGATGCCCTTGAAGTTGTCGAGGTCGAGCCACATCAAGGCCATCAACTCGCCGCGGCTCTCCACCCGCACCAGGCCGTCGGTCATCTTCTCGTGAAACAGCAGCCGGTTGGGCAATTCGGTGAGCGCGTCATGGCGCGCCATGTGCGCGATGTGCGCCTCGGCCCGATGGCGCTCGGTGATGTCCTCGTAGGTGCCGACCCAGCCGCCGTTCGCCATCGGCTGGTGGCGCACCGCGATGATCCGGCCGTCAGCCAGGATCCGGTGCAGCACCGGCTCCTTGTTGTCGATCAGGCGCTGCTTGAAATCATAGTACATCTGATCGGCGCTGATGCCCGGCCGGTGAACGCCGCGCGCGACGCTTTGCGCCATCAGGTCATGCAGGGACGTGCCGGGTCGGGCGTCGGCTTCGGTGAGGCCGTAGATCTCGAGGTAGCGGCGGTTGACGACGATCAGCTGGAGATTTTCGTCGAAGGCGCACAACCCGTGCGCCATATGCTCGAGCGCCGCGTCGAGCAACGCGTTGCGTGCGTGCAGCGCCCGCTCGTGACGCACGTTGGCGGTCACGTCCTCGAACTCCGCGACCCAGCCGTCGGAGCCGGTCGGGCGCACCGTCACCGCGATGGTACGGCCGTCGCTCAGGCTGAGCTGCTGCCTGGTCGGCTCGCTCGTGAAAGCCGAGGATTGCATCGCCTCCAGCCGCTCCGCGGAGAGATGCGGGTGAATCCCGAGTTCGCTCGCGCGCGCCAGGATGTCCCGGAAGGACATGCCCGTTCTCACCTGGTCGTCTGTGAAGCCGAAGAGGGCAAGATACCGGTCGTTGTAGAGGACAAGCCGCTTGTCGGCGTCGTACATGGAGACGCCGCGCGACGTGTTCACAAAAACCCGACGCCAGCCATCGAGTTGCTGATGTTGCCCGGGTTCGCTCGCCTGCTCCTTGGCGGTCGCGCACGTCGCAACCCAACCGCTGCCCGTCACCGGTTGGAAATGCAGTCTCATCAGCGTGCCGCCCGCGGTTCGCTGGTCGACATGGAAGGACGTCCGCCGCGCGAACATGCCGGCGAGGTCGCGCCACGTCTCGCCGCCGTGCGTGCCGCGCTCAAACACTTGTTCGTGAACGTGCGCGAGAATCGCCTTCAGCGGGGCGCCGATGTACACGCTGCCCGCCGGCAGGTCGAGCATCTCCCCGAGCCTGCGGTTGAATAATACAACTCTCAGTTCACTATCGAGGACGCAAAGACCTTCCGCCATTCCTTCGAGCGCAATGGCGTGCAGTGCTAGGATCGTCCTCAAAGTATCGCTGTGGCGGCGGTCCGCCGAATCCTGGGTACTCATCACCTTTTTGTCCAGCCGCACCTCGCCATGCAGTTGTCTTATGGGGCATGGCAAAATTTGACGTTAAATGTCTTGGTTTACGAAATGCTCCCGCGCCGGTGAAAGCTTGATGTATCAATTATTGTGTCGGGTACCCGACCCGTCCGATCGGGATTTTGCACCATGCGAACAAACCACGTAGTCGAACGCACTCGCGCGCTGCGGTAACGCGGTGCGTAAATGCCGCAATCGCCGGAAATGGGCATCAACGTATTCAAGGCAGGGGAGATCGCTGAGCCGATGCAGCAGCATGCCGAGGGCGATAACGTCCACACCCGGCGGATCGCCGAGTTCGTCGCGGGGCTGAGCTATGAACGCATTCCCGCCGAGGCGCGCGAGCGCGTCAAGCTCCTGATCCTCGATTCCGTCGGCTGCGCGATCTATGGCGCCGCCCTCGAGTGGTGCCGCATCGTGCGCGAGACCTGCACGTCGCTCGACACCACCCGCACCACGTCGGTCTGGGGAACGGATCAGCGCCTGTCGTCGCCGCATGCGGCGCTGGTCAACGGCACGCAGGTCCAGGGCTTCGAGCTCGACGACGTGCATCGCCAGGGCGTGCTGCATGTCGGCGCCGTCACGCTGCCGGCGCTGATCGCGGTCGCCGAAAGCCATGCCGACCTCACCGGTCGCGAGTTCCTCGCCGCCACCGTCGCGGGCTACGAGATCGGCCCGCGCGTCGGCAAATGCATGGGGCAGGAGCATATCGGCCAGGGCTGGCATTCGGGCGCGACCGTCGGGGTATTTTCGGCGGCGGCCGGCGCGGCGCGCGGCCTGCGGCTCACGCCGGCGCAGACCGTGCATGCGCTCGGCATCGCCGGCACCCAGTCGGCCGGCCTGATGGCCGCGCAATACGGCGCCATGGTCAAGCGCATGCACGCGGGCCGCTCGGCGCAGAGTGGTCTCTACGGCGCGCTTCTGGCGCAGCGCGGCTTCACCGGCATCGCCGACGTGTTCGAGGCACCCTATGGCGGCTTCTGCACGACCTTCTCGCGCTCGACCGATCGCTTCAACATGGCCGAGCTCAGCGCCGGCCTCGGCGAGCGCTTCGAGACCATGCGCATCTCGCTCAAGTTCTATTCCTGCGTCGGCAGCAACCACACGACCCTCGACGCCATCCGTGACATTCGTGCGCGCCGCCTATTCGCGCTCGATGAGCTGGAGAAGATCGTGGTGCACGGCTCGCAGGTCACGGTCGACCATGTCGGCTGGCCTTACCGGCCCGACAGCATGACGACCGCACAGCTCAACCTGCCGTTCTGCGTCGCGACGCTGCTGATCGAGGGAGACGTCTCGGTCGATCAGTTCACCCCCGACGCAATCCACGACCCGGCGCGCATCGCGCTCTCGCGCAAGGTCGAGGTGGTGCACGATCCGGCCATCACGGCGCTCGGCTCCGCCTATCGGCACAAGGCGCGCGTCGACGTCCATCTCAGGGACGGCTCGGTGCACACGGAAACGCGCGAGGCGCCGCGCGGCAGCGAGCAGTCGTTCGCCAGCGCCGACGACATCGTCGCCAAGTTCAAGTCGCTGACCCGCGCTGTGCTCGCGCCGGCGCACCAGCAGGCGCTGGTCGACGCCGTGCTCGGCTTGGACGACCTGAAGAATGCCAAGCACATGATCGAATTGCTGCGCGTGTAGGGTGGGCAAAGCCGCGAAGCGGCGTGCCCGCGCGATGACGCGCGTGGGCAAGGCGCGTCCGCGCCTTTGCCCACGCTGCGGCGCTATGAGTTCATGTCTGCAGCAGCGGCCGCAACTCGGTCACAGCCCGCACCGTCTCCAGCGCCCCGACCATCGCGACCAGCTTTGCCGCCTGCTCGGCCCCAATGATCGGCCCCGTCAGGTCGCGCGCCTTCGCCTCGACCTCGGCCTGATCCATCGGATTGTCCGGCGTGCCGCGCACCGCGTAGGTGCGGTGGCGCAGGCTGCGGCCGTCGGCGGTCTCGATCGTCACGATCGCCTGCCGCGCCGGCACTGCGGCGGTCAGCTCGGCGCTCGGCACCGCCTCGATGCGCCGGCGCACCGCGCGAACGGCCGGGTCGTCCATGCGCGCATAGTCGTGCGCGCTCGCGAAGGTCAGCGTGCCGTCGGCAAGCGTCAGCGCGAGCAGGTGCTGCAGGCAGATGTCCGGAATGGTGCGGTCGTTGACGATGTGCAGGCGGTCGTCCGGCATGTCGACGACCAGCCGCCGCACGTCATCGGCGCGCAGGCGGTGCTCGGCCATCAACAACGTCAGGGCGTCGAGCGCCGCCTGGATCGGCGAGCCGACGCACCATTTCTTGATCGAAGCGTGCATGATCTCGTAACGGCGCCCAAGCTCGGCGGTGAGCTTTTCCGGCGCCGGCGCCGCGCCGAGCGCCGTGAACAGGTTGTGCGTGCCGCCGAGCGGGTCGTCGACCGCCGTAAAGCCGGCCGCCACCATGGTGGCGGCCGCGACGCCGTTGCGTGCGCCCATGCCGCCGAAGTCGAACGACTTCTCGATGTGCTCGTGGTCGCGCGACCAGTACGCCACACCCGACGCCTGCTGCACCGTGTAGGACAGCGCGTGACGCACCTGCGTCTCCTCGAGCCGCAGCAGTGCAGCGGCCGCGGCGGCCGCGCCGAACAACGCCGCGAGGCTGTGCGTGCTGTGGCTCGCGGTGTCCGAGCGGCGCGATCCGAGCGCCGGCGCAATGCGCGCGCCGACGTCGTAGCCGAGCGCGACCGCGCGGATCAGGTCGTTACCGCCCAGCCCCGCCCGCTCGGCGACCGCAAGCGCGGCCGGCACGACGGCGCAGCCCGGATGAAACAGCCCGCCGAGATGCGAATCGTCGGTCTCGTCGGCGTGGCCCATCATGCCGTTGGCGAGCGCCGCATTGACGGCGGATGTGAGGATGCCGGTGCCGATGACGGTCGCCTCCGGCCGGCCGCCGAGCGTCTCGACATAGGATGCGGCGAGTTCGCCCGGCTTGAGACGCGAGCCCGAGAGCATCGCGGCGAGCGTATCGAGCACGTGCAACTTGGTCTTGGCAGCTACCTCTGCCGGCAGCGTGCGCTCCATGGTGCCGGCGATATAGGCGGCAAGCTCATTGGTGACTGTCGAAACGGTGTCCGTCATTGCCGTGGTGTGCCCATTCTTTTACCGCTTAAATTTTAGGCGCATGGCGATTTTCTGGCCAAACCATTTATGCGCCGCCACCTTCAGTGCATCCACGGATTCCACGCCTGCGCTCGAATCCTTGCTGACTCAGCCGCTTAGCCGGCGGCATCGGCTTGGCACGCTCCTTGCGGAACGATTGCCAGCGAAACGGTGCCGGGCCGCGACGCGTCACACAGAGAGGACATCGCAACATGGTCAATTTCAATCGACCGGTCGGCCGGCGACCGTTCCTGCGCGGCGCGCTGGCCTCGGCAGCCAGTCTCGCGGTCGGCTTCGGGGGGCGCGCCTTCGCGGCGGGCGAACCCATCAAGGTGGGCATCCTGCATTCGCTGTCCGGCACCATGGCGATCAGCGAGACCACGTTGAAGGACGTGATGCTGATGCTGATCGCGCAGCAGAACGAGAAAGGCGGTTTGCTCGGCCGCAAGCTCGAGCCGGTCGTGGTCGACCCGGC
>DASXCK010000492.1:0-3064 GCA_036491235.1 Xanthobacteraceae bacterium | reverse complement strand
ATCCCCGCGATCGCCGCCGCAAAATCCTTCGCCGCGAACGGGCTCAGATCCTCGACGCTCTCGCCGACGCCGATGAAATGCACCGGAATGCGGTGCTTGGCGGCGATCGCCACCAGAATTCCGCCCCGCGCGGTCCCGTCGAGCTTGGTCATCACGAGGCCCGTGACGCCCGCCGTGCGCGCGAATTCCTCGACCTGCGACAGCGCGTTCTGCCCGACGGTCGCATCGAGCACGAGCAGCACCGCATGCGGCGCGCTCGCGTCGAGCTTCTTCATGACGCGCACGACCTTCTCGAGCTCGCCCATCAGCGCGGCCTTGTTCTGCAGGCGTCCGGCCGTATCGACGATCAGCACGTCGGCGGCGTGCGCGCGCGCCTTCTCCAGCGCCTCGTACGCGAGCGCGGCCGCATCGGCCCCCTGATGGCTCGCGATCACCTCGGCGCCGGCGCGCTGACCCCAGACCCGGAGCTGCTCGATCGCGGCGGCGCGGAAGGTGTCGCCCGCCGCCAGCACGACCTTGCGGCCTTCGTCGCGGAGGCGGGCCGCGAGCTTGCCGATGGTCGTGGTCTTGCCCGAGCCGTTGACGCCGACCACCAAGATCACGAACGGCCGCGCGCCCGCATCGAACGTGAGCGGCTGCGCGACCGGCGTCATGATCTTCTCGACCTCGGCCGCGAGGATGGCCTTCACCTCGTCCGCGGACACGGTCTTCTCATAGCGGCCTTCCGCCACCGCGGCTGCGACCTTGGCGGCCGTTGTGACGCCGAGGTCGGCGCGGATCAGCACCTCCTCGAGCTCCTCGAGCGTCGCCGCATCGAGCTTGCGCTTGGTGACGATATCCGCGATCGCGCCGCCGATCGACGCGGAGGTGCGCTTGAGGCCGGACGCGAGCCGTTGCCACCAGCTCCTTTTCGGCGCGTCGTCTGGTTTCGCACTGTCATTCATGTCGCCGGTTTGATAGCGGTTTCACGATGAGCCTGAAAGAGACCCGAGCCCAGGATCAGGGCCAGGACCAGCGCGGCAATCGGTCGATTGCGTCGAAATCGCACGGCTCGCGCGGTGTTCCATCCGACGAGATGCTGGCGCGCGTGCTTTATCGCGACGGCTTGATGCTGATCATCGACAAGCCCGCCGGCCTCTCGGTCCATCGAGGCCCCAAGGGCGGCCCGAGCCTCGAGGACTATCTCGACGGCCTGCGCTACGGCCTGCCGCGCCGTCCTGAGCTCGCCCATCGGCTCGACAAGGACACCTCGGGTTGCCTGGTGCTCGGCCGCCATCGCAAGGCACTCGCCCATCTCGGCCTGCTGTTCAAGCACCGCCAGATCGGCAAGACCTACTGGGCCGTCGTCGAAGGCGGCCCCGCGGAGGACGCCGGAACCATCGATCTCGCGCTCGGCCGCCTCGACGACCGCATCGGCTGGTGGATGAAGCCCGACCCGAACGGCGTGCCCGCCGTGACGAAGTGGAAGGTGATGGGACGGGCGCCCGTTGTTGCGGCTTCATCCGACTCGCTCTCGTTCCCCTCCGCCGCTTGCGGGGGAGGGCGAGGAGGCGGAAGCCCCGAGCCCCGAGCAAGCGGCTCCCCCCTCTCCGGCTCTCCCCCGCAAGCGGGGGAGAGGGCGCAGGCGCCTCTTACCTGGCTCGAATTGGAGCCGCTCACCGGCCGCACCCATCAACTGCGCGTGCACTGTGCAGCGCACGGCTGGCCCATCGTCGGCGACGACATCTACGGCACCGCGCCGCGCTTCCGCGGCCCGATGCTGCATCTGCACGCGCGCGAGATCGTGGTGCCGATCAGCAAGAACAAGCCGCCCGTGCGCGTCGCGGCGCCGGTACCCGGGCATATGCGCGAGCGGCTGACAGCGTGCGGCTGGAGCGAGGAGATAGTGCCGGCTGTTATTTGACGCCGTCATGCCCGCGCTTGTCGCGGGCATCCGCATCTTCCTTGGCGAGCTTCCGCAACAAAGGCGTGGATGGCCGGGACCTAGGCGAGCGAAGCGACGCCGTTCTTCGAACGACTATGCCCGGCCATGACGGGAGACATCAAGCCATCGGCCGATGCGCCCGCATGAAGCTGCGGATCTGCCGCACCGCCAGCGGAATGCGCTCCTTCGGCTCCTTCCACGGAAACATGCTCACTTCCGCGTTGGGCGCGAGCATCGCGGCTTCCATCGCGATCGCGTAAGGATGCGGCGGGATATCGTCCGGCAGGATCAGCACCGGCGTCCTGCAGTTGCGCACGAAATCGCGCGTCACCGTGAACACGAAGTCCGCGTCGGTGCGATACATCTTGGTCAGGAATTTATCGACCTGCTCCGTCGTGATCTCGGGCCGGCGCTTCACCAGTTCGGGGCCCCAGTTCTTCATGTTGCCTTCGTAGAAGTAGTCGCGATGCTCCGGCCGCGACCCGCTCGGCTGTGCCAGCACGCCGGCGACCACGCGGTTGGGCGCGTGCTTGATCAGGTTCCAGATGAACGGGCCGCCGATGCAGAAGCCCAGCACCATGAACTTGTCGATGCCGAGATGGTCCATCAGGCCGAGGTGGTCGTCCGTGTAGGCGTCCCACGGACGGTCGGGCTCGAGCGGGCCCGTCGACTCGCCGCCCTTGGCGTTGCGCAGGTCCGCCGCGATGACGCGATACTCGTCCTTGAACTCGGCCAGCGGGTTGAACGGCGCGCCGTGCGACAGAAACGCCATCGTCGAGTTCAGTCCACCGCCCGGAATGACCAGCAACGGAAACCCGGTGCCGACGTCCTCGTAATGGATCTTAACGGCGCCTCTTTCGTAGAACGACATCTTGGTATCCCCTGGTCCGGTAGGTTGTTGCGCGAAGGCGAGCGGCGTGGCTGCGACGGCGCTCGCTGCCGTGCCTGCGATCAGGACGCTGCGTCGGCTCTGATCCATGATCTTCTCCCGCTTTTCATCTAGTTCCTCGTCACCGAGGATTTGACCGGTTGAAGGTCAGGTATTCAAGACGGGCAGATTCTCTGGCGGCACGAGCACCTCGATGCTTCGCGGGGCGCCGGGCTGTCTGCGGATGAGGCCGGCCCGCTCGAGGGTAAGGA
>DASXCK010000491.1:0-18126 GCA_036491235.1 Xanthobacteraceae bacterium | reverse complement strand
CTCGATCGGCGACTCGGTCGGCGTCAACCTGTGGGGGCACGCCAATCCGCTCGAGGTGACGCTCGACGAGATACTCGTCGTCTGCAAGGCGGTGCGTCGCGGCACGACGCGCGCGCTGGTGAGCTGCGATCTTCCGTTCGGGCCGGTGCAGCAGGGCATCGAGACGGCGCTCGCGGCGGCGATCCGCCTCGTCAAGGAAGGCGGCGCCGACCTGATCAAGGTCGACGCGGCGGCGGATTTTCCCGAGGCGGTGCGCGCGCTGGTGCGCGCCGGCATCCCCGTGTTCGCGCAGTTCGGGCTGACGCCGCAGACCGCGCTCAAATTCGGCATTCCGTACGGCGCACAATCGGCGCCGGGCGCGCAGGCGCGGCCCGAGCTGACCAGGCGGCTGGTCGAGGAGGCGAAGCTGCTCGAGGAGGCCGGCGCCTCGCTGCTCGACTTCACCAATTCGGGACCGGCCGCGGGCAAAGCCGTCGTCGAGGCCGTGCAGATCCCGGTGATCGGCGGCTTCGGCGGCGGACCGTGGCTCGACGGGCGCGTGCGGCTCGCGCATACGGCGATCGGCTACGCGGAAAAATGGCTCGATGCCAAGACCGACACCTACGTCAACACCGCCAAGGCGAGCCTCGGGGCGTTTACGGCGTTGATTGCCGATGTGCGCGCCGGGCGGCAGATCAAGGGCTAGGCGGGCGGCCGGCAGCGGGTATCACGAAACGGCTCCGCCACCACCTGATGGTCGTCCTCGAAGACGACATAGCCCGGCCGATCGGTGGTAATCTCGGCGACGCGATATCCATATTTTTCAAGAATCGCGGCGAGCTCGCGCATCTTGGCGACATGCTCGGCGGCGGAGAGCCTGAGCCAGGACACGCCTTGGGTTCGTCGCCGGTAGTATCCCTTGGACGTCGTCCGATTGAAGCGCATTGGGACCGGGAGGTTGCTCCCAAACCACGACAATAGGGTATCCAGAAGCCGCCGATCCGTCGCACGGGTGTTCGCAGCCTCGCGCAGACGATAGGCGGTGCTGAAGATGCCCTCCTCCACGCCCGTGTCGGGGTGCGACCTCGGCAACACGAAACGCAGCAATATGCGCGATCGGTCTCCCATTGATCGACCGTAACATTTCGAACCTCTACGCAACCTAAAGCAGAGCGCCGGCGACACAATTATGAGCGGATGGGGCCGCGGGCCGTCGGGTTCCCGAGGCCAAATCCCCACGGGATAGCGTCGACATGGCCCTTGCCTGCGCGCCCGGTTACGCTATCTCAGGATGGGTGCATGTCCCGGTGAAAGCCCGTCCCGGACCGATCTGGGGTGGACGTTGGTTCACCGGCAAACACGCGCAATGTTACGCCCGACGTGACACCCAATTTAACCTCGCGATTTAGCAAGCCAGACAGGAAAACGCCGTGGACGCAAAGACGGCCGAACGCTCGAAGCATTCCGTTGGTCCCCTCGTCAACGAAGGCAAGACCAAGAAAATCTACCAGATCGCCGGCAGCGCCGACCTCGTGGTGGTCATCTCCAAGGACGACATCACGGCGGGCGACGGCGCCAAGCACGACGTGATCTCGGGCAAGAGCGCGCTCGCCAACGGCACCACCTGCAACGTCTTCAGCCTGCTCAAGGCGTGCGGCATTCCGGTCGCGTTCGAGGAGCAGGACAGCGCGACCTCGTTCGTCGCGCCGAAGTGCCAGATGCTGCCCTACGAGGTGGTGACCCGGCGCGAAGCGCACGGCTCCTACCTCAAGCGCCATCCGCAATACGGCAAGGGCCAGCTGTTTCCGCGGCTGATCGTCGAGTTCTATCTCAAGACCAAGGACAAGAACTGGAAGGGCAAGCCGCTCGTCGCCGACGATCCGCTGATGGGCTACGCGCAGGGCGATCAACAGATCAAGCTCTACAATCCGGCAAAGCCGCTGGTCGGGCAGGAGCCTTTCCTCGTGCTCTCGACCGGCGACGTCTTCGAGCACAAGGACGAGAACAAGTTCTTCCCCGAGATGGAACGCGTCGCGCGCGAGACGTTCCTCGCACTCGAGAAGGCCTGGCAGCTGCAGGGCGGCACGCTGGTCGACCTCAAGGTCGAATTCGGCTTCGACACCAAGGGCCGGCTGCTGCTTGCCGACGTGATCGACAACGACTCGTGGCGCGTGCTGGAGAACGGTGCCTATCTCGACAAGCAGGTGTATCGCGACGGCGGCGCGATCGACACCGTGGTGGAGAAATATCGCCGCGTCGCCGACATCACCAGCCGCTTCCATGTGCCGCAGCAGCGCATCATCCTGTGGTGCGGCTCGACGTCGGACAAGATCGAGCCGTTCACGCAGGCGCTCGGCGATCTCGCCGATCTCATGAAGCCCGTGGTCTGCTCGGTGCACAAGGAGCCGGTCGCGGCCGCGCACACGCTGCACCGCCTCGCGCAGGAGGTGCCGGACTCGGTGATGATCGCCTATATCGGCCGCTCGAACGGCGCCGGTCCGACGCTGTCGGCGATGTCGACGATGCCGGTGATCACGGTGCCGGCGGGCGCCAAGGATTTCCCCGAGGACGTGTGGTCCTCCTTGCGCGCGCCCAGCAAGGTGCCGGTGATGACGGTGCTCGAGCCGTCGAACGCGGTGCTTGCCGCGCTGCAGATCCTCGCGGCGCGAAATCCGAAGGTTTATGCCAAGGTGCGCGGCGAGATCGAAAGCCGCACGGTCAATACGGTGGTGATTTGAGATGTCGAGGGCGCAATAGCGAAGCGTATTGCGCCTTCTCGCTCGCGGCTCTTTTCTTCAATGTCGACAAGGCCGCACCAAACGGCGCAATATGCTTCGCTATTGCGCCCTACACCTCCTGGATCGCCTCGCGCTTCACGCTCGCCTCGTTGCGCGCCGGGCGGATCATCAGGAACGTGCCGGACCACACGCCGGGAATTGTCCAACGGCCCTCGATCTCGATCTCGGTCGCGTCGGCGTTGAGCGTGCCCGCATAGTCGACCGCACGATAGCGCGGCCGCTTTCCCTCATAGGTCTTGCGGAACGTCACGGCGCTGCCGCTGCGCTGGCCGGCAAGCGTCGCGTAGAGCGTACCGGACGACGCGTCGCCGTGGGCGCCGGGCTCGTGGGTAGAGCCCGACAGCGCGCCGGCGCTGTCGATCAGCGTCGCCACGAACGAGACCGACTGGCCGTTCGGATAGGTATAGAGGCCTTGCCAGACGCCCGTCAGATTGCGTGCGTCATCCGCCATGCACCCGGATTCCTTGCCGATCCCCGCCTCGGATCAGACGAGGCGGGCTACCGCCGGATCATAGCTTCGGGATGCCCGCCTTGACGATGATGTCGTGCCACTTGACGATTTCGTCGTCGAGGAACTTCTTGGCCTGGTCGGGCGGCAGCACGCTCGCGATGGCGCCCTGCTGCGCGAAGCGCTGGTGCACTACCGGATCGGCGAGCGCCTTGGCCATTTCGTGGTTGATGCGCTCGACAATCTCCTTCGGCGTGCCGTGCGGCACCTGCATCGCGAACCAGCCCGACGCCTGATAGTCCGGCAATCCCGCCTCGATCGTGGTCGGTGTATCGGGCAGCGCCGACAGGCGCTCCTTGCCGGCGACCGCGAGCGCCCGCGCGCCTTTCGCATTGAGCGGCGCGAGCACGTTGGGCAGCCACTGGAAACCGAGCGGCACCACGCCGGCGATCATGTCGGGGCCGTACTGGCCGATGTTCTTGTACGGCACATGGACGAGCTTGGTGCCGGTCACCTGCTCGAAGTAGACGCCGCCGAGATGCTGCGAGCTGCCGATGCCGACCGAGCCGAAGTTGAGCTGGCCCGGATGCGCCTTGGCATAGGCGATCAGGTCGGCCAGCGTCTTCACCGGCAGCTTGTTGCTGGCGACGACCACGATGGTGAAATAGGCGAAGGGCGAGACCTCCTCGAAGTCCTTCACGGGATCGTAGCCGAGATCGCGATAGAGCGTGGCGTTGGCGGCCATCGGGCCGGAACCGCTGGCGACCCAGGTGTAACCGTCGGGCGCCGCCTTGGCGCCATAGGCGGTGCCGATATTGCCGCCGGCGCCCGGCCGGTTCTCGACGATGATCGTCTGGCCCATGTTCTGGCTCATCTTGGTGAGCATGAGGCGCGTCACCACGTCGCTCGCGCTGCCGCCCGCAAAGGGGACAATCACGGTGATCGGCCGCGACGGCCAATTGTCGGCCGCGCGGGCCGGCGCGCCGAGGACCGCCACGAGCGCGACAACCGCAGCGACGATCGCGCGCGTTGCGAGTATTTTCTTCATCTGAACGTCTCCGTCGCCAACCAGTGCATGGAACAAGTCCGCCAATATGTAGCGGCGCGGGGATACGCGGAAGCGGCAGCTTGCCGCAAGGGCTCGCCGTCATGGCCGGGCTCGTCCCGGCCATCCACGCCTTTGCCGAACAGGAAGACGTGGATGCCCGCGACAAGCGCGGGCATGACGATGTGCGTTAACAGCAATCGCAGTCGCCGCCTTCGGGCACGACCAGCGCGTCCTTGAGCCAGGCGGGCGGAAGATCGTCGCGCACAACCTCGGCGACAGGCTTGAAGATCTTGAAATGATGCCGGCGCTCGGGCGCGGTCCAGAACGCCACCACGGTCTCGACCGGCGGGCAGCCCGGCAGCGCGCAGGCGAGCTCGGTGACCATGACGACGACGCCCTCGGCGAGCCCGAAGCGCTCGCGCGTCCAGGCGCGCACGAGCTCGAGCGCCGCGCTGTGCGCGGCCGTGCGGCGCACGAAGCCGCGGCGCGCGACGCGCGATGCGGCGGCGCGCTCGCCGGACGGGTGGGTGCCGGCAAGCCAATCCTGCAGCGCGGTTGTGTGGTCGTTCATCGGCAAATATCGCTTCTCCCTCACCGTATATAGGCCCGCACAGCAAATTGCGCCCGGTCGGGCAAACGTGTAGCTAGCCGGGAACGATCACGAGCGGAGGCGTAGCGGTGGCGGAGAAAGTGCTGGCAGCCGTGCGGACGGGCCCGAGCAGGACCGAGCTGCGTGAATATCCGATGCCCGACGTTCCGGCGGACGCCGCGCTTCTGAAGATGGAGGTCGCGGGCATCTGCGGCACCGACGTCAAGCTCTACAAGCATCCGCCGACACCCAAGCCCACCATCATGGGGCACGAGAACATCGGCTATATCACCAAGGCGGGCCGCGAATTCACCAACCGCAAAGGTTTCAAGGAAGGCGACCTCGTCTTCGTCGAGCATTATGTGAGCTGCGGCAAGTGCGAGTGGTGCCACGCCGGCCAATACCGGCACTGCGAGAACACAAACTGGCGCACAAATCCGGACGCGATCCGCTACGGTTACACCTCGGACGAGAAACCGCCGCACCTGTGGGGCGGATTCGCGCAGTACGTCTATCTGCCGTGGAACGCAGTGGTGCACCACGTGCCGAAAGGCGTGACGCCCGAGCTTGCCGGCCTGGTCACGCCGATGGCGAACGGCGTCGAGTGGTCATTGTTCGACGGCGAGGTCGGCTACAACTCGACGGTGCTGATCCAGGGACCGGGCCAGCAGGGCCTGTCGCAGACCGTGATCTGCAAACAGGCCGGCGCATCGCTGATCATCGTCACGGGCACATCGAAGGATGGCGCCCGGCTCGAGGTCGCGAAAAAGCTCGGCGCCGATTTTGTGGTCGACGTGACGAAGGAGAACCCGCTCGAGCGCATCATGCAGATCACCGGCGGAAAGGGCGTCGACGTCGCGCTCGACTGCACGGCGGGCGCCGGCACCATCCCGATCCTGCTCGGCATCGAGGCACTCAAGCGCAAGGGCGGCATCATCGTGGCGCAGGGCGAGATGGCGGCATTTCCCAATTTCCCGCTCGAGAAGTTCACGGTGAAGTTCATCACCATGAAGAGCGCGCGCGGCCATAGCTACCGGGCGTGCGAGCTGGCGCTCGAGCAGATCGCCTCCAAGCGCTTTCCGCTCGAGCTGGTGACGACGCATAAGTTCGGCCTGAAGGACGTCGACCTCGCCATACGCTCGGTCGGCGGCGAGGGCGTCAAGGACGTGATCCACGCCTCGCTGATGCCGTGGGAGTGAGTGGCTTACGTCATGGCCGGGCTTGTCCCGGCCATCCACGTCTTTCTTGCCAGATCGCCAAGACGTGGATGCCCGGCACAACGCCGGGCATGACGGCGTGGTCGAATGTGATGCGCCCTACCGCGGCAGATACTGCCTCGCGTCGACCGCGACTTCTCCCTTGCGGATCTCGAAGTGGAGCAGCGGCGGCGCCGCGGTGCCGCTGCCGCCGGATGTGGCGATCGCGTCGCCGCGCTGCACGCGGTCGTTGACCTTCACCAGGATCTTGTCGACGTGCGCGTAGGCGGTGACGAAACCGCCGTCGTGACGCACGAGGATGAGATTGCCGGAGCCCCGGTTGCCGTCGCCCGCGTACGTGATGACGCCGTCGGCGGCGGCGAGAACGTCGGTGCCGAGCGGAACCGCAATATCGATGCCGGCATCGCGCTTGTCCGCTCTCGCGACGCCGGCGACATCAGCCATCACGGGTCCGCTCACGGGCCATGCGAACGACGGGACCGCGTCGCGGTTCTTGCTTCCCTGGTCGGCCCCGGTCGGCGCCGGCGCCACCGCGACCCGCGAATCAGGTAGCCGACGTGAGGCCGATGGCGGCTGGACGGCGGCGGCGCTGCGCCGGCTGAGGGCGGGCGCGAGCGAGCGCGCGTCAATCGCTCCGGGCGCGGACTGCGCCAGCGGCGGGCCGGCCGATCCCGTCGCGGGCCGGATCGGCACGGTGCGCACGCGCCTCGGCGCATCTGCGGACGCGGCGATCGGCGGCGCGGGAGTCGGCGATGCGCCGGCCACAGCAGGCGTGTCCGCCTCGCCGTACACTTGCGGCCGCGATGCCACCTCGTCGCGCGCAGGCTCGCGCGCGCGGGATTGTTCAACCGGCTGGAGCGCCCGGGACGCCCTGTCGGGCCGCACATTCAAATAAATGTCGCCCGCAACCACGACGACTGCAACGCCGGCCACCGCCGCCAAGGCGGGACGCCACGATCGTGCGGAAGCGGACGGCAGGCGCGCGCGCAGCCACTGCGCGACGCGGCGCCAGCGCGCCTGCCGCTCGGCGCGGACGACGATCCGGTCGAAGTCGAGCGCAAGCCCGGCGCCGTCGCCGCGCTCCTGCGCGGCCTCGGCGGCGAGCACCTCGGGCGATGCCGCGACGACGTCCTCGCCGAGCGCGTCGGCGAGGTTCTGCAGTTGGTCGGGCGAGCGGGTCATGGCGGCACAGCTTATAACTCGAGCTTCTCGATGCGGCGTCGGATCTTGGTGCGCTTGCTCTCGTAGTCCGTCTTGTCGAGCCCGCTCAACCGCTGCAGCTCCTCCCCGCGCAAGCCTTCCATCATGCCGTGCACGATGATCTGCGCCACTGGATCATCGTCGAACAGGGCGAGGACCTTGGCAACGTCGAGGCTCGCGATCGCGCGGCGCTCCTCGCCGTCGAGGTCGGTCGCTTCGGCCTCACGCTCGACGAATTCCTTCTTCCATTCCCACGCGATGCTGCGCAGCACGCCCCACAGGAAAGGCACCGCCGCCACATGGCGCGGCCAGGCGCGTGCACCGGACAGCACGCGGCACATCGCCTCCTGCACCAGGTCCTCGTGATCGTAGGGCGTCTTCTTCGCATAGAGGCACGCGAGCTTCATCAGGGCGGTCTTGTCGGCGACGCTCAGCGCCCGAATGGCGGCGCCGGCCTCGGCCAACGACATGATCGCGGCGGACGGCTCAGGCGCGGCGGTCGAGAGCTCGATGGTGGACACCGTCGTCATAGGGAAAGCGCGCGTTTTCACCGAATGCGGACGTGCCAGAATTGCCGTTCCTGTCGCGGCCGCGCGTGTCCGATTTAGGGCAGAACGGCTCGGCCGCACGAAAAATCCCTGCAATTTCATCCTGCTCCCGTGACCTTCGAATGCGCGCCGGCCCCGCCAATCCGGACATCGGCGGCAAAATATTTTTACGCCGGCTTGCCTGTCCGAAATCGCCGGCAGCGCCCGCTTTCCGGGTCGAGGCCGCCGCCGCTGCGCGGCTCTTCGAGCGGAGCAAGCCAATGACGATGTTGACGATCACGGCGACGACCCCGCCCAAACTGTCGACCCGCGTCGGCGCGCTGCTGCGCGGCGATGCCCGGCACTTCCAGATTGCCGTGCTCACCGCCCTCCTGGCGTTCAACATGGGTTGGATCGATTTCGGCGCCGAGCCGCTCAACAGCCTGCTCGCAATCGCGGCGGCCGTGGCGACCCAGATCGCCTGCACGCGCCGCTTTCGGCTGCCCACGCTCGACCTGCGCTCGCCGCTGATCACCGGGCTGTCGCTCAGCCTGCTGCTACGCGCCGACGCGGCATGGGTTCACGCTCTCGCAGCCGCGATCGCGATCGGCGCGAAGTTCATCCTGCGCGTCGATGGCCGGAATGTCTGGAATCCCGCCGGCTTCGCCATCGTCACGCTGCTCTTTGCCTTGCCGCGCCATGTCTGGATCTCGCCCGGCCAGTGGGGCACCGGCGCCTGGTTCGTGACGCTCGTCTCATGCGCGGCCTTCATGGTCCTCAACGCTGCCCGGCGCGGCGACGTCGCGTTGTTCTTTCTCGCCTGCCACGGCGCGCTACTCGTCGCGCGCGCCCTCTGGCTCGGCGATCCGCTCACGATCCCGCTGCACCAGATGCAGAGCGGATCGCTGCTGATCTTCGCGTTCTTCATGATCACGGATCCGCGGACGACGCCGAGCGCGCGGCGAAGCCGCTTTCTGTTCGCGCTCGCGGTCGCGTTGCTCGCGCACTGGCTCGCCTTCGCGTGGCAGATGCGGCCGGCGCTCTATGTCGCGCTGATCGCGCTGTCGCCCTGCACGCTTCTGCTCGACCGCATCTTTCCAGCCGGCCGGTTCGCGTGGCGCGAGCCGGCGCAACAGGGAGCCGCCCGATGACCGCCAAAAGGATCAAGACCCGGACCCGCCTGAAATCGACCGTCGCGATCGTGGCGATCGCGGCCCAGCTCCTCTGGCAAGTGGGCCCGGCGGCCGCGTTCTGCGGCTTCTATGTCGCCAAGGCGGACACAAAGCTGTTCAACACGACCTCCAAGGTCGTGCTGGCGCGCGACGGCGACAAGACCACGATCACGATGGCGAGCGACTACGAGGGCGAGCCGCGCGAATTCGCGCTGGTCGTGCCGGTGCCGACCTTCATCGAGCGCAAGCAGATCGGCGTCGTCGAGATGAAGACCATCGACCACATCGATGCCTATACGGCGCCGCGGCTGGTCGAATATTTCGACCAGGACCCGTGCGTGCCGACGTCCCTCTACTTCGCCGCGCCCGCGAGCCAGGGCATGCGGAGAGGGCACCTCGCCAAGGCGGAGGATCATGTCTCCTACGGCGTCACCGTGGAGGCGAGCTACGACGTCGGCGAGTACGACGTGCAGATCCTCTCGGCGACACAAAGCAACGGGCTCGCCACGTGGCTCACCGACAACGGCTACCGCATCCCGCCTGGCGCGAACGGCGTGCTCGCGAGCTACATCAAGCAGGGCATGCATTTCTTCGTCGCCAAGGTGGACCTCGACCGTATGCAGCAGATCGGGCGCGGCTATCTGCGGCCGCTGCAGGTGCGCTACGAGAGCGCGAAATTCATGCTGCCGCTGCGGCTCGGCACCGTGAACGCCAACGGCCCACAGGATCTGATCATCTATGCGCTGGGCCGAAACGGCCGCGTCGAGACCACGAACTATCGCACCATCAAGATGCCGTCGGCCGTCAACGTACCGCTCTACGTCAAGGAGGATTTCGGCAAGGTCTACAAGGCCGCGTTCGAACGCGCCGTGCGGGACGAGGACATGCGCGCCGTGTTCACCGAATACGCCTGGGACATGCGCTGGTGCGATCCGTGCGCCGGCGCGCCGATGTCGGCAAGCGAGCTCGTCGAGCTCGGCGCCCGCTGGATGGCGTCCGACTCGACCACGCCTGCCGGCCCCGCAAGCGCGAGCGCCTTCGTGACGCGGCTGCACGTGCGCTACGACGCGGCGCATTTTCCCGAAGACCTCGCGTTGATGGAGACGCACGACCGCGACAACTACCAGGTCCGCTATGTGCTGAACCATCCCTGGCAAGGAGTCGCAAGCTGCTGGCGCGCGTGGGAGTACCGCAAAGGCCTGCCGGCGCGGTTCGACGATGAGGCGAAGAACCTCGCCGCCCTGACGGGATGGGCGGTCGCGGATATCAAGAAACGAATGGCAGATACCGGCGAGACGATCCAAGGCAGATGAGCGAAACGAGAGCGGCGGCGCGGCTGACGCCGCTCCGCCGCCTCGTCCGTTACGTTTGTTGCGCGCGAGGCGGCAGCTATATTCGCCCGAGCAGCACGAGGACGACGATGATGACGAGGAGCAGTCCGACGCCGCCGCCCGGGCCGTAACCCCAACCGGCGCTATAGGGCCACGTCGGCAGCGCGCCGATCAGCAGGAGAATCAGAACGACGATCAGGATGGTCGACAGCATCGATCTCTCCTTATCCTCAACCCTGCGATTCAATGCAGACCCAGAAGCAAAGTTCCAACGGCGGCGGCGAGCGCCGCGCGCTGCATCGCACGCTGGATTTGGCTATTCCGTGGGCTCGTCTTCGCGCTTGCGAGAGGGACCGAGCATCACGCCGACGATGAAGGCGCTTACCAGCACGGCGGTGGCGACGTGCTTGCGGCCGAGCACGCGACTGACGTCGAGCGCGGTCGCGAGTAGTGCCGGATCGGCCCACCAGGCGGCCTTGCGCCGCGGCGGCGGAGGCGGCGGGCGGCTGTGGCGCACAAGTAGAACCACAATCACCGCAATGAGAGCGATAAACGTGAAAACCCCGCCGAGCACGAGCGCAGCCGTGAGCGCGCTGTAGCGCGCGGCGAGCCAAATGAAAGCGGCCGCGCAGAAGAATCCCACGGCGACCAGCGCCGCCGCGAGCGCGACGACGAGGCCGACCGTCGACTTCACGGCGACGGCGAGCTTGTGCTTGAGTTTGGCGATCGGCGCGTCGAACACGGCCCCCTGCCTAATACTTTTTCAAATTGCGCGCGTGCTTATTTAAGAGCCGGCATCGACCCCCGATCAAGTCGGGAGCAGGCCTTGCCGGAGAATCCACTAGCGGCGCCATACCGTGCCGAACAGGAAGCCCAGCCCGACCGCGAGCGCAATCGTCGTCAGCGGGTGCTCCTCGATCGATTCCTGGAGCGCTTCGCTCAGATGTTCGCTCACGTCGCTGAGCGCCTCGCGGCCGCGCTCGCCTACGTCCGACATGGTTTCGTCGAGGTCATCGTGCATTTGGTGCATGCGTTGCTTCAGCCCGGCAATCGCCTCGCCGCCGCCGGCGGTCAGAAGCTCGCCGACCTGCCCGGCGAGCTTGGCGAGATCGTCGCGCAGCGCCTGCACGTCGCGCTGGATGTCCTCGACCGTCCCGGACGTGTCTTTGGTTAACGCCATGACTTACTCCGACGCGAAATGTAAGTGCTTCAAATACTTCAAGTGTCTGCGCGGGGAAAGGTTCCGCTTTCAGCCCGGCAGCTCGCCGTCGTCGGCCACCAGGAGATGCCGAACGATGACGAGGCCGAAGATGAGAAACGGCACTGACAGGAAAGCGCCGATCGGCCCCCACAGCCAAGTCCAGAACGCCAGGCTAAGAAAAACACCGAGTGGATTCAAGGTGAGCCGCCGCCCGACGATGTTCGGCGTCACCACGTGCCCCTCGAAGGTGGTCAGGGCGACGAACAGGGCCGGCGCGATCGCCGCATAGGCGAGCGACGGGAAGCTGATCAGGCCGACCGCGAACAGCGCGACCGTGACAATGGCGGGACCGATATAGGGAATATAGTTGCACACGAAGGCAAGCGTGCCGAGGAGCAGCGGCGTCTTGAAGCCGAGGAGCCAAGCGCCCGCCGCCGTGATCACGCCGATCGCCAGATTGATAATCGTCACGGTGCCGATGTAGCGCGAGAGGTTGCGCTCGACGTCATTGAGAATGCGGATGACGCGCAGGCGGTCGTCCTGATCCTTGAACAGCAGGATCATGTGCTTGCGCAGGTCGTCGCGGTCGAGCAGGACGAAAAGCAGCGTGGTGAAGAAGATCAGGAGCTCGCCGATCGTCGGCGTAAGGAACGCGACGGTCGGCTGGACCAGACCGGCGAGATCGATCTTCGGTCCCGAACCGGTGCCGAGCACCGACTGCAGGCTGTGAAACGCCGCAAGCCCGCTCTGCAGCGCCTGCAGCTTGCTCTTGATCACCTGTACGAACTCGGGCGCGCGGCCGATCCAATCGACCAGCGGCGCCGAGACCATAACGGTGACCGCCTGCAGCGTCAGGAAAAAGAAGCCGACGGTTGCAATAGCGAACAGCCATGCGGGAACGCCCCACTTGCTCGCGACACGGGCGAGCGGCCCGAGCATGGTGCCGAACACGGCCGCCGCAACGATCGGCATGACGACCGGGCGGGCAATGTCGAGGAACGCCCCGAACATGATGATGAACATGCCGATGGTCGCGAGGTACGCGGCCTGACGCCAGAACATGTGGGTCGTCATCGGCGGGCGCGGATCGGTGAGATCGAGCTGCTCGTGGCCGCGCGCGACCGAGTTCGGCGCGTGCGCAGTGCGCGCCTCGGGGCGCTGCGGGGGCCGGACTTGCGCGGGCTGCACGGGCCCCTCTCCTCTTACGAATACGCTATTTGCAAGCTGGTAGCCCGATCTCGCGCCGAGCGCGCCTGTTCGGCCACTACGAACAACGCAGTATCCGAGTACGAGTTCCAAGTCAGGATAGCCCGTCCAAGGTCAGGATAGCCCGGCTCAACCTTCCACCACGAACGCGTCAAACAGATCGCCGAGCCGACTGCAGCGCTCGACCGCACAGACCGTGTCCCAGGCGTGCGCCACCCGAGCGCTCGCGAGCTTGCGGCCGGCTAGCGCGGTGAATTTCGCCTCGACCTCGGCATCGGTCAGCGGGTCGTCGTGGTGTCCGTGCGGGACGTCGCGGCTGGCGCTACGCGTCGTGCCGTCGCGCAGCACGATCTCGACCCGGCAGGGAAATTTAGCCGGGAACGCCCGCGTGAAGGCCGGGTCCTCGTCGATCGTGATCTTGTCGGCGAGCGCAAGGATGCGTGGATCGGACAGGCGTTGGGCTGCGAAGGCCGCATCGCTGAACCCGCCGTCGACCAACGTGGCCGCCACCACATAGGGCAGGCTGTGGTCGGCGGTCTCACGCGTGGCCGGGCGCCATTTCTCGGCGCCGAAACCGATCTCCCGATGGGCGAACTCATACGTGTGAATGCGAATCGTCGCGATGGCATCGATGTCGAGATCGCCGCCGCACGACAACGCCGCCGCGAGCGGCCCCTGCGAGTGATATTCGGTGACGTAGAACTTCATGTCGGCCGTCACGATGGCGAGCGGCGACCGGCCGAGGCGCGCCACATCGACCGGCCCGACGAGATCGCGCAAGCCGAGGGTGCCGTCGAACGGCTGCTCCGGCCCGGTCATGCCGGCCTGCGCGAGCACCGCCGCGAAGACCCCGTTGCGCACGCTGTTCGCTTCCGCGACGCCCTTCCACATGGAGAGCCGGCCGCGTCGCGTGACGGCGAGCGGCAGGTTGGCGACGGTCGCGAGCGAGATGGCGTTGATCATCCGGACGGGATCGAGACGCAGGATCTTGGCGGTCGCGGCCGCCGCGGCCACCGCCGGATAGAGCGCATGGTCGAGGCCGTGCGTCATCACGCGCAGCGACTCGTGCAGCGCGCGATGGATCTCGTAGCCGACGACGATGGCGGCGATCGCGTCACGCCCGTCCGCGCCGGCGAGCTGCGCCGCCGCCAGCACGGGCGCGATCACGCCGCTCGGATGCCCGCCGCCACCGGGAAAGCAGTCATTGCCGTCGAGATAGCGCGCCATCGCGGCATTGGCGAATGCCGCCAGCTCCGGCAGCGCACGGCGCGCCGTACCGAGCACGCGGGCGCCGCCGCCGACATCGGTGCGCAACGCGAGCGCGCGCACGATCCGGCTCGGCTCGGCATCATAGGCCGCGATGCCGCAGGCGAGCGTGTCGGCGATCCGCCGCACGCAGCCGTGCACCGCCTCTGCCGGCAGATCGGCGAAGCGCAGACCCGACGCGTATCGGGCGATGGCGCGCACTGTGGCGTCGGCGCCGGAGGTCGCATCTGTCATGGTGTCTGTCATGGGAGAAAGACTAGCGCACGCGCCGTGCCGCCGCCCGGTCGATTTGCCGGTTGACCGCGCCGCCGCGACCCCGGTTAATGCGACTATCCGGCCATCGGGCCGCGAGGTCTTTCGTATTCCGAAATGAAAGCCGCCGCCTTCGCATATTCACGACCTGACGGCCTCGACGAGGCGTGCACGCTGCTCGCCGACGACGACGGCGCGCGCGTGATTGCGGGCGGCCAGACGCTGGTGCCGCTGATGGCCATGCGCCTTGCGCGGCCGACGCGGCTGATCGACATCGCACGCGTTCCGGGGCTCGCCTATGTGCGCGACGACGGCGACGCGATCGCGATCGGGGCGACGACGACGCAGCGCACCGCCGAGCATCATGGGCTGGTGCACCGCAAGCTGCCGCTGCTCGCCCGCGCGCTGACGTTCGTCGGGCATACGGCGACCCGTGCCCGCGGGACGATCGGCGGCTCGCTCGCCAATGCGGATGCTGCCGCCGAGATCGCCCTGGTCGCGGTCACGCTCGGCGCGACGCTCACGTATCGCGAGGGCAAGGACAGCCATGATCTCGCTGCCGGAGACTTCCTGCTCGGGCCAATGGTGACGGCGCTGCCGCTCGGCGCGATCCTCACATCGGTGCGGTTTCCGGTGTGGCCGCAAGCCGTCGGGGTCGGCTTCCAGGAGATCAGCTCGCGCAAGAGCGATTTTGCCTTCGCGTCCTCGGCAGCGCAGATCGCGCTCGCGCCCGACGGCACTTGCGCGCGCATCGCAATCGGCGTCGGCGCCGCGACCCAAGTGCCGCTGCGGCTCGCGGCCGCCGAACAGTTGCTCGCCGGCACGCGGCTGACCCCCGACGCGATCCGCGCGGCGGTGACCGAGGCGCTCGCGGGCATCACGCCGATGGCCGATTTGCATGCGTCTGCGGCGTATCGGCGGCGGGTGGCGACGAGCCTTGCGATCCGGGCGGTGAGTGAAGCGCATGAGGATGCGAAGAAAGAATCCGTAGGAAGGGTTGAGCCCCCGGGTCTTGCCTTCGGCAAGCCCGAGGACAAGCTCCGCGAAACCCGTCGTACAGCAACTGAAACCCGTTCTGACCCGATGGGTTTCGCTCACGCCCAACCCATCCTGCGGGTCAACGGCCAATCACATCCCGTCGATGTCGAGCCGCGCATGACGTTGCTCGACTGCCTGCGCGACAAGCTCGCACTCACCGGCGCGCATACGGGCTGCGAGCACGGCGTGTGCGGCGCCTGCACGGTGCTCATCGATGGCGCCGCGGTGCGCTCGTGCCTGATGTTCGCGGTGCAGGCCGATGGTCATGAGATCACCACCATCGAGGGCCTGACGCCGGCACCGGGCGAATTGTCGGTGCTGCAGGACGCGTTCTGCGAGACGCACGGACTGCAGTGCGGCTATTGCACCCCGGCGATGATCCTGGCGGCGCACGCGCTGCTCGCCGGCAATGCCGCGCCGACGCGCGAGCAGATCGTCGAGGCGATCTCGGGCAACATCTGCCGCTGCACCGGATACACGCAGATCGTCGAGGCGATCGCGCTCGCCGCCGAACGCCTGCGCAGCGCCAACAGACCGGTGGAAGTATGAGAGCGCCGAAAAACATCGCCCGTCACCCTGAGGCGCGCGGCGAAGCCGCGCCTCGGAGGGCGGCGGCCGATGCGGCGCATCTTGCTCCTCGCGTGAGCGCGTGGGCCGATCATCCTTCGAGACTCGCGGAGTTTACCCTTGGGCGGGCTCGGCGCGACCCGAGGGCTCGCACCTCAGGATGACGGGGCGGAGCTGCCAGATGACACACGCCTCTTCCCGCTTCCGCTTCATCTCCTCCGATCGCCGCGTGCGCGAGGACCGCCGCTTCGTCGCCGGCAAGGGGCGCTTCGCGGCCGACGTCGCGCTGCCCGGCACGCGCCATGTCGCGCTCGTCGCCTGCCCACATCCGGCGGCGCGCATCGTGTCGATCGACAAGTCCGCGGCGCTCGCGTTGCCGGGCGTGCACTACGTGCTCGACGGGCAGGAGCTTGCCGCCGCGACCATGCCGCTGATGTCGGGGCTCGACACGCCGCACGTGCAGCGCCGGCCGCTCGCCGTCGACATCGCGCGCTATGCGGGCGAGTGGGTGGCGGCCGTGGTCGCCGACAGCCGCGCACTCGCCGAGGACGCCGCCGAGACGGTCGCGATCGAGTACGAAACACTGCCCTTCGTGCTCGACGGCGAGGAGGCGTTTCGGCCCGACAGCACGCGCGTGCATGCGGGCCACGGTTCGAACGTGCTGCTCGACAAGAGTTTCGTGTGGGGCGAGGTCGACAAGGATTTTGCCGAGAGCCCGCATCGCCTCGTGCTCAAGGTCAAATGGGGCCGCAGCTCGACCGTGCCGGTCGAGACCTTCGGGGTAATCGCAGCGTGGGATCCGTGGCGCGAGATGCTCGACGTTTATGCGTCGATCCAGATGCCGAAATACCCCGACCAGATCGCGGCGGCGCTGAAGATTCCCGGCTCATCCGTGCGCGTGAACCACGACGTCGACGTGGGCGGCAGCTACGGCGTCAAGCGCGGCATCAAGCATACGGTGCTGGTCGGCTATCTGACGCGCCGGCTCGGCTTTCCGGTGCGGCTGATCGAGGACCGCCTGGAAAACATGCGCGGCGGCGACGCGCATGGGCCGGAGCGCAACTTCGACGTCGAGGTCGCGTTCGATGGACTTGGCGTGATCCGCGCGATGAAGATGCGCGCGCTCGACAATGTGGGCGCCTATGCGGGCCGCTCGCCGTTCCAGCTCGGCAAGCCGGTGAGCGCGATCGTCGGACCCTATCGCATCAAGAGCGTGGCGTATCGCGCGATCGCGGTGATGAGCAACAAGACCGTGCAGGAAGCGGTGCGCGCCTTCGGGCAGGCGCCGACCAACTACGCGATCGAGCGCACCATCGAGGAGGTCGCGAATTCGCTCGGCCTCGACCGGCTGGAGGTGCGCCGGCGCAACCTGATACGGCGCGAGGAATTTCCCTACCTGATCCCGAGCGGCTCGACCTACGACAGCGGCGACTACCACGCGGTGATCGACAAGACGCTGGCGCACGCCGACTACGACAAGCTCGTGGCCGAGCGCGACCGGCTGCGTGGCGACGGCCTGCTCGCCGGCATCGGCATCTCGGCGTGTCTGGAGCCGAGCGGCGGCAACTCGTCGTTCGAGCCGCTGCTCAACCCCAAGAACGCCACCACCACGTGGATGGACTCGTGCCGCATCAGCATCGATCTCGGCGGCGCGATCACGGCCGCGATGCATACGACCTCGTCGGGACAGGGCCACGAGACGATGGTCGGCACCGTGGTGGGCGAGGTGCTCGAGGTCGATCCCGAGCGCGTGCGGGTGATCCGGCCGGACTCGATCGCCTCGCTGCCGAGTAATTCGCCGGTCGGCAGCCGCATGGCGATCATGCTGGGCGGCGCCGCGTTCCACGCGGCCGAGAAGCTGAAAGCGCGTCTCGTCGCGATCGCGGCGCACGACCTCGGCATTTCGACCGAGCGCGCGGTCTACCGCGACGGCGACGTCTTCGATGGCAGCGCGCCGGAGAAGCGGCGCACCTGGGCGGAGCTGGTCGCGATCGCGCACCGGCACTTTCATCGCCTGCCGCCCGGGGTCGAGCCCGGCCTTTCGGTGTCGCACATCATGCAGGTGCCGACCGGAGGCGCGCTGCCGACGGCCGACGGCCGCGTGCAGATGTATCCGTGCTACGCGTTCGAATTCCACCTGGTGCTCGTGGTGATCGATCCCGACCTCGGCAAGCCCGAGATCCGGCGCTACGTCGTCGGGCACGACTGCGGCACGGTGATCAATCCGAAGATCGTGCGCGGCATGACGCTCGGCGGCATCGCGCACGGCATCGGCGCGGCGCTGTAC
>DASXCK010000490.1:0-1690 GCA_036491235.1 Xanthobacteraceae bacterium | reverse complement strand
CGCCGGCGTCGGCGCCGAGGACGAGAACGGCAAGGGCGGCGACGTCCTGCACAAGGGCGACTTCATGGCCCAATGCAAGTATTCGTTCGACAAGATCAAGCGGGCGCTCGCGAAGAACGGCGCCACCCTCGGCGACGTCGTCAAGATGGTCACCTACGTGACCGACATGCGCAACTCCGCCGAATTCGGCAAATGCCGGGTCGAGCAGTTCGGCAGCAATGCGCTGCCGGCGCACACGCTGCTCAACATCAGCCAGCTCGCTTGGCCGGGCATGATGATCGAGATCGACGTGACGGCGATCGTTGCGCTGAGGTGAGGTTGCGGGCAAAGCGCCATAGAGCGGGCAGAGGTGGCCGGGACATTTGCAATCTGGCACGTTGGGTCATCCGCCGTTCCGACGCGACGGACCTCGATTCAGTAGAAGTTCCCTGTCACCAGCTGCGCCAACCTCGCCGCGTGCGGTGCCGCGTCGCCGCGCCAGGCGATGTGCATGTCGGGCCGCAGCAGCATGAGATCGTAGCCGTAAATATCGCGCGCATGCGCATCGTCGAGCGCCAATAACCTGAATGGCACGCCGATCGCAGCAAATGCCTTGTCGAATCCCGCGGCGTCGCTGCGCCCATCAAGCCGGAGCAGCGTGTAGTGGTCGCCGTAGCCGATGCGGTCCTGCACGGCGGTACGATCCTTCAGCCAGACGTGCGGCAGGCGCGTTCCCGGCCAGGTCGACGGCACGTAGGTCATGAACTCGTGCGGCGGCCCCTCACCTTCCCCGGCGATGATCGGCGAATCCACATAGCGGTAGCCGAGCTCGGCGCCGATCATCTCGTTCGACTTGCGCTGCTCGACCTCGGCGACCGCGATCAGATTCGCGCGCGTCGTCGCGCCCTCCGGCGTGTTGTCGCGGATGTTCGGCCGATACATGCCGCGCCACTTGCGCCGCCCGGTCGCCGCGAAGCGCGAGGCCGCGACGTTGCGCTCGCCCACCTGGCGGCGCTCGATCTCATAAGAACGCAGCAGGTCCGGGCCGCCCCACCCCTTGAGCGTCGCCGACAGCTTCCAGCCGAGATCGACCGCATCGCCGACGCCCGTGTTCATGCCGAGCCCGCCGGTCGGGATGACGAGATGCACGGCGTCGCCGGCCATGAGGACGCGCCCGCGCTGGTATGAATCGGCGACCAGCAGGTTCTGCCGCCACGGCGCGCAGGAGAGGCGCTCGTACTTGATCGGCATGGCGACGACTTCCTCGAGCTTCGCGTCCATCGCGGCGTCGTTGTCGATAACCGCATGCAGCGTGAAGTGTCTGGTCGAATCCTGCGTGATCAAAAAGCTCGAGGTGCCGTCCGCCACGTGATAGTGCCGTCCCTTGCCGATTGGAATCCGCTCGTAGAGATCGTCGATGCGGTAGAGCGCCTGGCGGAACTGCTGCAGGTTGGCGTCGCCCGCGAGCTTGATGTCGAGCTGCTTGCGCACGCCGCTGCCGCCGCCGTCGCAGGCCACGAGGTAGTCGGCCGTGATGTCCACCGTCGTGCCGTCGAGGCGCCGGATGTGCCCGGTGACGGAGCCGCCGTGGTCGGTGAAGGACTCGAGCGCGTGGCCGTAGCGCACCGCGACCGAAGGCAGCTCCTCGGCGATCGACTTGAGCAGCGGCTCGAGGGTGTATTGCGAGATGAGCTGATAGGGTTCGAGCGGC
>DASXCK010000489.1:0-51713 GCA_036491235.1 Xanthobacteraceae bacterium | reverse complement strand
CAGGCCTATATGCTCGCGTGGAGCGGCCGCACCGATCCGGACGGCAACGTCTACGTCTTCAACGTCTGCAAGGGCCCGCAGAACTACAGCCAGATGTGCGACGCCGATGCGGACAAGGCACTCACCGAGGCGCGCACCGTCTCGGATGTCGCGGCGCGCAAGGCCATCTACGAGAAGCTCGCCAAGGTCATGCTCGACCAGGATCCGATCGTCTACATCTACCACCGGCGCGTCCTGATCGGCCTCAACGCGCGCGTCGCGGGCTACCGCCAGATGCCGGACGGCCTCGTCCGCGTGATCGGGCTGACGCTGAGGTGATCGCACCTCGGCGTATGACGGACTCGTGTCCCGGGCGCAGTACAGCACGAAGTGATGCACTGCAGACCCGGGACCCATTTTGCAGCGATGGGTCCCGGATCAGCGTTGCACCAGCGCGCAAGAGGCGCGCCGCTGCAACGCATCCGGGACGCGCGAGCGTCCCATGCTGACCTTCATCGGCAAGCGGCTGCTGCAGCTCATCCCGACGCTGTTCCTGGTGTCGCTGATGATCTTCTATCTGCAGCACCTGCTGCCGGGCGATCCGGCGCTGGCGATGGCGGGCGAGGAGCGCGATCCGGCGGTGATCGCGCAGATCCGCGCGGAGTACCACCTCGACCAGCCGTTGCCGGTGCAATACGTCGCCTGGGTGGCGGGCGTGCTGCACGGCGATCTCGGCGAATCGATTCGCATGAAGGAGAGCGTGCGCGACCTCGTGCTGCAGAAGCTGCCGGTCACCGCCCAACTCGCCGCGATGGCGATCATCATCTCGCTGACCATCGGCATCTCCACGGGCGTGCTCACGGCGGTGAAGAAGGACACCATCTGGGACTATGCGGGGAACGTCTTCGCGCTGTGGGGCCGCTCCGTGCCGTCGTTCTGGCTCGGCATCATGCTGATCGTGCTGTTCGCCGTGAAGCTCGATTGGCTGCCCGCTTCCGGCTACGTCAGCCCGTTCGAGAATTTCTGGCAGAGCATGGCGTCGACCATCATGCCGGCCTTCGTGCTCGGCAACGTGAGCGCCGCCGTGATGATGCGCCATACCCGGAGCGCCATGCTGGATGCGCTCGGCAGCGACTACGTGCGCACGGCGCGCGCCAAGGGCCTGTCCGAGCGCAGCGTCATCCTCAAGCACGCGATGCGCAATGCGCTCACCCCGGTGATCACGCTCGGCGCGCTCGAGCTCGGCGGCTTCCTGTCCGGCGCGGTGCTCACCGAGCAGATCTTCTCCATCCCGGGCTTCGGCAAGCTCATCGTCGACGCGGTGTTCAACCGCGACTACGCGGTGGTGCAGGGCGTCGTGCTCGTCACCGCGACCGTCTACATCACGCTCAACCTGATCGCGGACGTGCTCTACGTCACGGTCAATCCGCGATTGCGAGCCTGACAAATGGCTGATGTCGCCTTCGATGTCACGCTTGCTCGCGAGACCGCGACGGTCGAGAGTCCGGTGCGCCGCGCGCTGCGCCGGCTGCTCCGCCGCAAGGGTGCGGTGATCGGTCTTGCCATCATCGTCCTGTTCGTTGCCGTCGCGGTGCTGGCGCCGCTGATCACGCCCTACGATCCGGCGGCGCAGAGCTGGACGGCGGTGCGCAAGCCGCCGTCGTGGGCGCACTGGCTCGGCACCGACGAGGTCGGCCGCGACCTTCTCTCGCGCGTGATCTTCGGCGCGCGGGCCTCGCTGCTTGCCGGCGTGATCTCGGTCTGCATCGCGCTCGGCATCGGCGTTCCGCTCGGCCTCACGGCCGGCTATCTCGGCGGCTTCGTCGACGCGCTGTTGTCGCGACTCACCGACGCGATGCTCGCCTGCCCCTATCTCATCTTGGCGATCGCGCTCGCCGCGTTTCTCGGCCCGAGCCTCGGCGACGCCATGATCGCGATCGGCGTGGCCACGACGCCGATCTTTTTGCGCCTCACCCGCGGCCAGGTGATGGCCGTCAAGGTCGAAGACTATGTCGAGGCTGCACGTGCGGTCGGCAATCCGCGTTGGCGCATCGCGCTGGTGCACATCCTGCCCAATATCTTGCCGTCCCTCGCCGTGCAGGCCTCGCTGTCGATCGCGGCGGCCATCATCGCGGAGGCGAGTCTCTCGTTCCTCGGCCTCGGCGAGCAGCCGCCCGATCCGTCCTGGGGCAGCATGCTCAATGCGGCGCAACGCTTCCTGAGCAACGCGCCCTGGATGGCGATGTGGCCGGGCCTCGCGATCTTCATCACCGTGATGTCGTTCAATCTCCTCGGCGACGGCCTGCGCGACGCACTTGATCCGCGCGAACGCTGAGGTTGAACCGTCATGCCCGGGCTTGTCCCGGGCATCCACGTCTTGTCTATTGGTGGCAAGAAAAGACGTGGATGGCCGGGACAAGCCCGGCCATGACGATCTGCCGGGACTCAAATGTTGAAGAGACTTGCTGCCGTCATTGGCGTCATCGCTGCGCTTTGCCTCGCTGCCTCCGTACACGCGGCCTCCTATCCGACCCATCCGGTCACCTTGGTGGTCGCCTTCACGCCCGGCGGGCCGAGCGACGTGCTTGCCCGCATCGTCGGTCAGGGGCTCGAGAAAACTCTGCACCAACCGGTCGTGATCGAGAACCGGCCGGGCGGCTCCGGCAACATCGCGGCGGAGTACGTCGCGCACGCGGCGCCCGACGGTTACGTGCTGCTGATGGGCAACAACGGCATCCTGGCGACCAACAACAGCCTGTTCAAGAATCTGAAGTATGACGGCGCGAAGGATTTTGCGCCGATCAGCATGGTGGGCACGCAGCCGAACATCCTGGTGGTCCACCCGAGCGTGCACGCTCATTCGGTCGCCGAGCTGATCGCGCTGGCGAAGAAAGAACCCGGCAAGCTCAACTACGGCAACTCCGGCTTCGGCGCGGCCGCGCATCTCTCGGCCGAACTGTTCAAAAGCGCGGCGCATGTCGATCTCGTCAGCATCAACTACAAGGGCGCGGCGCCCGCACTGCAGGACGTGATCGCGGGCCGCGTGCAGGTGATGTTCGCGACCTCCGCCTCGGTGATGGGGCACATCCGCGCCAAGCTGGTGCGGCCGCTCGCGGTGACGACGGCGCAGCGTTTCTCGCTGCTGCCCGACCTGCCGACCGTCGCCGAGACGCTGCCGGGCTTCGACGCCACCACCTGGCACGGCCTCGTCGCGCCCACAGGCACGCCGCCCGACGTGATCGAGACGCTGCACCGCGCGACCGTCGCGGCGCTTGCCGATCCCGCCACGCGCCAGCGCCTCGCCGACCTCGGCGTCGAGATCGCCGGCACCTCGCCGCAGGAGTTCACTGCCTACATCAAGAGCGAGATCCCGAAATGGGCGGCGGTGATCAAGGCGTCCGGGGCGAAGATGGAGTAGCGTGTAAAAAATGACTCATCATCCTGAGGAGCACTCGCGAAGCGAGTGCGTCTCGAAGGAGGGGCCGCGGGAGCAAAAGGCGCCGCTTGCACGCTTGGCGCATGGTTCGAGACGCGCCGCTACGCGGCGCTCCTCACCATGAGGCCGTAGATTTTGCATCAATTCTTGAATCCACCCATCGGGTGCCACCACTTGCCGGCAATCGCGACGCCCTCCGACACGATCCGCTTGTCGCCCGTCATGTGCTCGCCGACCGCGTCGACGTAGTCGAACTGCCCTTCCTTGATCGTCAGCACGGTCGCGTCGCCCACACATCCCGGCTTGAGGCTGCCGAGCTCGGGGCGCCGCAGCGCGGTCGCGGCATTGACGGTGGTCGCCGCGATCACGTCGTTGAGCGACATGCCCATACACAGGAGCTTGGAGAGCGTCGTGACCTGGTCGAATGCCGGACCCTCGATGCATAGCGCGTGCACGTCGGACGAGATCGTGTCGGGATAGAAGCCGTTCGCCAACATGGCGCGCGCGGTCTTGAATGCGAACGACGCCTTGCCGTGGCCGATGTCGAAGATGACGCCGCGCTCGCGTGCGTGCCGCACCACATCCTTGACGCGGCCCTGCGGGTCGACCGGCGTATTGGGGAAGGGGCGGAACGCGTGGGTGAGCACGTCGCCCGGGCGCAGGCGCTCGACCACCTCCTCGTAGCTCGGCGGCGGAAAGTCGATGTGGCACATCAGCGGCAGCCCGGATTCGCTCGCGGCCTGCAGGGCGATGTCGAGCGGCGCGGTACCGGAGGTGCCGCTCGCATGGCGACCGACGCGCACCTTGATGCCGATGATCACGTCGCGATTGGCTTCGGCGATCGCGACCGCTTCCGCCGGCGCCATCAGGCGCATCTCCTCGCTCTCGCCCACCATGACGGTCTTCGAGAACGCATAGATGCCGGCGAATGAGACATGCAGGTAGGCGAGGATGCGCACCGCGCAGGGATCGATCACATGCTTGCGGAAGCCGGCGAAATTGCCGGCGCCGGCGCTGCCGGTATCGATAGCGGTGGTGACCCCGCTGGTCCGGCAGAAATCCTCCGCATCGATGCCGAGCGACGTGCCGCCCCAATAGACGTGCGTGTGCAGGTCAATAAGGCCGGGTACGACGATACGCCCAGTTACATTGCGTACGTCCGTACCCGCATCCGGGTCGAGCTTTGGGCCGATCTTCGCGACCTTGCCGCCCGCAAAGGCGACGTCGCCGACCTGGTCGAGCTTTTGCGACGGATCGACGATCCGCCCGCCCTTGAGGATGAGATCGAATGCCATTTTGCCTCTGTCCGTGCGGCCCTGGTGGCATTTTGGCAAAACAAAGCTAGAAAGACGAATGATTTCAGGGGGTGAGGTCCGGCGACCGTCGCAGGGCTAGTCAGCGCGCCAGGCCTTTGTCACGCACCTCACTCCCGCTCCGCTGCGATCATGTGCGTCACCTTCGGCGCCCCGTCGACCTGGAAGCGCAGCACGTCGTTCTCCAGCACGCGATCCGCATTGGTGACGCGCTGGTGCTGGCGCAGGTGCTCGAGCCATGACCCGACCAGGAATGTCTCGACGAAGCGCGCCGGGTCGGCCGCGTCCTCGAACACGCCCCAGCGATAGGCGCCATCGCGCCGTCGCTCATGGCAGAGCCGGTCGAGCGCTTCCAGGAAGGCGCGGCGCTTGCCGGGATCGATGCGGTACTCGACGGTGACGAGCACCGGGCCGCGGTCATGCGCGATCTCGTGGCTCACGACCGGCGCCGCCCAGTGCAGCGACGGCGTGAGATCGACGCCCACGCTCGTTTGCAGCCGCCAGCGCCAGGTGAGCGGGATGGCGATGAGCACGCCGGCGGCGGCGACGAGGTGCGCGAGCGGCAGGCCCCACAGCGCCGCGACCTGTCCCCACAGCGCGCTGCCCACGGTGTGCGCACCGAAATACACCATCATGAAGATGGCGAGCCCGCGCGCCCGCACCCATTCGGGCAGCGCCACCTGCGCGGACACGTTGAGCGTCGACAGCACCGCGATCCACGCGGCGCCGGCGAGCAGGCTCGCGGCGAGCGCCGTGACGGTATCGCGGGCGACGGCGAACAGCACGAGCGCGATCGCCGTGCCGATGGCGCCGGCCGCGACGAGGCCGTTGGCGCCGAGCCGCTCCTTCGCCCAGCCGAGCCAGAAGGCGCCGCCGATGGCACCGACGCCGATCGCGCCGAGCAACAGGCCGTAGACGGCAGGGCCGCCCGCGATCTGGTCGCGCGCGATCAGCGGCAGCAGCGCCCAATAGGCGCTGGCGAACAGGAAGAAGCCGACGGCGCGGAAGAACGTGGCGCGCAGGTGCTGGTTATGGCGCGCGTAGCGGAAGCCGGCACGGATGGCGCGCAAGAACCGCTCGGCCGGCAGGTGGGCGCCGCCGCGCTGCGCCGGATGCCACCACCACAAGGCGCCGTTGATGCCGAGGTTGCTCGCGGCATTGAGCCAGAACGGCGCCGCGATGCCGAACGCCGCCGTGAGCGCGCCGCCGAGTGCCGGCCCGATCGCGCGGCTGATATTGAAGCCGATGCTGTTCGCCGCGATCGCGGTCTGCAGATCGGGCTTCGGCACGAGCTGCGGCGCCACGGCCTGCCATGCCGGCGCCGTGAGCGCGCCGAAGGCTGCGATCACGAAAGTGAAAATGAGCAGGACCGGGGCGGTCACGAGGCCGAGCGCGAAGAGTACCGCGAAGATCACCGCGACCACCGTATTGGCGATTTCGCCCACGATGAGGAAGCGCCGGCGGTCGACGATATCGGCGAGCGCGCCTGCCGGGATCGCGACCAGGAAGATCGGCAGGCTCGCAGCCACCTGGACGAGCGAGACAATCAGCGGATCCGGGTTGAGGCTCGTCATCAGCCAGCCGGAGGCGGCCGTGTACATCCAGGCGCCGAGGTTCGACGTCACGCTCGCGGCCCAGATCACCGTGAAGGCCGGATGACGGAACGGGCCCAGCGCCGAGCCGCGCCGCGGCGGATCCGGGTGCCGTGGATTGTCGGAATGTGCCGCGGAATGCGGCGCTTCGCTTGACAAGCCTTCGCGGGGCGGCGGATGCATGAGGCGATGTACGCGTTGCTGCCGTTGGCCGTGAACGATGGATGTACGGCTGCATAGCGTAAACCGCAATCCCGCGAGCACCCCATGGCGGCTCCCGTCAAATCGATCATCGACACGCGCGGCGACCAGATGTTTCCGACGCTCGATCCGCACGAGATCGAGCGCATGCGCCGCTTCGGCGAGTTGCGCCACTATGCCGAGGGCGAGACGATCGCGCGGGTCGGCGAGGTCTCGCCCGGCGTCTGTGTCGTGCTCGGCGGCGCGATCGAGATCGTGCGGCATGACGAAGTCGGCCGTGCGGTCCCGATGGTCACGCATCTGCCCGGCGCCTTCATGGGCGAGCTCGCACAGCTCTCCGGGCGGCCGGCGCTGACCGACGCGTTCGCGCGCAAGCCGGCCGAGGTGCTGGTGATCCCGCCGGAGCGCCTGCGGGCGCTGCTGATCGCCGAGGCCGAGCTCGGCGAGCGCATCATGCGCGCGCTCATCCTGCGCCGCGTCGCCCTCCTGGAGACCGGCGCCGGCGGGCCGGTGATCGTCGGCCGTCCCTCCAATGGCGACGTCCTGCGGCTGGAGGGTTTCCTGCGGCGTAACGGCCATCCGCACCTTCTCCTCGATCCGGATCTCGACGCCGAGGCGAAAGCGCTGATCGAGCGCTTCCGCATCGATCCGGGAGAGCTGCCGATCGTGCTCTGCCCAGGCGGGCAGATGCTGCGCAATCCGAGCGAGGTCGCGCTGGCGCGGTGCATCGGGCTCGTTCGCCCGATCGATCCCGATCGCGTTTATGACGTGGTCGTCGTCGGCGCGGGGCCGGCAGGGCTCGCGACCGCGGTCTATGCGGCCTCGGAGGGACTTTCAGTGCTGGTGGCGGACTGCCGCTCGTTCGGCGGCCAGGCGGGCGCCTCGGCGCGCATCGAGAACTATCTCGGCTTCCCGACCGGCATCTCCGGCATGGCGTTGATGGCGCGCGCCTACAACCAGGCGCAGAAATTCGGCGCCGAGATCGTGATCCCGACCGAGGGCGAGGCGCTCGAGATCGCGCGCGACCGAACCGACCGCGTCTTTGCGCTGCGGCTCGGCGGCCGGGAGCGCGCTCATGCGCGCGCGGTCGTGATCGCGAGCGGCGCGCGCTACCGGCGGCTCAAGGTCGATAACGTCGCGGCGTTCGAGATGACCAGCGTGCATTTCTGGGCTTCGCCGCTCGAGGCGAAGCTCTGCGGTGGCCAGGAGGTCGTGCTCGTCGGTGCCGGCAATTCGGCCGGGCAGGCGACGGTCTATCTGGCGAGCCAGGTCGCCAAGGTGTGGATGCTGGTGCGCGGCCCGAGTCTTGCCGCCAGGATGTCGCGCTACCTCGTCGAGCGCATCGAAGGATTGCCGAACGTCGAGGTGCTGACCGGCGCCGAGATCACCGCGCTCGAAGGCGAGAACGGCGTGCTCGCGGCGGTGCGCTGGCGCCACGACGGCACGGAGACGACGCGGCCGATCCGCCACGTCTTCAATTTCATCGGCGCCGATCCCAACACCGACTGGCTCGCGGGCTCCGGCATTGCACTCGACAAGCAGGGATTCATCACGACCGGCCTCGACGGCCGCGGGTCGCTGGAGACGAACGAGCCCGGCGTATTCGCCATCGGCGACGTGCGGTCGGGTTCGACCAAGCGGGTTGCGGCGGCGGTGGGCGAGGGCGCGCAGGTGGTGGCGGCGCTGCACGGGTATCTTGCGGGCGAGGGCGCGTAGTTGATCGCCATGCCCGGCCTTGTCCGGGCATCCACGTCTTCGCAGCAGAGCAAGACATGTATGGCCGGGACGAGCCCGGCCATGACGTGGAAATTCGATCTGCTTGACCTATTCCACTTCCTCCGGCCCACCCTTCCAGCGCTTGACCGTCTTGGTTTCGATGCCGAAGAGGTCGAGCAGCCGGCCGACCGTGTGGTTGACGATGTCGTCGACGGTCTTCGGCCGCGTGTAGAAGGCGGGCACGATCGGCGCCACGACGGCGCCGATGTCGGCGAGCGTCGTCATGGTGCGCAGGTGGCCGCCGTGCAGGGGTGTCTCACGCAGCGCCAGCACCAGCCGGCGCTTCTCCTTGAGCACCACGTCGGCGGCGCGGCTGAGCAACGAGCTGGTCACGCCGGTCGCGATCTCGCTCATGGTCTTGATCGAGCACGGCGCGATCACCATGCCCATGGTCGGAAACGAGCCGGATGAGATCGACGCGCCGATGTCGGCGACCGGATGCGTGACCGACGCGAGCGCCTTCACGTCCTTCGGCTTGAGGTCGCTCTCGTAGGCGAGCGTCATCTCGGCGGAACGGCTCATCACCAAGTGCGTCTCGATGTCGGTGTGGCGCAACAGCTCGAGGATGCGCACGCCGTAGATCACGCCGGACGCCCCCGAAATGCCGACGATAAGGCGCTGCTTGTGCTTGGTGGTCATCCTGGTCCCCGGTTGCGCGCCGCGGTCACGTGAGCGCGCCGATCAGCGTGTCGACGGCGGCGGTCGTGAGCGGCCGCCCGAGCGCGTCCTGGTAAGCCGCAATATTTGCCCGCGCGGCCGCCGTGGCCGAGGGCGACGGCTCGGCGGCGAGATCGGCTGCCAGCGCGTACATCGCTTCCTGCTGGAACCGCTCGGACTCGAGCTCGATCGCCTTGATCTTGGTGCGAAAGAGGTCGGCCGAACCCTTGTCGAGCAGCGGCGCGCCGGTCTTGAGCCGTCGGCGCAACGCGCGGATCGGGCCGATCACGTCCGTCTGCCACGGCCTCACCTTGTCGGCGAGCCGCTTGACCTGATCAGCAGCAAGTTGCCGTTTCTGCGATGCCATCCACAGCAGAAAGAGCACCACGTTGACGTCGACGCCGCAGTTGTCCTGCAGCTCCAGGCATGCCGCGGACACTCCCGCGCCGCGATAGTAGCCGAGCGAGAAGGTCCAGAACGGCGATGACTGGGGGAGGGGGCCGGATTCGACACTGCTCATGGGTACGATGTTATCACTTTCCGGCCGAGGACAGCACTGCGGCGAGCAGGTTGGCGCCGTAGTCGGCCATGCCGCGCGGCTCCATGTGCGGCGCCGAGCGGAGGAAGTCCTTGACGGCGAACAGGGCTTCGGGACTGCGCGCTGTCAAGGTGGCGAGGAGCTTTGCGAGCTCGCTCTCGACTTGCGCGGACGGCGCGACCTTGCTGACGATCCCGACCTGCTGCGCGGCGTCCGCGTCGAGCTCATCCATGGAATAGACCATCCAGGCGATGACCTTGAGCGGCACGCGCGGGCCGACGGCCGACATCGCGAGCGTCGGCGGCAGGTTCTTCTCCATCTCGGGCAGCTTGAAGCGGGCAGTGTCGTGCGCGAGCGTGATGTCGCACGCGCTCGCGATCGCGCAACCGAAGCCGTAGGCGGCGCCCTGCACCACGCCGACGATCGGCTGGTGCGCGCTCGCCATGGCTTCGTAGGCATCAAGGATCGGCTCGCACACGTTGGCGCGCATCTTCATCGCGGTCGGGGAGGGCGGCCCGCCGCCGCCGCGGCCGCGGCAGAAGTCGGCGCCGTTGCCGCGCAGCACGATCACCTTGCTATCGGTCGCGCTGGCGGCGCGGAATGCAGCCGCGAGCGCGAGCACGCCTTCGAGCGGCAGCAGGTTGCCGTCGGCCGGGCGGTCGAGCGTGATGGTGGTGACCGCGCCGTCGCGGCTCGATGTGACGATGCTCATGGGGTGTGCTTCTCCCTTAGGGGTCATGTCATTGCGAGCGAAGCGAAGCAATCTCGGTTATGCGCTCATGCGTTTGTGGCGCGAGATTGCTTCGCTTCGCTCGCAATGACGGGGTCTAACTTTTCATACGCGCCTGCCTCGCGCAGCGCTTCGACGATGCGCGCGGGGGTGAGCGGCGCCTCGCTGAAACGGACGCCGAAGGGCGAAAGCGCGTGCTCGATTGCGGCGACGATCGCGGCCGGGGCCGGGATCGTGCCGCCCTCGCCCGCGCCCTTGACGCCGAGCGGGTTGAGCGGGTTCGGCGTCTCGATGTGCTCGATCGCGACACCCGGCACCTCGGGAGCAGTCGGCATCAGATAGTCCATGAAGGTCGTGCTCTGCGGCTGCGCGCTCGCGTCGTATTGCATGTGTTCGAGCAGCGCGTTGCCGACGCCGTGCGCGACGCCGCCCTGCACCTGGCCGTCGACGATCATCGGATTGACGATGTTGCCGCTGTCATGGCCGACCGTGTAGCGCAGCAGCGTCACGCCGCCGGTCACCGGATCGACCTCGACCTCGACGACGTGCGTGCCGTTGCAGTAGGACGCCTGCGGCGGCGTGAACCAGGCGGTGTGCTCGAGGCCGGGCGTCTGCCCGGCCGCGAACGACACGCCCGGCACGCCCTGGGCGAGCTTGGCGAGATCGCCGAACGAGAGTGTCGGCTTGTTGCCGGTGCGCGCGATCGCGCGCCCGTCCTCGACGTCGATCGCGCTCTCCGGCACGCCGAGCGTGAGCGCGGCGAGCGCGACGATCTGCTTCTTCACGCTCTTGCCCGAGATCGATGCCGACGAGCCCGCATTGATGGTCTGGCGGCTCGCAAAGGCGCCGACGCCCTGCGAGATCGCGGCGGTGTCCGCCATGGTCATGACCACGTCCTCGGGCCGGCAGCCGACCTCGTCGGCGACGATCTGGGACAATGTCGTGCGCTGTCCCTGGCCCTGGTTGGTCGCGCCCGTGGCAACGGCCACTTTGCCGTTGGTGAGCAAGCGCACGGTCACGCCCTCGAATGGGCCGAGGCCGGTGCCCTCCACATAGTTGCCGATGCCGATGCCGATGTAGCGGCCCCGCGCGCGCGCCTCCAGCTGTCGCGCGCAGAAGCCGTCATAATCCGACATGGCAAGCGCCGTCATCTGGCCGCGCGGGAAATCGCCGCCGTGATAGACCAGCGGCTTGCCGTCGCGGAACGTGAGACCGACCGCGTAGGGCATCTCGTCGGCGCCGATCAGGTTGCGCCGGCGTAGCTCGGCGCGGTCGAGCTTGAGGGCGAGTGCGGCGTGGTCCATCAGCCGCTCCATCACGAACACGGCCTGCGGCCGGCCGGCACCGCGCACCGGCGTGGTCGCGACCTTGTTGGTGAGCACGACTGTCATGTCGAGCCGATAGTTCGGGACGCGATACGGCCCCGGCACGGTCACGGCCGCGATGTAAGGCATGATGATGCCCCACGGCACGAAGGCGCCGGTGTCGTGCAGCATGCTGCCGCGGAAGCCGAGGATCTTTCCGTCCGCGTCGAGCGCCAGCGCGACCGTCCAGTACTGATCGCGCTCCTGCGTCGCGCACATGAAGTGCTCGCGCCGATCCTCGATCCATTTGACCGGGTGGCCGAGTTTGAGCGCCGCCGCCGGGATCACGGCTTCCTCGGCGTAGAACGGCGCCTTCGGGCCAAACCCGCCGCCGACGTCGGGCGCGATCAGGCGGATGGTCTCGAGATTGCGCTCGAGCAGGTCGGCGAGGACACGGCGGCCGAGATGCGGCGTCTGGGTCGACGACCAGACGGTGAGCTGGTCGCCGGCGGGCTCATAATTGGCCAGCACGGCGCGCGTCTCGAGGCTCATGCCGCCGCCGCGGTGGACCCAGAACGCCTCCTTGATCACATGCGCGGCCTCGGTGAAGGCTGTCTCGACATCGCCATAAGCCATCGGGATGCGCGAGGCGAGATTGGTGTCGAGATCGGAATGGACCGGCGGCGCGTCCGGCTCGAGCGCGTCGCGGCAGTCGCCGATCGCGGGCAGCACCTCGTAATCGACCGCGACCAGTGCGGCCGCGTCCTCGGCGACATAACGGCTGTCGGCGACGACCAGCGCGATCGTCTGCCCCGCATAGGCGACCTCGTCGCGCGCGAGACAAAGCTGGGTGCGGAAAGCCTTGATGCCGAGCACCGGCAGGATCATCGGGATGGGCTCGCGCGCCATCGGCCCGGGAAGATCATCCGCGGTGAGCACCGCATGCACGCCGGGCAGCGCGCGCGCTTTGGTCGCATCGATCGAGCGGATGCGCGCATGCGCGTGCGGGCTGCGCACGAAGCAGGCTTCGAGCGTGCCGGCGAGCTTCACATCGTCGACGAAGCGGCCGCGCCCCGTCAGCAGGACCGGATCCTCCAGCCGCTTGACGCGCGCGCCGAACTGTCTTGCGCCCATCCGAATGGTTCTCCCGGGGGTGTTCATTCGATGTGGAGGGCGATGAGTCAAGGCAGTGGGATGCATGCCGCTTGCGCTGCGCGATCTCCGTCCCCCGCCAGCGAGGGGAGGACCCGCACGCCGTGCCGTGTTGCGCTCGTTCACGCGGGCCCATAGCCTCGCCGAGCAACCCGGATCACCCTGCATGCCCACTTTCGACCCCCGCATCATCGGCACCTGGCGCCTTGTCGCGACCCGCGCCCACAACGACGCGGGCGAGCCGATGCATCCGCCCTACGGGCCGCAGCCGATGGGCGTGGTGGTGTTCTCGGCTGATCGGCGCATGGCAGCGGTGCTGTGCGACCCGCGCGCGACCCTGCCGCCCGGCGAGGGCACGCGCGAATACACCTCGTATTGCGGCGTCTACACGTTTGACGGCGCGACGCTGATGACACGGGTCGACGCCTGCTCCGACCCGGCGCGGATGGGGTCCGACCAGGTGCGCAAGGTGCGCTTCGAGGGCGACCGCCTCGTGCTGGTGCCGCCGCCGCGTCCCTGGCAGGGCGTCACCCAGCACCGAGAGCTGTCCTGGGAGAAGGTCGGCTGACAGCGCATATCCCGTCGAAGTGGGCACCGGTTCGCCGATAAGGATATGCGCAAGGTAAAGTGCGGCTTGACGTTCGGCGCTCGCCGTTCTTTATCCGGTCCCGTTCAGCCGCCCGCCGGAGAGCTCATGCCCCTGATCGACATCCACCCGCACGTCATCTCAATCGACACCCAGCGCTTTCCGCTGGCGCCGATCGGGGGACACCAGTCCGACTGGTCGCAGGAGCGGCCGGTGTCCTACGACGAGATGATCGCCGCGATGGACAAGGCGGGGGTCGCCAAATCGGCGGTCGTGCAGGCGTCGAGCGCCTATGCGTTCGACAACAGCTATGTGGCGGCCGCGGTCGCGACGTACCCCAAGCGCTTCACCGGCGTGTTCTCGGTCGACGTGCTCGCGCCCGACGCGGTCCACAAGATGAAGCACTGGATGGCCAAGGGCCTCACCGGCATGCGGCTCTATACCGCCGGCAGTACCATGGAGCAGAAGCTCTGGTTCATCGACCCCAAGACATTTCCCGCGTGGACCTTCGCGGGCGAGGCCGGCATCCCGGTCTGCATGCAGATGCGTCACAAGGCGTTCCCGCAGCTCAAGGAGATTCTGGAGCGGTTCCCTAAAGTGCGCTTCATCATCGATCACCTCGGGCGCACCGAGATGGCGGACGGTCCGCCCTATGCGGCAGCGGCGCCGGTGTTCGAGCTCGCGCGCTATCCCAACGTCTATCTCAAGGTGACGCACCGTAATTTCGAGGAGGCGCGCAACGGCAAGGCGACCCCGGAGACTTTCTTCCCCAAACTTATCCAGGCGTTCGGCGCCAATCGCATCGCCTGGGGCTCGAACTATCCCGCCGCCAAGCAGTCGCTCACCGAGCTGGCCGCGCTCGGGCGCGATACGCTTGCCTTCCTGCCGCAGGCGGATCGTGATTGGGTATTCGAGAAGACCGCGCTGACGCTCTATCCGGCACTCAAGGACAAGTGAGCACTACATCCCCCGCATTCTCCGTCGTCATTGCCCGCGCAAAGCGGGCAATCCGGTAACCACCGCGCTATCCGTGATTATCGGATGCACCGCTTTCGCAGGGCATGACGATGTGTGGTAATGTGGAGCAGGTGCGTAGAAGAGGAAACGCGATGCCCGACAAGATGAAGCTCTTCACCATGATCGGCGACTACCCGAACACGCATGCGCTGCGGTCGGGCGCGATCAAGTCCGATCTCGTCGACTATGATTTCGACGACGTGAAAGTGCCGAACCGGGCGTTCAAGCCGCTGGTGCGCGAGGCGAAGTACGACTGCTCCGAGCTCGCGATCAACACGCTCCTGCAGGCGAAATACTACGACAAGCCGTACGTGCTGCTGCCCGCGACCGTGGTAGGACGCGGGCAGATCCACAACCTGGTCTACAATTCCGAGCGCGGCGTCGTGCGGCCGACCGAGTTGCACGGCAAGCGCGTCGGCGTGCGCGCGTATACGCAGACGACCGGCATGTGGGTACGCGGCATGCTGGCCGAGCTTTACGGCATGGACGTCGAGAAGGTGAATTGGGTGACCTTCGAGGACGGGCACGTGGCCGAGTACAAGGATCCGCCCTTCGTTACCCGCGCGGCCCCAGGCAAGGAACTGGCGCAGATGCTGATCGACGGCGAGATCGACGCCGGGATCATCACCGATCGCACCGATCCGCGCTTCAAGATGGTGGTTCCCGACGCCGAGGAGGTGGGCCGCAAATGGGCCGAGACCCATGGCGGCGTCCCGATCAACCACATGGTGATGATGCGCAAGTCGATCGTCCAAGAGCGGCCCGACGTGGCGCGGGAAGTCTTTCGCAACCTGCTTGCCAGCCGGCGTGCCATGGACCCGGTGAAAGAGGGCAAGCTCGATCCGCTGCGCTTCGGGATCGAGAACGTACGCAAGTCGCTCGAGCTCGCGATCGAGATGTCGCTGGTGCAGAAGTTCATCTTCCGCAAGCTCTCGGTCGACGAGCTGTTCGACGACACGACGCGCGTGCTGGCGGGCTGATCGCGCGAACATCCGTCGCACCAGTTTCCGCCTTCGCCCCAGCATGGCTCCGTAGATGCCGGGCGAGGCCAAGTGTTAGGCTCGTGCGTCACCGCGTCGAAACGCGGGACAACGGGAGGACGGCGCCATGCGGATGGGCGGAGTGTGTCGCGTCTTCGCCGCGACCCTGTCGCTGTTGTGCTTCATCGGTGCGGCCTCCGCCGAGGATTACCCCAGCCGGACGATCACGCTGATCGTGCCGTTCCCGCCGGGCGGCAGCACCAATATCGTGATGCGCATCATCGCCGAGAAGCTGAGCGTGTTCCTCGGCGAGCAGGTCGTGGTCGACAACCGCGCCGGCGCGGGCGGCACCGCCGGCACCCGCGCGCTCGCCAAAAGCATCGCCGATGGCTACACGATCGGCCTCGGCTACAGCGGCCCGCTCGGCATCGCGCCGAGCCTCTACCCGGGTCTCGGCTACGATCCGCGCAAGGATTTCGCGCCGATCGGCCGCGTCGCGACCGCACCCAACACGCTGGTGGTGCATCCGTCGTTTCCCGCCAAGACGATCGCCGAGCTGATCGCCTACGCAAAGGCCCGTCCCGGCAAGGTCAACTTCGGCTCGGCCGGCATCGGCACGGTGAGCCATCTCGCAGGCGAGTATTTCGCGTCGCGCGCCGGCATCCGGCTCGTGCATATTCCCTATAAGGGCACGGGGCCGGCGCTCACCGACCTGATCGGCGGCCACATCCCGATGGCGTTTGCGCCGATTCCGGCGAGCCACGCGCAGGCCGCGGCCGGCACGCTGCGCATGCTGGCGGTGACGAGCCTCGAGCGCTCGGCGCTGATGCCCGACGTGCCGACCATCGCCGAGTCGGGCCTTCCGCGCTTCGAGGCCGTGCTGCGCTATGGGCTGATCGCGCCCGCCGGTACGCCGCCCGCGATCGTCGCGCGGCTCAACAAGCAGCTCAACCTCGCGCTCGCCGCCGCCGACGTGCGCAAGCGCCTTGCGTTCGAGGGCGCCGAGCCGCTGCCGAGCACCCCCGAGGAATATGCCGCCGACATCGATCGCGAGGAGACGCAGTGGTCGAAGGTGGTGCGCGAGTCGGGCGCAAAGGTGGAGTGAGTGAAAAATCCATGCGCGGGCCATATGACCAAAGCACTGAGGCGGCATTGCTACCCTCCCGCCCGTTGGCGGGGAGGGGCGGCCGCGTGAGCGAAGCGAGCGCTGACGGGGTGGGGGGACTACGCCTGCTCATGCGCTTGTTGTCTCGACTCACGCTGGCTCGGAGCAAGCGGCGCCCCCCACCCCCAACCCCTCCCCACCACTCGCTTCGCTCGCGGGGGGAGGGGAGCAGGCCGCGCTTCCGGGCTGGCGTTGTCGCCTCGATTGCGCTTGTGTTCGGTGCATCGATCGCCGCCGCCCAGAACTACCCGACCCGCCCCATCACCCTCGTAGTGCCGTTCCCGCCCGGCGGGACCAACAACATCATGGCGCGGGCGGTGGCCGACAAGCTGAGCCAGACGCTCGGCCAGCCGACGGTCGTCGAGAACCGCGCCGGCGGCGCCGCCGGCACCATTGCGACGCGCCAGTTCACCCGCAACGCGCCGGACGGCTACACGCTGCTGCTCGCCTACACGTCGAACCTCGCGAGCGGGCCCAATCTCTTTCCCGATGTCGGCTATGACCCGCGCAAGGATTTTGCGCCGGTCGGCCTCATCGCGGCAGCGTCCGCGGTGCTGGTCGCCCACCCGTCGCTGCCGGCGCATTCGGTCAGCGAGCTGATCGCGCTGATGCGCAAGACCGGGCCGACCTTCCAGTTCGCCTCGCCCGGCGTCGGCACCGTCAATCATCTGGCGGCGGAGCTCTTTGCTCAGAAGGCCGGCGTCAAGTTCACGCACATTCCGTACAAGAGCTCGGGCGCCGCCATGACGGATCTCATCGGCGGCCACAACTTGGTGCAGTTCACGCCCATTCCGGTGGCGCGCGGCCCGATCGCGGGCGGGCTGATCCGCGCGCTCGGGGTTACCGGGCTCAAGCGCAGCGTCCTGCTGCCGGACGTGCCGACGATCGCGGAATCGGGCCTGCCTGGCTTCGAGGTCTCGCTGCGCTACGGGATCCTGGCGCCCGCCGGCACGCCGCAGCCGATCATCGACAAGCTCAACAAGGCGCTCAACGCGGCGCTGGCGACCGACGAGGTGAAGCAGCGCATCCTCAATGCCGGCGCCGAGACGGTCGCGGGCACGCCCGCCGACTATGCCGAGGTGATCGATCGCGAGGAGGCCATGTGGGGCGCGCTGATCAAAGCGATCGGGCTGAAGGTCGAGAATTGAGAAACGAAAACGCGTGTGGTGTGGCAAGCGACATGCGGGATGCCGGCCCCGGATCTTGCCTCGCTCATCCGGGGCTACGATTTATCCGCCTTGGCTTTCGCCTCCTGGATCGCACTCCAGATGACATAGGGCGTCGCCGGCATCGAGATGTCGGTGACGCCGAGCGGGCGTAGCGCATCGAGAATGCCGCTGACGATGCATGCCGGCGCACCCGTGGTGCCGCCTTCGCCACCCGCCTTGATGCCGAGCGGGTTGGTGGGCGACAACACCTCGGCGATCTCGGTGCGGAAGGACGGCAGCGCGTCTGCGTGCGGCATGCCGTAATCCATGAACGAGCCGGTGAGCGGCTGGCCACTTTCCGGCTCGACATAGAACTGCTCCCACAGCGCCTGGCCCACGCCCTGGGCGATCGCGCCATGCGTCTGGCCATCGACGATCAGCGGGTTGATGCAACGTCCGACGTCGTCGATCGAGGCGTAGCGGGTCAGCACGAGCATCCCGGTGTCGGGGTCGATCTCGACCTCGCAGATCGCAGTGCCGTTGGGAAAGACCGGCTCGTGCATCTCGTTGTCGGTGACGATCGATAGACCGCTCTTGAGGTCGTCGGCGAGCGTATGGTTCCGAGCCTCCTGCGCAAGCTCGAGGAAATCAAAACTGCGGTTGGTGTCGCGCGACGCGAAGCGCCCGTCGTCGAAGGTGACGTTGTCGGGCGATGTGCTCATCACCGCCGCAGCGATGCGCTTGCCCTTAGCGATCAGACCGATCGCCGCCTTGGCGAACACCGTCGCGGCATGGCGCATCGAGCGGCCCGAGTGCGAGCCGCCGCCCACCTTCACGATGTCGGTGTCGCCGAGGATGATCTGCACCGTCTCGACCGGCACGGTGATCAGGTCGGCGACGACCTGTGCGAAGCTCGTCTCGTGCCCCTGACCGGTCGGCTGCGTACCGATCACCACGTCAACGCGCCCCTCTGGGCGCACGTGGATCTGGGTCTGCTCGAGCGGTGCGCCGATCGAGGACTCCACGTAGTTGGCGAGCCCGAGGCCGAGCAACTTGCCGCGCTTCTTCGCCTCGCGGCGGCGCGCGGCGAAGCCCTTCCAGTCGGCGATCTCCATCGCCCAGTCCATGTTCTCGGCGTACTGGCCGCTGTCGTAGAGCATGCCGACGGCGTTGCGGTACGGCATCGCCTTCGGCTTGATCAGGTTCTTGCGGCGGAGCGCGATGCGGTCGAAACCGAGCTTCTGGGCCGCCTCGTCGATCAGCCGCTCGATCACGTAGGTAACCTCGGGCCGCCCCGAGCTGCGATATGCGTTGGTCGGCGTCGTCGTGGTGTAGACCGCCATGGCGCGCAGCGTCGCGGCCGGAATGTCGTAGGAGCCCGGGATGAGGCCGGCACCCTTGCTCAACGGCGACAGCGAGACCATGCGCGCGCCCACGTTGCTGATATTGGTGGCGCGCATGGCCAGGAAGCGGCCGTTCTTGTCCATCGCGAGCTCGACCCGCGAGACGAGATCGCGGCCCTGATAATCCGAGAGGAACGCCTCCGAGCGGGTCGCGTTGAATTTCACCGGGCGCTTGAGCTTGCCGGCCGCCCACAGCACCAGGCCGAACTCGACGAACACGCGGTTGCGCGTGCCGAAGTTGCCGCCGACATCGTACGAGAGGACCCGCAGCCGTTCGAACGGAATGCCGAGGACGGTGGAAAGCTCGCGCTTCTGTCGCACGGCGCCGCCGCTGCCGGCATAAAGCGTGTAGCGCTCCGTTGTGGTGTCGTAGTTGGCGACGGCCGCGCGGGGCTCGAGCGGCACGCCGGTGACGCGGCCGATGAAGAAATCCTTCTTGAGGACGTGGTCTGCAGCCGCGAATGCCTTGTCGGTCGCCTCGCGATCGCCGAACCAGGTGTCGATTGCCGTGTTGTCCGAAACCTCGTCCCAGACGACCGGCGCCCCGGGCTTCATCGCATCTTCGGTATGCGCGACGTGCGGCAGTACCTCGTAGTCGGCCGCGACGGCCTCGGCGGCGTCGAGCGCCTGCGCCTGGGTCTCCGCCACCACCATGGCGACCGCCTCGCCGACGTGGCGGACCTTGTCGGCGGGCAGCAGCATGTGCGGGCCGATGAAGGGCGGCTTGCCGCCCGCGGCCGAGAGCTTCATGTCGAACTTGGTTTTCGGCACCGGATCGTGCGGGATCGGCGTCAGCTTGTCGGCGAGGCAGTCGGCGCCCGTGAGCACCAGCAGCACGCCCGGCATCTGGCGCGCCGCCGCAGTGTCGATGCCGCGGATGCGCGCATGCGGGTGGGGCGAGCGCACCATGGCCGCATAGGTTTCGCCATCGAGCTTGAAGTCGGCGGTGAACCGGCCATGGCCAGTGACCAGGCGGGGGTCCTCGTTGCGCGGGATCGGCTTGCCGATGAAGCGGTAAAGCGCGTCTTGAGCCTTGGTGGTCTCATCCATGGGCAGCCTTTTGTCACGCCGCGGAGGGGCGGGACAAGCCCGCCCACCGCATGGGTATAATCGCTTCGGGAGGAACCGCAGCATGCCCTTGGACTACCAACGCATCATGGCCTACCGGCCGGCCGACATGCCGATCGACTACGGCCCGCGCGACTGCATCATCTACGCGCTCGGCATCGGCATCGGCATGGACCCGATGGATTGGGGCCAGCTCAAATTCGTCTACGAGAAGGGGCTGGCAGCGTTCCCGTCGATGGCCGTGGTCCTGGGGCGGCACGGGCCGTTGCTCAAGCCGGAATTCGGTGTCGATCAGCGCATGATGGTCGCGGCGGCGCTGAAGATCGTCCTGCATGAGCCGCTAGCCGTCGCGGCCAAGCTCACGGCGCGGCCGCGCGTACGCGAGGTGATCGACAAGGGGACAAACAGCGCCGCCATCATCGAGATGACGCGCGATCTGCTGGCGCCCGATGGGCGTGTGGTCGCGACCGTCGACAACAGCACCCTGGTGCGCAAGCACGGCGGCTTCGGCGGCAAGGTGCGCGAGATCGCACCGCCGCACGAGGTGCCCACCCGCACGCCCGATGCCGTCGTCGATCTGCCCACGCCGGGAAACCTCGCGCTGGTCTATCGGCTGACCGGCGACGAGAACCCGCTCCATTCCGATCCGGACCGCGCCAGGTCGGTCGGTTTCCCGCGCCCGATCCTGCACGGCGCTGCGACGTTCGGAATCGCCTCGCATGCGGTCGTGCGCCACATCGGCTACCGCTCCGAGGATCTCGGCGCCGTCGAGGCGCGCTTCGTGCGCCCGGTCTATCCGGGCGATACGCTCCGCACCGAGCTCTGGCGTGAGGGCAACCGCCTCTCGTTCCAGTGCAGTGCCGCCGGCCGCGACGGGCTCGTGCTGACCAACGGGCTGGCGACGTTGCGTAGCTAGTCGTCATGGCCCGGCTTGTCCCGGCCATCTACGCCTTTCTTCTTGGGCCGAAGTCGTGGATGCCCGGGATGAGCCCGGGCATGACGGAGAGAAGCCGCGCCCGGCTAGACGTTGCGGTCCAGCAGCTCGATCGACACGCCCTCGGGCGCGCGCAGGAAGGCGACGCGCGTCCCCGGCCGCACGGTGGTGGGCTCGCGGGTGAACTCGACGCCCTTGGCCTTGAGCTCGGCGCAGAGCGCATCGATGCCGCTGACCGAGAGGCCGAAATGGTCGAGACCCTGATAGGGCGTGACCGGCGGCGGGTTGACGCCGTCCCCGGCCGTGACCTGGGCGATGAAGATTTTGGCGCCGCCGAGCTTGAGGTCGATGCGGGGCTTGCCCTGCTGCATGGTGCGGACCACCTCGGCGCCGAGCATGCGCTCGTACCACTGCGCGGTCGCTTCCGGGTCCTTGCTGCGTATATGAACGTGGTCCCACGTGACCTGGGGCATCGTCTCTCTCCCTGGTTTATGGGCGGGACGTTAGCACGGTGCCGTCACCCCTGCGTAGGCGGGTCGGCGCGGGTCTTCCGCCATGCTAGCGCAGGACGCCGGCAGCCTACAGGATGCCGAGTGCGATGAGCCCGGCGGATGTCAGCGCACATGAAACGATGATGAGCGCCAGGACACCTGCCTCATGCCGACCCGGGTGCGCAGCGTGTCGAAATCGAGGGCCGCGTCGCCCGCCCGCGCGTATCGTCGAACTTTTCGAGCAGCGTCCACCCGGCCCGCTGCTCCTCTTCGAGCACGGATCGCAGCCATTCGGGATTACGAAAGCCTCCGGTGGCGCTGCGCAGAATCTTGAACTCGCAACCCTCGGCCAGATCCTTCGGCGCGTAGGGGGTCATCAGCTCCTCCTCCTGGTGGTCGGGGGCGACCTTGGCGGCGCTGGCAGTCATGATCCCTAAGTCCTTCGCAACGCTTGCGTGCTGCCGACGGTGCGCTCGGGGCGCGCGGGCGCCGAGGAAAGAGCGCGCTGCATTGATGCACGAGGCAGCCGATCGCTCAACCGCCCCGAGGGCGGCCCCTGGCGACCCGGGGCGGCACAGAGAACAGGGGATACGGGGGGCCGCGCCCCGGGTGACGTCTTTAAATCGGTTGATTTGATGTTATGGTCCGAGTCGGAGCGCGGCTTTGCAATGCGCGCTCATTCATATCCGGACGGGGACGGCCTGCTCGGGGGAGCGGGCCGCACATATGTCGGACGACACGTGACGATTGATCCCGCATTTCGCGACTCGGTGCGGCAGAAGTATAATCAAATCGACCAGATTTGGACCGACGTCGACCGTTGGCACGCCCGCTCGCGCCACGAGATCTTCGAGGCGGTCGACCGGCTCAACCGCCTGCATCCCGAGGCGCACGAGCTCGTCATCGACATCGGGGCCGGCGGCCATCCGCAGCGCGTCCCCGCCCGCACCTATGTGCAGGCCGACATCGCGCTCGAGAAGCTGCGGGGCATAAACAACTCGGTCTGCGCCGACGCCCACCACCTGCCGTTCGCGGACGGCGCCGCCGACTGCGTGATGTGCGTGGGCGCCGTGGTCAACTACTGCTCGCTCACCGATATCGTCGCCGAGATCAACCGGATCGCGGCGCCGGGCGCGATGCTGGTCATGCACATCGAGCTCAGCAACAGCTTCGAGTTTTTCATGACGCCGCACTACAGGGCGGATGCCGCATTCATCAAGACGTTCTACCAGGGTGAGGAGAGCCTGTGGGTCTATTCCGACCGGCACGTGCGCGAGCTGCTCGGCAATGCCCAGTTCCGCATCGTCGACTCGCGCTATTTCCACATCGCTTCGGCCCTCGCCTATCGGCTGCTCAAGAAGCCGAATGTCGCTGTGAAACTCTCCGGCCTCGACGGCGTGCTCGGCGCCATTCCGCGCATCGGCGGCATCGCCGACAGCGCTCTGTTCATCTGTCAGAAGACGATGGATTGAGAAAAAGCCGTCATGCCCGGGCTTGTCCCGGGCATCCACGGCTTCCTTCTTTGCGACAAAGACGTGGATGGCCGGGACAAGCCCGACCATGACGGACTGCTATTTGCCCGGCTTGAGCACGTCCTCCAGCCAGTCCCACATGTAGTGCAGGCCGATCGTCACGTTGTCGACCTGGCAGTGATGGAAGCCGCCTTCCTCGCGCTCGAACACCTTGAAAGTCTTTTGCTTCGAGCCGACCGCGTCGAAGCACTGCTGCGCGAGTGCGAGCGGGATCTGCTCGTCGCCGCCGCCGTGCACCAGCAGGAATGGGCATTTCATCTTCTGGACGATGCCGTCGAGCCGGAAGCCTTCGAGCTTCTTGAGCGCCGCGGCGCGGCCGGAGACGCCGAGCACCCATTCGAGGTGCTCCGGCGGCACCGAGAGCGACAGCACCTTGCCGGAATCGAGGAGCTCCAGCCGCTTTGCCCAAATCGCGCGGTAATCCCATTGCGCGCCCCAGGCGATGCAGGCGGCAAAGCGCGGTTCGAGCGAGGCCGCGCGCGGCGCGTAATAGCCGCCGAGCGACAACGCCATCACGCCGATGCGCTTCGCATCGAACTCGCGGCGGCCCGCGAGATACTCGTAGGCCGGCGTGGCGTAGCGCTCGGTCTCGGCGATCAGCGGCAAGTTGCGGAAGCGCACGCTCTCGCCGTTGCCCGGTCCGTCGACGATCAGGCAGCCGATGCCGCGGGCGGCGAGATCGGGAACGCCGTAACCGTATTGCAGCTCCTTGGTGACGTCGAAGCCGTCGAAGAACACCACGCAGGGCGCCGGCTTGCCGCCGGTGGCCTCCGGATCAGGATGCACAAGCAGGCCGGGCAGACTAGCGCCCTCGTAGGGCACCTCGACCGGCTCGATGCGTGGACGGTGCAGGAGCGTCGCGGCCTCGCGAAAGATCGCCACCGACTTCGCATAGGTGTCCATGCTTTCCGGCGTGCGCGGCTGCTTGAAGCGCTCACCGGTCTGGTAGTAGCGCGCCGCGCGCATGAAGCAGGACGCGGCGGTGCGCTTGTGGCCGGCCTTCAGGGCCTCGCGGCCGCGCGCCTCGACCTTGTCGCCCATCCGTTTCCATTCCGCGAACCATGCCTCGTCGTCGCCGACGCGATCGAGCAGCGAGCGGCCCACCCGGTTGACCTCGTCGATCTCGGAGCCCATCCACGGCGCGCCCGACAGGCAGATCAGCAGGCCCATCGACCAGCGATAATTGGTCGGGAAGTAGAGGAAGGCTGGGTCGTCTTTCTTGTGCACGGGCGTCTCCTTGGGTGGGTGCGAAGAGTAAGCCGCTGACGCACCACCATTCAATGTCTCGTGTCCCGGGCGCAACACACCGCATAGCGGTGCGCTGCAGACCCGGGCCCCCACGGCCTCTGGGCGGATGGGCCCCGGATCAGCGGTGCACGAGCGTGCACCGGTCTCGGGTTACCCGAGAGCGGCAAAAATTATGCGCAGATCGGCTAAGTCCGATTTGCGTGCGCGCCGCTGCACCGCATCCGGGGTACGAACTCACCAAAGGACGCGAGGTCAGCGAAAAATCTTCCCCGGATTCATGATCCCTGCCGGATCGAGCGTCTGCTTGATGCTGCGCATGACGTTGACCGCTTCGCCGAGCTCGCGCTCGAGGAACGCGATCTTCCCGCTGCCGATGCCGTGCTCGCCGGTCGAGGTGCCGTCGAGGTCGAGGGCGCGCGCGACCATGCGGTCGTGCAGAGCCTGTGCACGGGCGATTTCCTCCGACGAAGCCGGATCGACCAGGATCAGTGTGTGGAAATTGCCGTCGCCTGCATGGCCGACGATCGGCGCGATCAGGCCGCTCGCCGCGATGTCCTGCTTGGTCGCGATCAGGCATTCGGCGAGCCGGGATACCGGCACGCAGACGTCGGTGATGACCGCTTTCGCGCCGGGCCGCAGGCCGAGGCCGGCGTAGAGCGTGTTGTCGCGCGCGGTCCACAGCCGGCTGCGATCCTCGGTATGCGTTGCCTGCTCGAAGCCGCGCGCACCGTGCTCATGGGCGATCTCGCGTACCGCCTCGGCCTGCTCGATGACCGCGGCGGGCGTTCCGTGGAATTCGAGAAACAGCGTCGGCTGCTCCATGATGCCGAGCTTGGCGTATTGATTGACGCCGCGGATCATCACCTCGTCGAGCAGCTCGATGCGTGCGACGGGGATGCCGGCCTGGCTCACCGCGATCGCGGTCGCGACCGTGCCCTCGAACGATGCGAACGGGCAGACGACCGCGGCGATCGCCTCCGGGACGGGATGCAGCCGCAGCGTGATCTCGGTGATGACGCCAAGCGTGCCTTCGGCGCCGACGAACAGCCGGGTGAGATCGTAGCCGGCGGCCGATTTGCGCGCACGCCGGCTGGTGCGGAGGACGCGGCCGTCGGCAAGGACCACCTCCAGCGCCATCACGTTGTCGCGCATGGTGCCGTAGCGCACCGCCATGGTGCCGGATCCGCGCGTCGACGTCATGCCGCCGATGGACGCGTCGGCGCCGGGATCGATCGGGAAGAACAGGCCGGTGTCGCGCAGCTCGGCGTTGAGCCGCTTGCGCGTCATGCCCGGCTGCACGCGGCAGTCGAGGTCCTCGGCGTTGACCGCGATGAGGTTGCTCATCTGCGCGAAGTCGACGCACACGCCGCCGCGGATCGCCGAGGCGTTGCCTTCGAGGGATGTGCCGGCGCCGTACGGCACGATCGGCGCGCCGTGCGCCGCGCAGGTTGCGACAATCGCTACCACCTCCTCGGTCGACTGCGGGAAGGCGACGATGTCGGGCGGATGCGCCGCGTGGTAGCTCTCGCTCGCGCCATGCGCCGCGAGCACAGCAGCCGCGCGACTCGCACGTTCGCCGAGCCGTGCCGCGAGGCTTGAGAAAACCGTGTCGATGGGAAAGCCGCTTGCGCTCATCGTGGATGGCGTCGTTATAGTGGCCCGCAATGCCGGGAGGAAGCATGAGCGAGAGTGGCCAGGTCGATCCGCAGCATATCGTCGTCACCGAGCCGGTCGCGGGATCGCTGATCCCGGTTCATCTCATGCTGATCGAGATGATCGACGGCGTCTACGTGCCGATCGGGCTGCGCAAGCCGTCTGGTAAGGGTCCGTTTCCGCTCGTCCTGTTCGCGTCGGGCAATGGCGGCCGCGGCATGGCGTGGGTGCGCAACGCCACGCAGAACACGAGCTGGACGCAGGAGCAGTTCCTGGCGGCCGGCTACGCGGTGGCCTGGACGCGCTACCGCGCCGAGGTCGACTACGCCTATGACAAGATCGGCAAGCTGGTCGAGGACAAGCGGCAGGGGCGGCAGCTGCTCAACCGCGGCCCGCTGGAATATGAGGACATCATCGCGATCGCCGAGCACGTGAAGACGCTGCCGTATGTCGCGACGGACCGCATCGGCTACATGGGCATGAGCCACGGCGGCGAGATGGCGCTCAAGATCGCGTCGGAATACCACGGCATCCGCGCCATGATCGCGTGTGAGCCGGCGGCGCACGAATTCCTCCGCCTGAAGCCGGACGCGACCGCGCAGATCAATCCCGAGACCGGCCTGCTCAACGTCGAAAAGATGCTGATGCGCGAGGCCGACAAGGTGCGCCCGCGCATCACCGAGGAGGTGGCGCGCGCCCGCCTCGCGCCGATCACGACGCCGATCCTCGTGCAGGGGCGCAATTCGGACGAGCTGCAGGGCATCTTCCGCGTCTGCTACGACCTGCTGGCCGAGACGGGCAAGGACACGGCGTGGAAGACCTACGAGCACGACGTGCATGGCTTCGTCTATGTCCAGCGCAACGAGAAGGGCGTCTATGCACCGGATGACGTGCAGCGCGAGGCGGTGCGGGATTCGATTGCGTGGTTCGACAAGTATTTGAAATGACGCCGTTGCGTCATTGCGAGCGAAGCGAGGCAATCTCGTTCCACGCGCAGGAGTTTGCGGTTCGAGATTGCTTCGGCGCGCACGCAAGTCGGGCCTGCCCGACTTGCGCATATTTGATGCGGATCTCGGGCAAGCCCGAGATCGGTGCGCGCCTCGCAATGACGGGAATTATTTCTCGTCGACGATCTTGCTCCGCAGTGTTCCGATTCCCGTGATCTCCACCTCCAGCACATCGCCGACCTTCATCCACACCGGCGGATTGCGGCGGTGCCCGACGCCGGCGGGGGTGCCGGTGGCGATCACGTCGCCGGGCGCGAGCGGCGTGAAGCTGGACACATAGGCGATGATGCGCGGCACCGGATAGATCAGCATGTCGGTGCCGGAGCGCTGCATCTCGACGCCGTTGAGGCGCGTCGTCAATGTAAGCTTGGTTGGATCGGGGATCTCGTCGCGCGTCACCATCCAGGGGCCGAGCGGCCCGGTGCCGATGAAGTTCTTGCCGGACGTGACCGAATGCTTCTGCCAGTCGCGCACGCTGCCGTCGACGAAGCAGGTGTAGCCGGCGACATGGGTGAGCGCCTCGCTTTCCTGGATGTGGCGGCCACCCTTGCCGATGATCACCGCAAGCTCGCCCTCGAAATCGAAATTGGTCGAGATTTTCGGACGGATCATCTCGCCCGCGTGGCCAACCAGCGTGTTGACGAGCCGCAGGAACATTTGCGGATTCGACAAGGTGTCGCGGCCGGTCTCCGCGGCGTGGTCGCGGTAGTTGATGCCGACGCAGAGGATCTTTTCCGGATTCGGGATCAGCGGCAGAAAGGTGATCTGCGCGAGCTTGTGGTCCGGCGTCTTGCCGGTCGCCGCGGCGCGCAGCTCGCCGAGCGCATTGGCGGCAAGCGCGTCGCGCAAAGTCGGGTGGCGTGCGTTACGGCCGCCGAGCGTGACGACGCCGTCGTCCACGACCGCGCCAAAAGTGTCCGCGCCGTCGAGACGATAACTGGCGAACTTCATGGCGGCGTTTCCCCGGTTGTTGCAATCGTGGACCCCTAGCTTGCCGTCTCGGCGGACGTCAATTGAGTGATTTTGCTTCGCGTTGTCCAGGCTAGAATGGCACTGGACAGGCCGCCGCGTCCGATGCCAAACGACACGCGGTCACAATCGACAGTCAGGGAGAGCGCCGTGAGCGATGAAATCTTGTCGGAGCAGGACGGGCCGATCCTGCGCATTACGTTCAACCGTCCCGACCATGGCAACGGCGCGACCGATCACATGGCGACCGAGCTTACGCGCCTGCTCAACACCGCGGCGGAGAAATCACGCCTCGTCGTGCTGCGCGGCGCCGGCAATGATTTCTGCATCGGCCGCGCCACCATGGGCCAGCAACCGGCCGTCCTGCCCGAGGCGCTGGTGCGCAAGCGCGCCTACGATGTGATCTTCAATTCCTACGCGGCGATCCGCAACACGCCGATCCCGGTGATCTGCCTCGTGCAGGGCCGCGCGCTCGGCTACGGCTGCGCGATCGCGGCGCTCGCCGACATCACCATCGCGAGCGAGGCCGCGACGTTCCAGATCCCCGAGATGGAGCACTACATCCTGCCCACCATGGTGCTGTCCGCCATGATCGACCGCATGACGCGCAAGGGGCTGGGCTACATGACCTGGTCCTGCGCGGCGGTCGGGCCCGAGCGCGCGCTGAGCCACGGCATCGTCAGCGAGGTGGCGCCGGCCGCAAAGCTCGACGAGACGGTCGAGAACCTGTGTCGGTTCATGCTCAAGGCGCCCGCCGTCGCGACCGAGGGCGTCAAAGAATATCTGCGCCACGCCATGACCATGGATGTGCCGAGCGCCGTGGGCCTCGCGCGCAATCTGCACGCGGTGGTCAACTCGTCGAGTGAGATGCGCCGGCCGAAGTGAGCTGACGCCGAGTCCAGCCAAACACGCAGTCGCCGCTTCCAAAAGAAGCGGTCCCCGCTCAATTTTTGCGCTGCACAATGTCTCCGCAGATTGAGATCGTGTTGAGCATTCCGGCCCGCCGACGAGGAAGCGCCGGGATCGCATAGCCTTCGCCTAACCGTTTGATTTTTCCGGTAATTTTTCGATTAACGCGATCTGGCACGAAGCTTGATTAGGACCTGTCGGAAATCGGCTCCGGCGACTCGGAGCACATGGCAGACAGGGAAAGCTTCGGAATGAGCGAGACGAACACACGCTGGATCTCGGAATGGAATCCGGAGGACGAGACGTTCTGGAAGTCCAAAGGCAAGGCCATCGCCCGGCGCAACCTCATCTGGTCGATCGTTGCCGAGCACCTCGGCTTTTCGATCTGGCTCATCTGGAGCATTGTCGCGACCAAGCTGCCGCAGGCCGGCTTCCACTACACGACCGACCAGCTCTTCCAGCTCGTCGCCTTGCCGGGCTTGATCGGGTCGATCATGCGCTTCCCCTACACGTTCGCGGTCACGACCTTCGGCGGCCGCAACTGGACGATCTTCAGCACCTCGGTCCTGTTCATTCCAACGATCGCGCTGGCGTACTTCGTCGGCCGGCCCGACACCCCATTCTGGCAGATGCTCACCGTCGCGGCCACGGCCGGCCTGGGGGGCGGCAACTTCGCCTCCAGCATGGCGAATATCTCATTCTTCTATCCCGACCGCATGAAGGGCTGGGCGCTCGGGCTCAACGCTGCCGGCGGCAATATCGGGGTGAGCAGCGTTCAGCTCCTCGCGCCGATCCTGATGGGCCTCGGCATCATCACCCTCTACCAGGCGGTGCCGGGACCAGGCGGCATCTATCTGCAGAATGCCGGGCTTATGTGGCTGCTTCCGCTGGTCATCGCGGTGATTGGTGCGTTCTTCTTCATGAACAACCTCGCGACGGCGCGCTCGACGTTCAAGGATCAACTTGCCATCGTCGGCAGCAAGCACACCTGGATCATGTCCTACATCTATATCGGGACGTTCGGCTCCTTCATCGGATACTCGGCGGCCTTCCCGTTGCTGATCAAGACGCAGTTTCCCGCCGTGACGCTCGGCATCGCGTTCCTCGGCCCGCTCGTCGGCTCGCTGGCGCGTCCGCTCGGCGGCCGGCTCGCCGACAAGGTCGGCGGTGCGATCGTGACCTTCTGGAATTTCATTGTCATGGGCGCCGCCACGATCGGCGTCATGTATTTCGTCGACGTGAAGAATTTTGCCGGGTTCCTCGCGATGTTTCTCGTCCTGTTCGTCACGACCGGGATCGGCAACGGTTCGACCTATCGCATGATCCCGTCGATCTTCCGCGAGGAGAAGTTGCGTGGGGCGAAAGGCTCGGGCGAAGCCGCGCGCGCTCTAGCGATCAAGGCCGCCAGCATCGCCAGCGCGGCCGCCCTCGGCTTCATCGGCGCGGTCGGCGCCTGCGGCGGCTACCTCATCCCGCGCGGTTTCGGCGCATCGATCGCCGCCACCGGCGGGCCGCACCTCGCATTCGAGGTCTATCTCGCGTTCTACGCGACGTGCCTCGCGCTCACCTGGTGGTTTTATCTGCGCAAGCGCATCCTTGTGCCGGGCGTCGCGCACCTCGCGCAGGCACGCGTCTGAGCAGGACCTCGGGCGAGCAAGAGAGCGCGGCATGAGCGAACCGCTGGTCATCATCGGCAACGGCATGGCGGCGGCACGGCTGGTCGACGAGATGGCCAAGCATGCGCTTGGCCGCTACGCCATCGCGGTCGTCGGCGAGGAGCCACGGCTTGCGTACAACCGCGTGCTTTTATCCTTGCTGCTGGCCGACGAGGTCGCGCCGGGGGACGTCGAGCTCAAGCCGGCGCAATGGTGGCGGGACCGCGGCGTGACGCTTCGCTACGGATCGCGCGCCGCCGCGCTCGACCTCGCGTCACGCACCGTCGCGCTCGCGGACGGCGGCCGGCTCACCTTTTCCAAGGCCGTGATCGCGACCGGGTCGCGGCCGATCCAGCTCGACATTCCGGGCATCGGTCTCGCCGGCGTCACGACCTTCCGCGACATCGCCGACGTCGCCGCGATGCGCGCGCAGGCGCCGCCGGGAACGCGTGTGGTCGTGATCGGCGGCGGGCTGCTGGGCTTGGAGGCTGCGCACGGCCTTGCCAAGGCAGGCGCGGGGGTCACGCTGGTCCACCTGATGGACCGCCTGATGGAGCGCCAGCTAGATCCGGTCGGGGCCGGCATGCTGCGGCGGGCCGTTGAGGCACGCGGCGTTGAGGTGCTGCTCGCGGTCGAGACGATGCGGATGGTCGGTACGCGCCGCGTCGAGGCCGTCGAGCTCGGGGACGGTCGCGTCATCCCGGCCGATCTGGTCGTGGTCGCGGTGGGCGTGCGTCCGAACGTCGAGCTCGCGGTGCAAGCCGGCATCGCGGTCAACCGCGGCATCATGGTCGACGACGCGCTCGCGACGAGCGCGCCGGACGTGTTTGCGCTCGGCGAATGCGCCGAGCACCGCGGCCAGTGCTACGGTCTGGTCGAGCCGGCCTACGAGCAGGCGGCGGTGCTCGCACGCAGGCTCGCCGGGCGGCCCGCCACCTATCCGGGCTCGGTGCTCGCGACCAATCTCAAGGTCTCCGGTGTCGATGTTTTCTCGGCCGGCGACTTTCTCGGAAGCCCCGGCGCCGAGCAGGCCGTGCTGCACGACCCCGGGCTCGGCGTCTATCGCAAGCTCGTCATCGCGCAAGACCGCCTCGTCGGCGCCGTGCTGTGCGGCGATGTCGGCGACGGGCCCTGGTATCTCGAGCTGATCCGGTCCGGGCAATCGATCGCCGCCGTGCGCGACGACCTCGTCTTCGGCCGCGCGCTGGCGATGCGTGCGGCTGCGTGATGACGCCACGCGCCGGATAGCATCGCGCCGCTGCTGGCCACCGCTCTTGCTGCGCAAAAAAGCGGCGGGCGCTTCGGAGGCATTCGTGTTGCGGTGCAGCACAAATCATGTGCGGATGCCGTCGAAAAGGGCGGTATTCCTTACTGAATAATTAATGGGCGGCGGGCCGCGGCCGGCCTAAATAATTGAAATTACGCCAAATTGTCGATTTTGTCGCCCTGGCACGCTCCTTGAATAGCTGTCGCCGGGCTCCGACGCGCTGCCGGAGCGATCGCGAGCGACGGAGCAGAACCATGGACTACGTGAAGCCGACGGACGTGGTGTCGACAATGATCGCGAGCGCCCGCGCCAAGCTCGCGCTCGCGCCGCGCGATCTTCTCATTCGCGGCATGCTCTCGGGCGCGCTTCTCGGCGCTGCCACAAGCCTTGCCCTCACCGCTACGGTGTCGACCGGACAGCCGCTGGTCGGCGCGCTGATCTTTCCGGTCAGCCTGGTGATGATCGTGCTGCTCGGGCTCGAGCTCGTCACCGGCAGCTTCGGGCTCCTGCCGCTCGCACGCCTGGAGGACGGCACCGACACGCGAAAGATCCTCGCCAACTGGAGCTGGGTCTTCGTCGGCAACCTGATCGGCAGCATCATCTATGGCGCGCTGCTCGCGATCGCGCTCACCAACATGGGTAAGATCGAGCCGTCCGGCGTCGCATCACGCATCGTCGCGGTCGCGGAGGCGAAGACCACGGGCTACGCGATCTATGGCGCCGCTGGCTGGGCGACGGCGTTCGTCAAGGGAATCCTGTGCAACTGGCTCGTCTGCCTCGGCGTCGTGATGGCGATGTGCACGACCTCGACGGTCGGCAAGATCGCCGCCATCTGGCTGCCGATCTTCCTGTTCTTCGCCCAGGGCTTCGAGCACGCGGTGGTGAACATGTTCATCATCCCGACCGGCATGCTGCTCGGCGCCAAGATATCGCTCGCCAACTGGTGGCTGTGGAATCAGATCCCGGTCACGCTCGGCAACATGGTCGGCGGCTTCGTCTTCACCGGGCTTGCGCTCTACGCAACGCATCGGCCCGGCCCCGTGGGCAAGGCGGCATTCGTGCCGTCGGCCGTGCAGGTCCCGGCCGAATAGGGCGAGCGGTTCGGCGCAATGACCATCCTCACCGGGGGCGGCGGCGAGTTCACCGCAGAGCAGAAGCGCTACCTCGAAGGCTTTGCGTCCGGCGTCCAAGCCGGTCGCGCGGCGCGCGGCGCGCCGCCGGATGCGGCCAAACAGGAAACGGCGCCGGAGGCCGAGCCGACCGGGCCGGACGCGGCGGCATTCAAGGCGCAAGACCGCGTGCTGCGCGAGGGCAAGAAGCTTTCCGACCAGGAGAAAGTCAAGCGCGAGGAACATCCGTTCGACGCCTACGAGCGGCTCAAGGCGCAGGCGGACAAGAACGAAGCGCCCAAGCCGGCGGACAATTTCCGCTGGCGTTATTTCGGCCTGTTCTACGTCGCGCCGACGCAGAGCTCCTACATGTGCCGGCTGCGCATGCCGAACGGCATCCTCAAGCACTGGCAGCTCTCGGGCCTCGCCGACCTCGCCGAGCGCTACGGCGGCGGCTACGCGCATGTGACGACGCGCGCCAACCTGCAGATACGTGAGATCGCGCCGAAGGATGCGGTCGCGATGGTCGAAGCGATTCAGGATCTCGGCCTCTGCTCGCGCGGGTCCGGCGCCGACAACATCCGCAACGTCACCGGCACGCCGACCGCCGGCATCGATCCTCTCGAACTGATCGACACACGGTCGTACGCGCGCGAATGGCATTTCCACATTCTCAACGAGCGCGCGCTCTACGGCCTGCCACGCAAGTTCAACGTCGCATTCGACGGTGCCGGCACGATCCCGGTGCTGGAGGACACGAACGACGTTGCGTTCGCGGCGGTCGAGGTCGCGGACGGCCACGGCGTCGAGCCCGGCATCTGGTTTCGCCTCGGCCTCGGCGGCATCACGGGCCATCGCGACTTCACGCGCGAGACCGGCGTGGTGGTGAAACCGGCGGAGGCGACGCAGGTCGCCGACGCGGTCGTCCGCGTCTTCATCGAGCACGGTAACCGCACCGACCGCACCAAGGCACGGCTCAAATATGTGCTCGATGCGCTTGGCCTCGACAAGTTCGTGGCGCTGGTCGAGGAGAAACTCGGCCGCAAGTTTGCGCGTGTGCCCGCCGTGGCGATCAAGCCGCGCCCGCGGTACGATCGCGGCGCCCATGTCGGCGTGCACGCGCAGAAGCAGGCGGGGCTGCATTGGATCGGCGTCGTGCTGCCGGTCGGCAAGCTCACCGTTGCCCAGATGCGCGGCGTCGGCAAAATCGCGGCCGATCTCGGCGACGGCGATATCCGTCTCACGGTCTGGCAAAACCTGCTGATCTCCGGCGTCGCGGCCGACAACGTGGCGCTCGCGCAGGCCGCGGTCGAGGCGCTGGGCCTCACCACCCAGGCGACCTCCATCCGGGCCGGACTCGTCGCCTGCACCGGCAATGTCGGTTGCAAGTTCGCGGCGTCCGACACGAAGCGCCATGCCGAGGAGATCGCGCACTGGTGCGAGGCGCGCGTCGCGCTCGATCAGCCGATCAATATCCACCTGACGGGCTGCCATCATTCTTGCGCCCAGCACTATGTCGGCGACATCGGGCTCCTCGCCTGCAAGGTGCCGGTGTCCGACGAGGGCGACACGGTCGAGGGCTATCACATGCTGGTCGGCGGCGGGTTCGGACCTGACGCCGGGCTCGCGCGCGAAGTCTATCGCGACGTCAAGGCCGAGATTGCCCCCGCGATGGTCGAGCGCATGCTGCGCGCTTACCTCAAGCATCGGGCTGGGCCGGGCGAGATGTTTTTTGCCTTCGCCCGTCGTCATGAGGTCGCGGCGCTCAAGGACCTGTTCGACGCGGAGGCCGCATCGTGATCAGGCAATCAGAGCGCGGCGCCCGCGCTCCCTCTCCCCATCCGAAATCGGGCCTGCCCGATTTCGGCATCAATCATGCGCAAGTCGGGCAAGCCCGACTTGCGTGGGGAGAGCGCGGTGGTGAGGGGGCCTCGGAGCAAGCAATTGGACTCCGAGCGTCCCTCACCCGGCTCGCTTCGCTCCCCACCCTCTCCGCCCCACAGGGGAGAGGGGAAGATGAGGCTGTCGCATGAGCAAGACGCTGCCGCCGCCGATCCCCTCATTGCTGCCCGAAACGGCGCCTTTCTCGCCCGAGCAGCGCGCGTGGCTCAACGGCTTCTTTGCTGGCTACCTCGGCCTCGACGGCGGCGTCACGGCCCTCTCGCCCCAGGAAGGCGAAAAGCTCATGGCCGGCGTCGTGGCGGCCCCGAAGGGGCCGCTCGACGACGGCGACGACGGCGAGGCGCCCTGGCACGACCAGACCAACCCGCTGCTGGAGCGCATGAAGCTCGCCGATGGCCGACCGCTGCGCCGGCGCATGATGGCCGCGATGGGCCAGCAGGACTGCGGCCAGTGCGGCTATTCGTGCGAGGACTATTCGAATGCGCTATTCCTGAAGAAAGAGGAGCGGCTGAACCTCTGCGTGCCCGGCGGCAAGGACACGCTGCGCATGCTCAAGAAGCTCGACGAGGAGTTCGCCGCCGCTCCCGCGGCTGCCCCCGCCGCAGTGCCGGCGGAAGCGCGTGCACCCGATGCGGCGCCGGTGCGGGCACCAGCGCCGCGGCGAGCGCCCGGCACGTCGCGCGACAACCCGGTCGAGGCCGTCTTCCTCAAGCGCACGCGGCTCAACAAGCCGGGCTCGAACAAGGAAACCTGGCACATCGACATCGACCTTTCCGGCACGGGCCTCGCGTACACGGTCGGGGATTCCTTTGGCGTTGCGCCCACCAATGATCCGGCGCTGGTCGATGCGGTGATCTACACGCTCGGCGCGCCGGCCGATTTTCCCATCGGCGGACGCACGCTGCGCGAGGTGCTGATCGACGGCGTCTCGCTTTCGCCGGCGCCCGACATGCTGTTTCAGCTCTTCTCCTACCTCACGGGCGGCGATCGGCGGCTGAAGGCGAAGGCGCTCGCGGGCGGCGAGGATCCGGACCGCGATGCTGCGACCCTCGACGTGCTGGCCGCGATCGAGAAATTCCCCGGCGTGCGCCCCGATCCCGAAGCCTTCATCGAGTCGCTCGAGCCGCTGCAGCCGCGGCTCTATTCGATCGCGTCGTCGCCGCGGGTCGATCCCAAGCGCGTTTCGCTCACGGTGGACGCGGTTCGCTACGAGATCGCCCGCCGGCGCCGGCTCGGGGTCGCGTCGACGTTCCTGGCAGAGCGTGTACGCGAAGGGCAGAAGCTGAAGGTCTATGTGCAGAAGGCGCATGCCTTCGGCCTGCCTGCCGATCCGGCGGTGCCGATCATCATGATCGGGCCAGGCACCGGCGTTGCGCCCTTCCGTGCATTCCTGCATGAGCGCATGGCCACCATGGCGCCTGGCCGCAACTGGCTGTTCTTCGGCCATCAACGCTCCGACTACGATTTCTTCTATGCCGACGAACTCGCCGGCCTGAAGGCACGGGGTGTGTTGACGCGCCTCTCGCTCGCCTGGTCGCGCGACACCGACGAGAAATTCTACGTGCAGGACCGCATGCGCCAAGTCGGCCGCGACCTGTGGGCCTGGCTCGCGGACGGCGCGCATGTCTACGTCTGCGGCGACGCCCAGCGCATGGCGAAGGACGTCGAGTGCGCGCTGGTGGATGTCGCCGCCCAGCACGGCGTGCGCACCACCGATGAGGCGGTCGCGTTCGTCGCCGACCTCAAGCGCAAAGGCCGCTATCAGCAGGACGTGTATTGATGGCCGCAGCCGAGGGCGTACGCACGGCGTGCGCGTATTGCGGCGTCGGCTGCGGCATCATCGCGACACCGGCCGAAGGCGGCGGCGTCGACATATCCGGCGATCCGATGCATCCGGCGAATTTCGGCGCGTTGTGCTCGAAGGGGATGGCGCTCGGCGAGACGCTGGGGCTCGGCGACCGGCTCCTGCATCCGATGGTGCGGCGCGACGGTGCGCCGGCGCGGGTGGATTGGGCGACGGCGCTCGATGCGGTCGCGACCGGCTTCAGGCGGATCATCAAGCAGCATGGGCCCGATGCAGTCGCGTTCTATCTCTCCGGGCAGCTTCTCACCGAAGACTACTACGTCGCCAACAAGCTGATGAAGGGTTTCATCGGTTCCGCGAACGTGGACACCAACTCGCGCCTGTGCATGGCGTCGTCGGTCGCGGGCCATCGCCGCGCCTTCGGCGCCGATACGGTACCGGGCGTCTATGCCGATCTCGACGAGGCCGATCTCATCGTGCTCGTCGGCTCGAACGCCGCTTGGTGCCATCCGGTGCTGTTTCGCCGCATAGCGGCCAACAAGCGCGAGCGCGGCGCCCGCCTCGTGGTGATCGACCCGCGCCGCACCGCGACCGCCGAGGACGCCGATCTGTTTCTCCCCATCAGGCCGGGCACCGACACCGTGCTGTTTTGCGGCCTGCTCGTCCATCTCGCGGAGACCGGAACCCTCGACGATGCCTTCATCGCGGACCACACCACGGGCTTCGCGCAGGCGATCGCGCGCGCCCGCGAGATCGCGCCCGATGTGGAGGCCACGGCCAGGGCAACCGGTCTCGCGCGTACTGACGTGGTGTCGTTCTTCGGTTGGTTTCGCGCCACGCCGCGCGCGGTCACGTGCTACTCGCAGGGCGTGAACCAGTCGGCGCAGGGCACCGACAAGGTGAACGCCATCATCAACTGCCATCTTGCCACCGGCCGTCTCGGCAAGCCCGGCACGGGCCCGTTCTCGCTCACCGGCCAGCCGAACGCGATGGGCGGACGCGAGGTCGGCGGCCTCGCCAACCAGCTTGCCGCGCACATGGGCTTTTCGCCCGTCGAGACCGACCGCGTGCGCCGCTTCTGGAAAGCGCCGCGCATTGCGACGCACGAAGGCCTCAAGGCCGTGCAGATGTTCGAAGCCGTCGAGGCCGGGCGCATCAAGGCGCTGTGGGTGATGGCGACCAATCCGGCGGTGTCGCTGCCACGCGCAGGCGCCATGCGTGACGCGCTACGCAAGCTCGAGCTCTTCGTCGTTTCCGACAACGTGCGCCGCAATGACACCGTCGCGGCTGGCGCCCACGTGCTGCTGCCCGCGGCCGCGTGGGGCGAGAAAGACGGCACCGTCACGAACTCGGAACGGCGTATCACCCGCCAGCGCGCCTTCCTGCCGGTGCCGGGCGAGGTGAAGCCCGATTGGTGGATCGTCTGCCAGGTGGCGCGGCGCATGGGATTCGCGCCGTCTTTCCGGTATCGCGGCGTAGCCGACATCTTTCGCGAGCATGCCGCGCTCTCGACGTTCGAGAACGAGGGGCGGCGCGATTTCGATCTCGGCGGCCTCGCCGGTCTCACCGACGCGGCATTCGAATCGCTCGATCCGACACAATGGCCGGTGCGCGGCCACGCGGCGCGTCGTCAGCGCCGCTTCTTTGCCGAGGGCGGTTTCTTCACGCCGGACCGCAAGGCGCGTTTCATCTCGGTCGAGCCGCCGGGCCTGAGCGAGGCGGTGTCGGATGCGTTTCCGCTCCGCCTCAACACCGGGCGCGTGCGCGACCAGTGGCACACGATGACCCGCAGCGGCATGAGTCCGCGCATCGCGCTACATTGTCCCGAGCCCTTCGTCGAGGTCGCGCCGGCCGATGCGCAACTACACGGCCTCGTCGAGGGCTCCTTTGCGCGGATCACGACGGGTCATGGCACGGCAATGCTCCGTGTCGTCGTCAGCGCGGGCCAGCAGGCGGGCTCGCTGTTCGCGCCAATCCATTGGAGCGATGCGACCGCCTCGTGCGCGCGCGTCGGCGACCTTGTTGCGCCCGCGACCGATCCGCATTCGGGCCAGCCGGAGGCCAAGGGGACGCCGGCCGCGATTGCGCCGATCGCCTTCGCGTCGCGCGGCTTTGCGCTGACGCGCCAACCCGTTGCGCTGCCGGCATCCGCCTGGTGGGCGCGCGTCGCGGTCGTGGGCGGAACGGGGTATCTGCTGGCGACCGATGCGCCGGTCGAGGCGTGGCGGCAGGCGGCCGGCGCGCTGCTGCGGCAGGGCGTTGAACCGGTCGAACTCGCCGAATATATCGATGTGCCGCGGGGCCTTTATCGGGTCGCGGCCTTCGCGCACGGGCGGCTCGAGGGCTGTCTGTTCATCGGCCCGGCCGCGGCGGCACCGCAATGGGACGCCGTCAGGGAGATGTTCGCCGCGGATGCGCTTGCGCCGCCGCAGCGGCGAATGGTGTTGTCGGCGAAGTCGGCCGACGGACTGGCGGAGGCCGGGCCCATCGTCTGCTCGTGTTTCGGCGTTGGGCTCAATGTGATACGCCGGGCACTGAGCTCCGGCGCGGCCGCGAACGTCGACGAGATCGGCACGGCGCTGCGGGCCGGAACGAACTGCGGCTCATGCCTGCCGGAGCTGAGGCGGATCGTGCAAGGGAGCATTCATGAGCGCGTCGCCGTCTGAGGTCAGCTCGCCGCGCATGCAGGCGCTGGCGCGGCTGCCGGTGTTTTTCGCGCTTGCCGGCAAACGCGTCGTGGTGGCGGGCGGCAATGCGGCCGCCGCCTGGAAGATCGAGCTCATGTCGGCCGCCGGCGCGCAGGTCGACGTCTATGCGGCGCAAGCCTCGGACGACGTGATCGCGGCCGCGCAGGCGGACAGCGTCGCGCTGCATGGACGCGCGATCGAGCCGGCCGACTTTGCCGGCGCCGCGCTCGCGATCGGGGCGTTCGAGGACGAGGCGGCGGCCGCGGACTTTGCGACGCGCGCGCGGGCAGCGGGCGTGACGGTCAACGTCGTCGACCGGCCCGCGTTGAGCGATTTTTCCTTCGGCACCATCGTCAACCGATCTCCGCTGGTGGTCGGCATCTCGACCGACGGCGCCGCGCCGGTGTTCGCGCAGGCGATTCGCGCCAAGATCGAGGCGATGATCCCCCTCGGTTTCGCGCGTTGGGCCGAGGCGGCGCGGCGCTGGCGCGGGGCGGTGAAGACGTCGGGTCTCTCGTTCGGCGGCCGGCGGCGCTTCTGGCAGCTGTTCACCGGCGAGGCGGTCGCCCATCCGGACCGCGCGCCCGAGACGCAGGACTTCGACGCGCTCATGGACGCAGCGCACCACGAGGGCGACCGCGTCGACCACGGCTCGGTCACGCTGGTCGGCGCGGGCCCGGGCGATCCCGAGCTCTTGACCTTGCGCGCGGTGCGCGCGCTGCAATCCGCCGACGTGATCCTGTTCGATCAGCTCGTCTCGCCCGGCGTGCTCGACTTTGCGCGGCGCGAGGCGAAGCGCATGCTGGTCGGCAAGGCCGGCTACGGTCCGGCCTGCAAGCAGGACGAGATCAACCGCCTGATGATCGCACTCGCGCGCGCCGGCAAGCGCGTGGTGCGGCTCAAGGGCGGCGACCCGCTGATCTTCGGTCGCGGCGGCGAGGAGCTCGCGGCGTGCCGCGCGGCCGGCCTCGCGGTCGAGGTGGTGCCCGGCATCACGGCGGCGCAAGGTGCCGCGAGCCGGCTCGGCGTCTCGCTCACCCACCGCTCGACGGCGCGCCGCCTGCAATACGTCACCGGCCATGGCTCCGACGGCCAGCTGCCGCGCGATATCGATTGGAAGAGCATCGCGGACCCGGTCGCGACGACCGTCGTCTACATGCCGGCGCGCACGTTCGCCGACCTGGCGCGCGTCGGCATCGCCAACGGCCTCGATCCCGCAACGCCCGCGGTCGCGATCGTCAAGGCGACGCGGCCGGATGAAATAGTGGCCGCGGCGCCGATCGGCGACCTGCCGGGCCGGCTTACCGAGCTGCCGCCCGGCCCGGTGCTGGTGATGATCGGCCGGGTCTTTTCTGACATTGAGGCCGTCATGCCCCGCGAAAGCGCGGCATCCGGCACTTCGCAGCATCTCGAGGGTGGCGCGAAATCTATTCCATATGTCCCGTGAACACTGGATTGCCCGCTGGAGTTGACCCCCGACCTGATCGGGGGCGGGCAATGACGCTGGAGTGGGTGACTACACCCCCGTCATGGCGCCCGGCTCGCGGCCGGCGCGGCGGCACCAGTTCTCCCAGGCACGATCGAACGCGGGCGCGCCGGTGGTGGCGAGGATCTTGTCGACCTCGCCGGCGGTAAGAAACTTGATGTTTCCCATCGCCATCGCCTGCATCTGTAGCCGCGCGCCGAGCTCGAGATAGACCGCGATGTAGACGACCTCGCGGATGCTGCGGCCGGTCACCACCGAGCCATGCCCGCGCAGCAGCGCGGTGCGTCCGGTGCCGACGCGGCGCGCAAGGTCGCGGCCCATCTCGATGTCCGACACCAGCATGTTGGTGTCGCCAAACTTGTCGCCCGAATCCCAGATCGGCACCTCGTGGCCCATGCAGGCGCAGGTATGCAGGAGCGGCCTGATCTTGGTGCCGGTAACGCCGAACGGGATCACGCTCGGGGAGTGATTGTGCACGACCGTATGAACGTCAGGCTTCAATTCGTAGATCGCGCCATGGATGAAGCGCTCGAGATACGGCTTGCGCCCGCGCGCATCGACAGGCTCGCCGTCGAGGGTGAATTCCATCAAGTCCTCCCGCTCGATGCAGTCCGGCGCCCGCGCCCGCGAGAGCCAGAAGCGGTCGGGCCGTTCCGGATGGCGCGCGCTGATATGGCCGAAGGAATCGACCACCTCCTCGCGTGCGAGGATGCGGTTGGCGGTAACGAGTTCATCCAGCAGCGTGTCGAGGGTGCTCATGGAATGCCTTGGGGCAGGGGAGGGAATTGCGCGGGGAAGGATGCGGAAGGAATTTATGCTTCATCACATAACGGCTTTCCCTCTACCATCATAGAAGAAAAGCGTCTGCTTGACACGCCGGGCGCCTTCACCTGTATGGTCGCCTCGCCGATGACCAACACCATTCTGACGTTGCTTAGCGCCGAGCTGATCAGGCGGTACTACGCCGCCGGGCACTGGCGCGACGATACGATCTATTCGCTGGCTCGCGAGCATGCCCGCCGTACGCCGGACAGGCCTGCATTGCGCGATCGATTCCGGCGGGTCGGATACGCGACGCTCGTGGCCGCCGTCGATGCGTTGGCCAACGATTTGGCGGCCCGTGGCGTCAAGCCGGGCGAGCGCGTGGCCATGTGGCTGCCGAGCCGGATCGAAAGCGTGGCGGCGCTGCTCGCCTGCTCGCGCAACGGCTTTGTGTGCTGCCCGTCGTTGCACCGCGACCACACGGCAGGCGAAATTCTCGAGCTCCTGCGCCGCACCCGCGCGACCGCCTTCATCGGGCAAGCCGGTTACGGTGCCGACGCGGATCGGCGCGATATCTTCGCCGAGCTCGGTGGGATCGACACGCTGAAGCATGTTTGTCGACTCGAGCCGCCGAATGACTCCCAACCGTCATGGCCGGGCTCGTTCCGGCCATCCACGTCTTCGTCCTCGGCCCAAGACGTCGATGGCCGGGAGATAGGCGAGCGACGCGATGCCGTTCTTCGAACGGCTATGCCCGGGCACGACGACGGCGACGTAAAGACCGATCCCAACCAGATCGTCTATCTCGCCTTCACGTCGGGAACGACCGGCGCGCCGAAGGGCGTGATGCACAGCGACAACACGCTGCTCGCCAATGCGCGCGCGATCGCGGCGGACTGGAGCATCGACGACGGCTCGGTCGTCTATTCGCTGAGCCCGCTCAGCCACAATCTCGGCTTTGGCGCCATGGTGATGGCGCTGGCGGCCGGCGGCGAGCTGGTGATCCACGACCTGCCGCGCGGTGCGAACCTGATCGACCGCGTCATCGAGACGGGCGCGAGCTTTTTGGTCGGCGTGCCGACGCACGCGATAGATCTCCTGCGCGAGTTGCGCGAGCGCAAGCTTGCCGGCATCGGACGGCTCAAGGGTTTCCGCATCTCGGGCGCCGCGGCGCCGCGCGAGGTGGTGGCGCAGCTCATCGCACATGGCGTGATGCCGCAGAGCGGTTACGGCATGACGGAGACCTGCTCGCACCAGTACACGCTGCCCACCGACGACGCCCAGCTCATCGTCGAGACGAGCGGGAAGGCGTGTCCCGGCTATGAACTCAAGATCTGGCGCAGCGACGATCCCGACACCGAGGCTCCGACCGGCGAGGTCGGGCAGATCGGCGGGCGCGGTGCCAGCCTGATGCTCGGCTATTTCGATGACCAGGCGGCGACCGAAGCCTCGTTCAATGCGCATGGCTGGTTCATGACCGGCGATCTTGGCTGGGTCGACGAACGCGGCTATCTGCGCGTCACCGGACGCAAGAAGGACGTGATCATCCGCGGCGGGCACAATATCTATCCGGCGCGGATCGAGGACCTCGCGATGCGCCACCCTGCGGTCGAGCGCGTCGCCGCAGTTCCGGTTGCGGACGCGCGGCTTGGCGAGAAGGTCTGTCTTGCCGTCATGCGGCGTGCAGGTGCACAAGTTGACGCTGGCGAGATGCTCATGCATCTCGATGCCCAGGGACTCTCGAAATACGATATGCCGGAATATTTCCTCGACCTCGACCAGATACCGCTCACGCCGAGCGGCAAGATCCGCAAACGCGACATCGTCGAGGCGATCGCGCAGGGCCGTGCAGCGCCGCAGCCGGTGCGGGCGGCCGCCGGCAAGGCGGCGCGCGGATGAGCGAGGGCAGCAACATCATGCGCGCCGTGATCGTGCGCGAATTCGGCCCGGTCGAGGAGGTCGAGTACGGCGAGTTTCCGAAGCCGGTGCCTGGGCCGCATGACGTCCTGGTGGAAATCCACGCGACCGCCGCGAACTTCGTCGATCTCCTCGTCATCGGCGGCCAGTACCAGTTCCTGCCCGAGCTGCCGTTCGTGCCCGGCAAGCTGCCGACCGGCGTCGTCGTCGAGACCGGCGTGGCCGTGAAGCAGTTCAAGGTCGGCGACCGTGTGCTCACGATGGCGGAGCAGGGGGGCTACGCCGAGTTCGTCGCAGTTCCGGAGTCGCAGTGTTATCGGCTGCCTGATCGGATGCCGTTCGTCACCGCCGCCGCGATGGCGCTCGCCTATGACACCGCGTGGTTCGCGCTGCGCGACCGCGCGCGCTACCAGCACGGTGACGCCGTGCTGGTGCTGGGCGCGACCGGCGGCGTCGGCCTCGCGGCCGTGCAGCTCGCCAAGGCAATGGGCGCCCGGGTGCTTGCCGGCGTGTCGAGCTGGGACAAGGCCGACATCGCGCGCGACGCCGGCGCCGACGTCGTGATCGATCTGTCGCGGTCCAACCTTTACGACAACTTGCGAGCCCAGGTTCACGAGGCGACCAAGAACCGCGGCGCCGACATCATCCTCGATCCGCTTGGGGCCGACATTTTCGACGCCGCGATCCGCGCGCTCGCGTGGCGCGGCCGCATGGTGATCATCGGCTTCGCGGCCGGTCGGATCCCGACCATCCGCGCGAACTATCTCCTGGTGAAGAACATCGAGGTGACCGGGCTGCAGGTCAGCGACTATCGCAAGCGCATGCCGGGCCAGATGGCGGCATGCTTTGCGGAGATCTTCGGCCTCTACGAAGCCGGCAAGATCAAGCCGGCGCCCACCACGGTTTTGGCGATCACCGATTTCGTGACCGCGCTCGCCGACATCCGCGACCGCCGCGCCCGCGGGCGGATCGTGCTGAGCCAGGGCAAGGACGACGCGGCGGGGTGAGGAGCCGAGAGCTCAGCGCCCATTCGACTGCATCTTGCGCAAAGCTCCACAGGCCGTCATCCCGAGGTGGGAGCGAAGCGAGCCTCGAAGGATGATCGGCCTCGGCGGCGCCACGAGCGCGTTGCACCGCATCGGCCGTCGCCCTTCGAGGGCCGCGCTGCGCGCGGCCGCCTCAGGGTGACGGGGAGGAAAGGCTACTTCGCCGCGTGCTGCAGCCTCCATCGCGCGAGCTCGGCACACGTCTCCGTGACCTTGAAATAGCGCCCAACCGCGTCGGCGCCGATCTCGAACGGCGACGGCTCGCCCGGCTTGCGCGCCGCCAGCATCTTGACCTTGGTGACGGCATTGTCGAACTCGGAATGGTTGGTCAACAGGATGGTGGCGCCGGCATCGGCTGCGGCTTTCGCCATCTTGCGCTGCGACGCGATGTAGGTGTCGAAGTGCGGCACGTCGTTGGGGAAATTGAACGCGGTGCCGCCGTTGTAGGCGACGGTCAGCGGCTTGCCGTGGTCCTTCACCTGGAAAATCATCGATAGCGTGCCGGGCGTGTGACCGGGCGTGGCCACGATCGTCACCGAGGTGTCGCCGAGCATGATCTTCTGGCCATCGGTCGCCACGATGTCGCGCTTGGGCTTGCCGTTCGGGAAGCGGTGCATCTGGTGCTCGATCATGTCCCAGTCCGGTCCGCCCATGATGATGCGCGCGCCGCGGTCCTGCATCAGCTTGGCGCCGCCCACGTGATCGAGGTGGCCGTGGCTGACGATGACGTATTTCACCGAAGCCGGATCGAGGCCGAGCTTCTTCAGGCCCCCGACGATCGCCTCATCGGCGGCGTAGTCATAGAGCGTATCGATCAGGATGATGCCCTCGCTCGTGGTGAGCGCCCACGACGAATGGATCTTGGTGCCGACGAAGTAGAGATTGTCGAAAACTTTTGCGGGATCGGTGTACCAGGTGTCGCGCGGCGGCGGGGGAGGGGGCGCCACGTCGGGCCCAGGCGCGGTCTGCGGCGCGACGCACACGCGCACCAGCGTGCCGGGGAAGTCGAACTCGGCGGCGGCCTTGGCGCGCGCGAGATATTCGGTCACCGGATCGGCGTTCGGCTCAACGGCTTGGGCGGCGCCGGTTCCGACACAAAAGCCCAACAGGACGCCCAACACGCGTTTCATCATTGGCTTCATTATTCCTTCCTCCCGCGCCGACGCAAGCACCCGGCGCTTACCGCTGCGATCATCGTGGGCGGTGACCCGACCGTGGTCAAGGCGCGCCGACGGCATGCCGGATCGGCGTTGAGCGCGCGCCCTCGGCGCGGCAGAATGGGCCACCACATCGCAGGAGGATGCCCATGCTGTCACGTCGCGGCCTTCTCAGTGGCGCGGCCGGCGCCGGTGTCGCACTCGCGGCACGGCAGCACGCGAGGGCACAGACAGGCGGCCCGGCGCATAAGCGAGTGATCGTCGACGCGCAGGTGCATCTCTGGAAGGCGGAGACGCCGGACTGGAAATGGGTGCCGGGGCGCAAGCCGCAATTGCCCGAGCCCTTCACCATCGAGAGGCTTCTGCCGTTGATGGACGAGGCGGGCGTCGATCGCGTCGTCGTGGTCCCGCCGTCATGGCCGGGTGACCGCAACGACTACGCGCTCGAGGCGGCGCGCCGCTATCCGCAACGCTTCCACGTCATGGGCCGCATCCCGCTGGAAAAGCCCGAATCGGCGAACCTCGTCCCGGCATGGCGCGAGCAACCCGGCATGCTCGGCATCCGCGCCCTGTTCAACGGGCAGATGTCGTCATGGCTCGCCGACGGCACGGCGGACTGGTTCTGGGCTGCCGCCGAGAAGGCCAACCTGCCCGTGATGGTGTTCGCCCCCGGGCAGGGACCTGCGCTCGCCCGCGTCGCCGAGCGCTACCCCGGCCTCACGCTGATCATCGATCACATGAACCTCAGCGGCGAGCTCAAGAAGACCATCGGGATCGCGGCCGCGATCGAGCAGACCGCCGCGCTCGCCAAACATCCGAACGTGTCGTGCAAACTGTCGGGATCGCCGGGCATCTCGGAAGAGCCCTATCCGTTCGCTGACATGAAGCCCCACCTCAAGCGCGTGTTCGAGGCATTCGGCCGCGAGCGCTGCCATTGGGGCACCGACATGACCAACTCCTTTGCCAAGGCGACCTATCGCCAGCGCATTACCCACTTCACCGAGACGCTCGATTTCCTCGGCGAGGAGGACAAGGACTGGGTGATGGGCTGTGCGATCCTCGCCCGGTTGCGCTGGGCGTGAGCGGACGTCGACCGGCCGCGCGGCGGCCGAGGCCGTGAAACTTTTGGCCGCGCGCCGCGACACAATGCGGGCGCGGTTTCCCCGCCGCGAGGATCACGCATGACCACCGTCGACCAACCGGATGGACACCCTCGGGCCCCGCTCGGTTGCAAGTGGTTCAGTGTCTCAAGGGAGGCGTTCGGTCCAGGTCGCTCGGCTTGTAAAATACAAGCGATTTACAACGCCCGCTGCCGTGGTGACCACTGTCCGGCGGGCCGCGTTTATTGGCAGAACTGTCGGGAAGGCTGGGCGCAACTCCCGCAGACTAGAATTTCAGCCATAGGAAAAGTGCCAGATGCACGCAACAACGAACTAAATCGTGCACCCATAATTTGAGTCGCGCGGGGAGCGCGCACTGGCGACCAAAAGCGCACTCATTTCGCATGAAAAGGCCCGCGCGTTGGAGGCGCGGGCCTCGTATCCCGGCCGTCATCGCTGGACGATGCGGCTTGCCTCGTCAGGCCGCCTTCTTGAGAAGACCGAGCTGCATGAGCGCGGTCACGCCGTCATCGAGGCCGATCTCCTCGACGATCTTACCGCTCTGGACGCGAAGGACCGTCATGCCGGTGAAATGCATCTTGCGCCCCGTAGCGGCCGGGAGCCTGCCGATCAGGAAATCGCCGAATGCCGCGCCGGCATGCGTGCCGCCGCCTGCCCAGCGGCCGACCACGTAGTCGTCCTCGGCTATCAGATCGGCGGTGCCCCAAAAGTTGAGGTCGGGAAACGCCGCGCGGAAATCCGTCATGAAGGCCTTGATGTCGTCGCGGCCGCGGCGCGGCGCGTGCAGCGAATACTGCAGCAACATGTCCGGCGCCGCGAGGTCGTCGACAATCGACAGGTCGCAGGTCTTGCCCCAGAAATGCGTGAACCAGCGACCGACGATCGCCTTGTTGTCTTCCTCTTTGCTCATCCGAGTAGCCTCCGTTGAACAGGTGTCCGTCACTCGCATGCGTGAGTGACGTGCACGGAGTAGCCCGCGGATGGCCGACACGAACTCCGCTTCTTGCTGCCGCATCCGGCATGCACGCACTTCATTTTTGAGTTCGAAAGCAAGAACCGGAGTTTTTGCAAGGCAGAGGGATCACAGAGTTCGTGCCGGCAACGGTTCGGCGTGTCCCCATGAATACCTCCATCAGCATCAAGGGCCTTGCTCGCTTCGAAACTGGGGAGACGGCACGTCAATCAGCCTGATCGCGGAGGACGATACTGGTCGTTCGTTTCGGCCGACTTTTCCGACCACCGTGCTCAGCAGGCTTGTCATGACGCTGCCCCAGATGGTGACTGCGGCCGTTCAGCGGCAGCGCACCGATCCAAGCGCGAGAGTCGTTTATCCGCTGGCCGAATCCCGGATAGAGCTGAGCGTGGACCTCGCGACGCGCATTCTCACACGCGTGACTCCCGACGGATTCACCGTGTCCTTCGCCGTGATCAACGAGCAGTTTCAGGAGTTGGTGCGGTCCGATGCCTGGCTCGCCGATATAAAAACGCGGCGGGCCAACTGACGATCGGTCGTGCAGAGAATTGCGACCAGAAATGTAGAATGTCTTCTGCCGATAGCGCGCGGCTACTGCAGCGGGGCGCCCTTGCGCTCGGGAATCAGGAAAACGGTCGCGATGAAGTCGATCAGGTAGATGATCGCGAGCAGCGCGATCGCGACCGTGAACGAATAGGTGCTCGCCAGCGCGCCGACCACGAACGGACCGAAGCCGCCGACGCCGCGGCCGAGATTGAACAGCACGTTCTCGGCGGTCGCCCGCGCCTCGGTCGGATAGAATTCGGACAGCAGCGCGCCGTAGCCGCCGAGCATGCCGTTGACGAAGATGCCCATGACGGCGCCGCCGATCAGCAGCGCGGTCGAGCCGGTGAGTTGCGAATAGACCAGCACCATGACGAAGGCGCCGACCTGGAAGGTGAGAAGCGCCGGCCGCCGCCCCACCCGATCGGCGAACTGGCCAAACGCCCAGATGCCGAACGCCATGCCGAGGACCGTCACCGCCGTCCACAGCGCCGACTGGGTGAGCGTGTAGCCGAAGCGCGACGACAGGTAGCTCGGCAGCCAGATCATCAGGCCGTAGTAACCGAAATTTTGTACTGCGCAGAGGATCAGCATGGCGGCGCTGATCTTGGTGGTCGCGGCGTCCTTCACCAGAAGGCCCAGCGGCACGCGGCCGCGGGTCGTCGCAGCGCGCTCGAGGAAGATTCCCGGCTCGCCGGCATAGAGACGCACCACGAACGCGATGACCCCCGGTACAAGGCCGACCAGAAACATGCCGCGCCAGCCGACCAGCGGCAGCAGCAGCGGCGTCGCGAGTGCCGCGACCAGCACGCCGGCCTGCCAGCCCAGCGCCACATAGGCGCAGCCGCGCGCGCGTAGCGGCGCCGGCCATGCCTCGGCGACGAGCGCCATGCCGATGCCGAACTCGCCGCCCAGGCCGAGGCCCGCGATCGTGCGGTAGAACAGCAGGTCCCAGTATCCCTGCGCCACGGCGCCGAGGCCGGTGAAGACGGCAAACAGCAGGATGGTCCAGGTGAGCACGCGCACGCGGCCGTAATAGTCGCTCAGGATGCCGAACAGTATGCCGCCCACGACGGCGCCGACCAGCGTCCAGGTCACCAGCGACCCGGCCTGCGGCGGCGTGAGATGCAGGTCGGCCGAGATCGCCCGCAGCATGAAGCCGAGGATGAGCAGATCGAAGCCGTCCATCGCGTAGCCGATCGCGGAGGCCGCCAGTGCCTTGCGCGCATTGCTGCCGACCGAAGCGGCGGCGATGGAATCAGCCTGGATGGCGGTCATGGCATCCCCGTGCGTGGCTCATCGACCAACTCTGCCCGCAATGTCCGGGCCGCTCAAGCCGGCGTGTGGATAGGTGCCGCGGCGCCGGCATGGGCGCGGCCGTGCGGGCGACATCACATCCATCCGCTACGACGAACCGTATCCTGCAGGGGGGCGACAGGGCCGGCCGGCCGCACGGTCCGTCAGGTACTTCAATGCTGCAAGTCAGGAGTATAGCATCGCCGGGCAGTCACCCGGCTCGCGAGGGGCGGGAGCTGGGTTTGTTTGGAAGAATTCATCGCAAAAAAGAGGGGAACGTCATGAGTAGGTTCACCGCGTACGTGAAGGCCACCACATTGCTCTGTGCGGGTCTCGCAGCATTCCTGTCGCAGCCCAATTCTGCGGCCGCGTTCGACCGCAACCAGGCGCAGCTCTTCGCCGTGTTGCCGGCCGGCTCGACGCTGCCGGAGGGCCTGGCGGTCGACCCATCGAACGGGGACGTCTACGTCGCGACCTTCGACGGATCGAATACGATCATTGTCTTCAACGACAATGGCAAACAGTTGCGCAAGCTGACCGTCCATGCCGGCTCGGGCAAGGGCTTCTTGGGAGTCAATTTCCAACCGCACACCGACGCGCTTCTGGTGATCGACTTCGGCGCCGGCACGGTGCTCAACGTCGACAAGCAGACCGGCAACTCTAGCGTCTTCATCTCCGGTCCAGGCGCAGGCTCGGGTCTCAATGGCCTGACGTTCGACAAGATGGGCAACGTCTACGTCTCGGATTCCTTCGGCGGTGCTATCTGGCGAACGGGTCCCAATGGCGGGACGGCGACGATCTGGGTCCAGGATCCGCTGCTGAAGACCGCCGGTGACCCGCCGTTCGGCGCCAATGGCCTCGCCTTCAACAAGGCGCAGAACATCCTGTTCGTCGCCAACACCGGCAATGACACGATCCTGCAGATCCCGGTGAGCGGATCGCCCCTGACGGCTGGCGCTCCGGCGGTCTTCACCAACAGCGTCAACGGCGCCGACGGGCTGATCATCGACGATCACGACAATCTCTGGGTCTGCGCCAATCAGTCGGACGAGATCGTGGTGGTCGACCCGACCGGCAAGGTCATCGCCAAGCTCGGCGATTTCGAGGGGTTGGTCGACGACGGCACGCCCAAGGGGCTGCTGTTCCCGGCAAGCCCCGGCTTCAGCCGCGACAAGAAGACGGTCTACGTGACCAACCTCGCGCTCGATCTGCGCGTCGGTACCGGTAATCCGGCCAACATCGCGGTCGACTCGGCGTGGGCTGCCCAGGTCAAGCACTGGACCGTGTCGAAGATCAGCACTCAGTTCCAGCCGCTGCCGAATAAGTAAGAGGGGTTAGTGTTTCGTAGGGTGGGCAAGGTGCGAAGCACCGTGCCCACCTTCACGAGACAGCGTGGGCAGCGCGCTACGCGCGCCTTTGACTACCCTGCGATTACGAAACCACCTGCCATTGCAGCGTCTCGCCGCCGCGGTAGATCAGGGCCCGCTCGTCGGGCCCTGCCACCTTCACTTCCTCGGGCGGCACCCACGGCTTCTTCTCGAGCGTGATGGTCTCGTCGTTCGGCGGCAGGCCGTAATGCGCCGGCCCATTGAGCGAGGCGAACTTCTCGAGCTTGTCGAGCGCATCTTCCTCCTCGAACGTCTTGGCGTAACTCGCCATCGCGACCGGCGCATTGAAGATGCCCGGGATGCCGTTGAGCGCGAGCTTCTTGACGACCGGATGCGGCGCCGAGTCGGTGCCGAGGAAGTAGCAGGCCTCGCCCGAGGTCGCGGCCTTGCGCAGTGCCTGGCGGTCGCGCTCGGTCTTGATGACGGGCATCACATACATGTAGGGCTTCAGTCCCCAGCCGAACCAGTCGGTGCGGGTGAGCTCCATATGATAGGGCGTGATCGTGCCGCCGATTTGGCCGCCATGCGCGCGCACGAAGTCGACGCCTTCCTTCGACGACAGGTGCTCGAGGATCATCTTGAGGCCGGGAAACTCGCGCGTCCATGGCGCGAGGTACTTGTCGAGGAACGAGGCCTCGCGATCGAAGATGTCGACTGAGGGATCGACGTCCTCGCCGTGCATGAGGAAGCGCATGCCGATCTTTTCCATGCGCGCCAGCACGGGCTTGATCTTGCGATAGTCGGTGACGCCGGCCGCCGAGTTGGTCGTGGCGTTGGCGGGATAGAGCTTCACGCCGGTGAACACGCCCTCG
>DASXCK010000488.1:0-9908 GCA_036491235.1 Xanthobacteraceae bacterium | reverse complement strand
TCATCGTCACACGGATGAGGAGGAAGCATCGTCCCCGCGGAGGAGCCTCATGCAACTGCAAGACAGAAAGCTGCCCCGTCACCTCATTCCCATTCACGCCGACAACGCCAGCAGCAAGGACTGGATCATCCTGCTCGAGGCTGGGACGATCGTCGGCTCATCGCCGGATCGGCTGCGGGTGGCGCGTGCGACGCTCGAGCGCAAGGTCGTGATCAAGCGCGACATGTTTTTGCGCCCGCAGCATTTCCTCGTCGTCGAGGATTATGACCCGCGGATTCATGCGGTCTACTTCTGTCCTCAGCTTTACCGGCGGGACGACGACAAGAACCTCGTGCCGCTGCATGGCGAGGAGATCGGAAAATTGATCGCCCACGCGCTCGAGAAGGGCACCAAGGCGGTGCCGCCGTGGTACGAGCCCGGCGAAAGGCTGCCGGAGGCGCCGGTGATCAGCGCCACGATGGAGCCGGAGCTCGACAGCCTGGTCGTCGAAATGTCGACCCGCAATGCCGCCGCGCTCGCTCCGCCGATACAGAAGAGCGCGTGAAGTTTCAGGCAGTGCCTCGCGGCTCCCCCTCCCCCCGAGAGCGCAGCGAGTGGGGGCGCCGCTTGCTCCGCGCGAACGCTTGGCACGTTTATTGGAATTCCGAGCAAGTATAGTGCCCTCACCCCTCGCTACGCAGCTTCGCCGCTTCGCTCGACCCTCCCCGCCAACGGGCGGGAGGGTAGAATTCGCCATCTCGGTGCTCACCTAACTCGTCCGCAAATGTGGGCATGCTCTCGCCCTTGCGCGAACAACGGCGGTCGCGCCTCTCTCACACCGTAACCTCATAATACAGATCCGTGACCTCGACCCCATCGGTCGCCGCCGGCGTGACATCTGTCCGCAGGCTGCGGTGGCTGGTGCGGCCGTCGAGCGCCGTCACCAGCGCGTCGAGCGGCATCGCGCCCCAGCGCATTTTTAGCGCGACCGCATGGTCTACGGGGATGATCGCGGTTTTCAGCGCGCTCATCATCTCGAGGCCGTGCTGGCGCAGCGTGGCATTATGACTGCCATGATGCCCGACCTTGTAAAAGATCGCGCGCTTGAGCAGATCGGGCCCCGTCACGGTGCGGCCATTGACCGTCCAGGTGCGCGCCTGCCACGATTCCCAGTTGCCGACCTGGGCATCGCCGGCGAACAACAGCACGTCGCCGCCCGCGAGCTCGATCGCCAGCACCAGGCTCGTGTTGTTGGTCGCGCTCTGCATCGCCAGCGCGAGCTGGTCGGCCGCGCCGAGCCATTCCGCGTCGATGCGCCGCCAGTTCTCGCCCTCGCTTCCCCAGTAATTTTCCAGGAAGAACGGCATTCCGCGCGCGCTCTCCATCGGGATCGTCACCGTATGCGCGAATGGCGGCGACGGACCGTCGGGGCACGTCAAAGCCGTCAGCACATTCGGCGGCATGGCGTTGCCGCCGTCGAATTTGAACGCATAGGTCTCCGGGTCGCTCGCCGACGGCAAGGTGTTGCGAATGGCCTTGGCGTCATAGGGCGGCCCGAGCGCGTAGATCGTGACGTCGGGATCGCCGAGCGCGATCGGCGCGGTCTGCTGCGCCGGCGCCTGCTGCGTCGCGTCCGGCTGCCAGTAACGTGGCGGCGCCTTGCCCATGCTCTTGGCCTTGTCGAACGCGACCTTGGTCTTGTCCCCGGATGCGCCGGCGACGCCCAGCGTGTTGAGGATCTCGTCGGCACGGTCGGGCCGGCCCGCGGCGGCCATCCGCTGTGCGCTCCTGCCCAGCACCGCCATCGCGCTCGCGTGATCCGCCTGCAGCGACTTGGCCAGCGGATCGTTCGGGTCCTCGGTCCATGCGACCCACACCTCGCCGACGCTGAGATTCTTGAACTCGTCCTCGGCCTGGGTGAAGCCGGAGACGTGATCCCAGTGCTGATGCGTCACCGCCAGGACGTCGACCTTTCCGCCGGTCGTCGCAACGACGTCCTTGACCACTTTCTTCATTCCATCGGCGCCGTTCGGCTGCGCCATCGCGACGCCGCAGTCGATCATGATCGTGTAGTCGCTGCCGTCCCGGCGTCGCAGGCGGATCAGGATGCAGTCGCCGAGGCCGTGCCGATAGACGCGGATGCGCGCGCGCGGGCCCGCCGGCGCGGCCGTGCGCGGTGTTGGCCACGGCTCGGCAGCACTTGCCGGCGGCGGCGCGACCGAGGCCGCGGCGCCCTTCGGCTGCGCGGTCGCCGCAGCAGCGTTGCTGCGTTTTGGCGGGGAAGGCTTGCGCGCCCTACCCGTCTTGCTGGCTTTCATGGTCGATGTCTCCGGACGGGAACCGGTGCAGCAGGGCAAAAGTCTCGGCGCGGTCCGAGGAGCCGGGTTCGGCATATCGCAACCCGATCGCCGCCGCCTGCTCGGCTGCGATCGCGCGCGCCTTCTGTTGCGTCTCCACGCCCGTGCTGCCCCTCAGGCGCTTGCGGACGATATACTTGGCCTGGTTGTCGGCGAGATCGACCAGCACGGTGCAGCCGCCGCGATAGCGCGCGTGATCGGGGTCGCGCCGGAACGTCTGCGTGATCTCCACCACCAGCATCGCGAGGCTGGTGCCGTCGGGCGCCGTGCGCCGCGAGGGACGCACCGAGTGGATCTCGATCCCGCGCAGCTCGCCGGTCATGCCGCCGATGGTCACGTCCTTCTGCGCCGGCTCGAAGCCCAGCACGGCCAGAAGGCTCGGCCGGTCGGTCAGCCACTTCCACACCTTCCGGGCGTTCTCCTGCGAGTACGCATAAGCCGAGCGGCGGTCGGTGTTCAGGTTCCAATCGAGATCGAGCGTTTCGACCGCCTTCTTGATCTCCGCCTGCTCCTCGGGGACGAGCTGCGGCGTCTCCCACACCAGGCTGTCCTCCGCGAGATGCGCGACGCTGAGCGGAAAAATGCCGCGGTCGCGGAAGGCCGCGATGAACGCGACGCGATAGCCGCGATCGTCGTCCGGCACGAGGTCGCGATCCGCCGTGATGATGGCGCGCAGATAATCCCCGAACGTGAGGTCGACCGGCGGACAGTAGTCGAGCGCGCGGATGCACATGTTGAGGATCTGGTTCGCGACCTTCGCGGCTTCGTCGGCAAGCCGCTGCGCGAGGTCGTCCGAGATCGCGCCCTGCGGAAGGATTCCGCTGCCGCCGGTGGCGAGCCGGATCAGGTCGGCCGTGCGCGCGCGGTAGACCGTGTCGAACGCCGCGAACACCGCCGAGACGAGCACGGCGCCGAGCAGGTGCGGATCGGGCTGACCCTGGAATTTCTTATAATCGCCGCGGGCCGCCTGGCCGATGAAGCTGCGCAACGCGCCGTGCATGCCGCTGGCCGAGCCGAACTGCTGGGCGAGCTCGCCCAGCGAATTTTTCTCCATGACCTTGCCGCTCGCCTGTTTGATCGCGTGCAGCAGTGACTCCGGCATGGAGAAATGCTGAAACAGCGCCACCAGGTCGGCGAACGCTTCGTGGAACGCCAGCATGTCCGGGTTGGTGGCTTCCTGGTAGCGCGGATGCAGTCCGTCGAGCAGCGCATGGGTCGTCTCGTGCGCGACGATATCGTGCGACACCGCGCAGAAGACCTGCGAGCCCGGCAGCATGGTGCCATCCGCGCTGTCTTCCGAACGGAAGTAGCCGAGCAGCAGCGCCATGTGATCGCAGCTGTAATAGGCATTCGCCTCGCGCAGCGCATGCGGGTAGATGCGCAGGCGCTGCATGTAGTCGCCCCGAATGGTGTTGCCGGTATCGTCCCGTACCAGGCGCTGCGCCCATAGCGCGCGGCGGCCGAGCGCATGCTCGAAGCGCTCGATCGTGGTCATCGCCACCGCATAGACCATCTGCTGATGGAATTGCGGGTTGGATTCCGACGGCGAGAGGCCGTCCTCGGCGAGCACATACGGGTGATTGAGATTGACCGGCGCATAACAGCAATTGCTCGATGGGTCGACGTCGACCACCTCGAGATATTCGCCGATCGGCCCCGGCCGCAGGTCGTCTTCCCAGCGGACCTCGAGGGTCGCCTCGTTCACCACATAGTCGGTGACATCGGTCTCGCGGGCAGGATCGGCGGCATAGATCCGCAGCCGCCGGCGCGGCGGCCGCGGCAGCGGGGGTGCCTCCGCGAGCCGAAGATGCTGCTTCTTGTTGCGCTCCCCGATGTCGCCGACGGTCGCGACCGACGACACCGGTGCCGGCGCGGACGGGTGATCGCCCAGCGCCGCCCGCAGCGGCTGCGACAGCAGGCGCGACGACATGAGCTGGTCGAGGACGCGGGTCCGCTCCTGCGGCGTCGCGGCCTGGGCGAGCTGCTCCTCGAGCCCACTCGCGACAAGCGCCTGGCGCAGCTCGAGCTCGATCATGGCGGCGCTGTCCGGCTTGCTCTGCGGCGCCGCAGCCGCAAGGCCGAACAAAATATGAAAGGCCGCGTTGCTCGCGTCGGCCTCCGGTTGGCGCGTCAGCGTCGCGGCTTGCGGCGGCGGCACGTCCAGCGTCGCCTGGGCGCGCAACCGCCCGGCCCCGAGATGGGCCTTCAGCTCCTGATTATAGTCGGCGCCCGTGAACAGGGCGTGGCGCACGGCTTCGACCCGCATCCACGGTTCGGCAAAACCGTCATAGGCGGCGCGGTTCTTTTGAATCCACAGCGCCGCGGTGGCCGCGACCTGCGGCGTGGCCGCCGAGGTGCCGAGGCCGTCGAAGTCGACCACCGTCTCCTCGCCGAACCGCGCCCACGGAATGTTGGGCGTATAGGCCGCGATCGCCCCCGCCATCTTGCTGTCGGGCCCGTAATCGCCGGCCATCAGCTTGGCGTCGAGATCCGCATAGGGCTTGCCGTTCGCCATGATGCCGCACGCCGCGATCACGCGATCGAAGCGCGCCGGGTAGACGATGAAATGCGATGGATTGTTGCCGTAGGTGTTGCCCGCCGCCGTGACGACGACCACGCCCGCCTCGTAGAGCGCATTGATGCCCGCCGCCCACGCCGCCGCCGGGTAGCCGCCCATGCTCATGGTGACGACGTGCACGCGTGTCGCCTCGGTCTGGCAAAGCTGGTGCACATAATCGAACGCCTGCGCGATGGCGCTGTTGCGAAACAGGATGACCCGGTTGGCCACCCGGATCGGGATGATCTCGGCAAAGGGCGCGCAACCAAAACCCTGGCCGGGCGCGACCGCCGCGCCGGCCAGGATGCTCAATGTCCCGGTGCCGTGGCTGAAATTGTTGAACATGCCGGTCGACTGGTCGCGCGCGTCGTTGGGCGCGGCCGCGTCGACGAAATTGCGCTGCTCCGCGCCGATATGGACCGGGCAGGTCTTGTGATCTGGATCGTAGCCGGTGTCGACATGCGCGATGCGCACGCGCTGGCCTGCGCCCGGATCGGGCAGTTGTACGGCAGCGTCCGCGAACTGCCCATGCGCCGCGTCGCGGAACCAGAAATTGTCGGTGCCAACGGGATAGTCGCTGCTCTGCGGATGCGGATCGCCGGTCCGCACCGCCCCCAGCGATGTGCCATCGGCTGGAAGCGGAACGGCCCACCGCTGCAGCAGATCGGGCTCGGCGAACGTGGCCTTGCCGCCGCTCTGCGCCACGAAGGCGTGGCACGCGTCCCACGCCGCGCCGACTTCGTACGGCGCATCGAGGGTGACGATCGACCACTCGTCGCCCGCGTCAGGGCCTGCGCCCGCGACGCCGAGGCCGGCGCCGTTGCGCCCGCCCTTCCCGATGCTGCGAAACAGCGGCTCAACCGTGTAGGCGGCCGCCGCAATCCCGAGGCCGAGCTTGCCCGCCGCCCCGATCCCGCGCCCCTTGACCAGGAGCCGCAACGCGCCGTCGTCCGAAGTCATCGCCGCCCCTACGCGCAACCTCTCGCTGCAAAACGATCGCGAGGTGAAGAAAACACCGGTTTGGGCAGAGCCGCAACTCTTGATTTAGGGGTGCAGGCTTCGGCGCCAACCCACGCTCGCGCCGTGGAAAACTTTTGACCGTTGCGCGGTGAGCACACTCGGACTCATGCATCCATGCCACCGTTTCGGCATTGGGGTGACGGAAAATTTGCAGTGAGGCAATCCTTGCCTATCGGCGAGCACTTCTGGGTCCGCACGGCTTGCGGCAGCGGGCCCGGCTTTGCCCTGCGCGGCAGTAACGGCTTCGCAATGCCGGTGAACCCGTGAAGAAGCATCTGCTGCTCAGCGCCGCCATCGCGGCGCTGGCGAGCGCTGGTTCAGCCCACGCGGGCGATCCGGCCGTCTCCGGCCCTGGCCCGCACAGTTGGAACGGTGTCTACGCCGGCTTCGTCGCTGGCCGCGTTGGGTCGGTACGACTCACGCACATCGACTGTTGCGGGTGACTACCTGGGTGCAGACCCAGGCGGCGGCCGTCACCGCGGGCGGCGCGCAGACGATCAAGCGGACGGGCTTCGTCGGCGGAATCGAAGGTGGATACGACTGGCGCTTTGGCAATCTGCTTGTCGGGGTCGAGGCCGACCTGCAGGCTGTCCATCTCCTCGGCACGGCGAGCAGCGGCGCGCTTCCCTATCCGGGCCGGGCCGACGATTTCCTTGTCACCTCCTATGGCGATGCCAATTGGTTGCTGACCGCACGGCCGCGTATCGGATTCATTACGCCTAACGACTGGCTGCTCTACGTCACCGGTGGCCCCGCATTAACCCGGCTGCAGACCGACGTTTCCTTCACCGACACCTTCAATGCGGAAGAGACCGGCAGGGTCGACGCGCTCAAGCTGGGTTATGCGGTCGGGGCCGGCGTCGAGATGCCATTGTCCTGGCGGCTCAGCCTCAGGGCCGACTATCCGCACGTCGCGTTTTCCAATACGTCCGGACAATCGATTTACAATAACCTCCTGCAGTTCTTTCCGGAGCAGCCGTTCACCCATTCCGGCGACCTCAAGGCCGACCTCTTCCGCCTTGGCCTGAATTATCGCTTCGGCGGAGCTGAGCCGGAGTCGAGCTATGCCTCGGCCTCGCCGCCGCCGATGACTTCTACGCCGTCAATCTTCCGGAATTGGCAACTGGAGACCGGGACACGGCTCTGGCTCAGCACCGGCCACGAACAGGAAGGCCCGCTGATCGCCATACCCCCGCCCACACTCAACTCGCGGCTCACTTACCAACTCGACGGGTCGCGGGCGAGACCTTCGCACGCGCGGATCACGGCAGCGGATTCTTCGTCAAAGGTTATCTGGGCGCGGGCGGACTCTCCCACGGCCAGTTGAACGACGAGGATTTCCTGGTGATGTGGTCTATTCAAATACAGTGGCGAGCGCATCGGGACATCTCGCTTACGCAACAATCGATGTCGGTTACGATTTCCTCAGGGCGCCGGGCGCCAAGGTCGGCGCCTTCGTCGGCTACAGTTATTATGAGCAGGGCATCAACACTCACAGCTGCGCCCAGGTCGCCGGAGACACCACCTGCGCACCGCCGTTCGTCGGCGAAATGGGCGTCACCGAATACGATCACTTCAACTCGCTGCGCGTCGGCCTCGCGTCGCAGATCATGCTGACCAACCGGCTGAGGCTGACCTCCGACGCGGCTTACGTGCCGCTGGTGAGCTACAGCGGCGTGGATAATCATCTGTGCTGCAACTTTCTCGTGCCCCACACATCGAACAGCGGCAGCGGCGTGATGCTCGAGGCCGTGTTGGACTACGACGTGACGCACGCCTGGAGCGTCGGCATTGGCGGACGCTCATGGGCCTGGAACATGAACGCTGGGCCTGCGACCTTCTTGGATACGCTTCCGCACCTGGGCGGCGGCGCGAGCGGCGCCAGTTGGTCCGATCCGTTCGGCTCGACGGCCGTGGCGGGGTCGACCAACGTCGCGGGCTTCGGCGATGATACCCATGCGTCGGGCCCGCTCGGCGGCGGCCAGATCGGCGCGGATTGGCAGACCGGCCCGTGGGTGCTCGGCGTGCAGGCCGACGCGAGCGCAGCACATATGGCCGGCGAGAACACCTGCTTTTCCGGCCTCGGCGGCATCAACTGCCAGCATATTATCACCGCGCTCGGTACCGTCACGCGCGCGCCGGCTACGGCTGGGGCCACGCGCTAATCTATGTGAAAGGCGGCGGCGCCTGGACCCACACCAATTACAATTTGCTTGGCGATTCCTTCGCGCTCGCCTTGAGCAACGGCAGCACCAGCGCGACGACGTGGGGTTGGACTGCAGGTCTCGGCATCGAATACGCGCTCACCGACCACTGGACCACGTTCGCCGAATATGACCACTTCGACATTCCCGCCGCGATCGTCCCCTTCCCGACCGTCGCGATCATCAGCGCGAACAATATTGCGATCAAGCAAACCGTCGACTTGTTCAAAATGGGCGTGAATTTCAGGTTCGACCTCGGCCAGTGGCCCCCGAGGATCTGACTCCAACATGGCCCTTTGACGAGGAGCGGCTTCGCGCGGCGAACGGACGAAGGCCGTCAAGTCCGCGGCATAAGAGCGATGCGGAATCCCTTGTAGGACTTGCGCAACGCCATGCGCACGACGATGACGAACCAAATCGCGCCGAGGATCGACGCGATGAGCTCGGGCACCCATTTGGCGATCAGCGGCGTCGCGATCGTGGACATCTCGAGGGCCGCCTGACCGGCGCCGCCCGCCATCGCGAGAATGAGGCTGCCGAGGAAGCAGCGCCAGGCGATCAGCCACCACACCGAAATCGTTCGGCCCCACGTGGGTTCGAGTTCTTGCACGTCCATCCCCCTGTTACCTGCCGGTGGCGCATCTTTGCCGCGAGAACGCGGGCGAGCATGATCCCGGCCGGCGCCGAGACGAGGCTCCCCACAGCCCGGTTACTATTTGTGCGACACCGAGCCCGACCCGTGCCCCTCTTTGGTGACCTTCGGCGAGCCGAGATAGTTGACATCGCCGGAGCCGCTCATCTGGATGTCGAGCGTGTCGGCGGCATTGACCTTCGCATCGCCCGAGCCGCTCACCACGACTTTCGCGCGCTTCGCGGCGAGCGCACTGGCATCGACATCGCCCGATCCCTTGATGGTCAGCGTGAAGTCGTCGGCGCGCCCGGCGAGCTTCGCATCGCCGCTGCCCGTGACCGTGACGGCGAGCGCGGCACCCTCGAGATGCTCCGCCTCGATCTCGCCGGACCCGCGGCTCTCGATCGTTCGCAGATTCGCGGCCGTGACGTGGTAGGCGGCGGTCTTCTTGGTCTGGAAGCTCTTGCCATGCGCGTCGGCGAGATAAAGCGTGCCGTCGCGAACCTCGGCGGTGAAGACCGACACCAGGTTGTCGTCGGCGGTGACCGAGAGGCTCGGCGTGCCCGTGCGATCGATCACCACCTCCGCCGCCGTATCGGCGCGAATGGCGGTGAACGGCGTAACGGTCCGATTTTCCGTCACCACATGGTCGGAACCCGTGATCATCGGGCCGCCACTGTTGACCTGAACGCAGTTGACGCAGGCCAGGCCTGAAGCGATCGCCTGATAGACCGCGTGGCCGACATAGACCGCGCCCGCGGCAATGCAGATCACGACCGCCAGGATGATCAGGAGCGCCTTCTTCATCGTCCCCCCCACGTGATGTGAACGAGCAACGTCCGTCCTACGCCATCGCCTTCTTGAGATTGGCAGCGACCTTGTCCCAGTTCACCGTGTGCCACCATGCGTCGATGTAGTCGCCGCGCTTGGCTTGATACTTGAGGTAATAGGCGTGCTCCCACACGTCGATCGCGAGGATCGGCTTCGCGGCGGCATAGATGTGCGGCGTGTCCTGGTTCGCGGTGGTGAACACCGTCAGCTTCTTGTTCTTGTCGACCGCGAGCCACGCCCAGCCGGAGCCGAACTGCGCGAGGCCGGCCGATTTGACGATAGACTTCATCTGGTCGGCGCCGCTGAACACCGAGCGGATCGCGGTGTTC
>DASXCK010000487.1:0-4401 GCA_036491235.1 Xanthobacteraceae bacterium | reverse complement strand
GCGATCCCGGAGACGATCATCGAGCCCGGCCGCGGCATGGTCGGCAACGCCGGCGTGATCGAGGCGGAAGTCGTGCTGGTCTCGAGGAAGAGCGAGGCCGACCCGATCCGCTGGGTCTATCTCGACATCGGCAAGTTCGGCGGCCTCGCCGAGACGATGGACGAGTCGATCCGCTATCCCATCCGCACGCCGCGTGACGGCGACGAGATGAGCGCCTGCGTGATCGCGGGTCCGACCTGCGACTCGATGGACGTGCTGTACGAGAAGGAGCCGTATCTGCTCCCGGTCAGTCTCGAGATCGGCGACAGGGTGCTGATCGAGGGCACGGGCGCCTATACGACCACCTACTCGGCGGTCGCGTTCAACGGCTTTCCGCCGCTCAAGTCCTTCCACATCTAGTCACGCGCCCTCAGCGCGTGTCCGGGCGGGCGCACCAGCGTGCTGGTGCGCCCGTGCCTGGGCGCATGTCCCGGCGAAGTGGACACCGGTTCGCCGATCAGGACATGCGCCAAGCGTGAATTCGCGGAGGAATGCCATGGTCACGATCCGTTGCGAAAATGCCGGCGACATCGCGGCGCGCGAGGCGCTGCTCGACCTCGCCTACGGCCCGGTCCGCTTCGAGAAGCCGTCGCAGCGGCTGCGCGTCGGGCGCACACCGGCGCTTGCCTTCGTGGCGCTCGACAAGAGTGAAGTCGTCGGCACCGTGCGGCTGTGGCCGGTGCTCGCCGGCTCCGGCCGGCCGGCGCTCCTGCTCGGCCCGCTGGCGGTGCATCCCGATTGCCGCTGCCGCGGCATCGGGGCCGCCCTGATGTGGCGGGCGTTGCGTGCCGCGCGCGAGGCCGGCCACGCCGTCGTGCTGTTGGTCGGCGATGCGTCCTATTACGCCCGCTTCGGCTTTGCGGCCGACAAGACCGGCGCGCTGACGATGCCGGGCGCCTGGGAGCCGGCGCGGCTTCTCGGCGTCGAGCTCGCGGCCGGCGCGCTCGATGGCGCGCGCGGCGCCGTTCGCGCTGTGGTCCGCCGCCGTCCGGCGGCCCGCGCGATCCCCAGCATTGCGGTCGCACAGGCGGCATAAACCGGCTGCATATAAGGCCGGAGCACTTCCCTCGGTGCCGCGCGACCGATAATCGTGCGGCACCTTTGTTTTTCCTGCAGGCCTCGCACTCCCGGAGATTTCCGATGACCCAATGGCCCGTGCATGGCCGCATCAGCGGCCCGATCGTGATGATCGGCTTCGGCTCGATCGGCAAAGGCACGCTGCCGCTCATCGAGCGCCATTTCGCGTTCGACAAGGCGCGCCTCGTCGTCATCGACCCGGAGGATAAGGACCGCAAGCTGCTCGACGAGCGCGGCATCCGCTTCGTCCGGCAGGCCGTGACCCGCAAGAATTACCGCGAGCTCCTGACGCCGCTGCTGACGGAGGGTGGCGCACAGGGCTTCTGCGTCAACCTCTCGGTCGACACTTCCTCGCTCGACATCATGGAGCTGTGCAACGAGATCGGTGCGCTCTACGTCGACACCGTCAACGAGCCATGGCTCGGCTTCTATTTCGATCCCAAGCTCGGACCGGAAAAGCGCTCGAACTATGCCCTGCGCGAGGCCACCCTGGCGGCCAAGCGCAAGCGCAAACCGGACAGCATGACGGCCGTCTCCTGCTGTGGCGCCAATCCCGGCATGGTGTCGTGGTTCGTCAAGCAGGCGCTGCTCAACCTCGCGAATGATCTCAAGCTGAAGTTCGAGGAGCCCAAGACCCGTGAGGCGTGGGGCCGGCTCGCCAAGAAGGCCGGCGTCAAGGGCATCCACATCGCCGAGCGCGACACCCAGCGCGCCCGGCATCCCAAGCCCATGGACGTGTTCGTCAACACCTGGTCGGTCGAGGGTTTTGTGTCCGAGGGTCAGCAGCCGGCCGAACTCGGCTGGGGCACCCACGAGAAATGGATGCCGGCGAACGGGCACAAGCATAAGACGGGCTGCGGCGCCGCGATCTACCTGACCCAGCCGGGCGCCAACACTCGGGTGCGCTCGTGGACGCCCACCGCGCGCGGGCAATACGGCTTCCTGGTCACCCACAACGAATCGATCTCGATCGCCGACTACTTCACGCTGCGCGAGGGCCGCAGGGTGCTCTACCGGCCGACCTGCCACTATGCCTATCACCCGTGCAACGACGCGGTGCTGTCGCTGCACGAGATGTTCGGCCGCGCCGGCGAGCGCCAACCCGCGCACACTATTCTCGACGAGCACGACATCGTCGACGGCATCGACGAGCTCGGCGTGCTGCTCTACGGTCACAAGAAGAACGCCTATTGGTATGGCTCGCAGCTCTCGATCGAGGAGACGCGGCGGATCGCGCCCTACCAGAGCGCGACCGGGCTGCAGGTGACCTCAGCGGTGCTCGCCGGCATGGTCTGGGCGCTGGAGAACCCGGCGCGCGGCATCGTGGAGGCCGACGAGATGGACTTCCGCCGCTGCCTTGAAGTGCAGATGCCCTATCTCGGTCCGGTGATCGGCGCCTACACCGACTGGACCCCGCTCACCGGCCGCCCGGGCCTCTTCGCCGAGGACATCGACAAGCGCGACCCATGGCAGTTCCGGAATGTGCTGGTGCGCTGAGTGAGGGCGCATTGCCTCAACCCAAACACCGCCTTTCGCGGGCAATGACGCCGCGTGACTGGTGACACCGCGCAACGATCTACAGCGCGATCACCCCCGCCGCCCCATCCTCCGTCCCGAACGCCAGCTGGCTCCCGGCCGCATTCCACGCCAGCGCCATGATCGGCGATCCCGTTCCCGCGCGCGCCAGCACCTCGGCGCCGTCCTCGATGCGCGTCAGCAACAGCAGCCCATCCTCGTAGCCGGCCGCACACACCTCCTGGCGGGGATGCGCTGCGACCGCCGAGATGCGGTGCTCGGCCGGGCTCAGCACTTTCGGGTTCTTACCCATCGGCCCGTCCTTGCCGGCGAACGGCCACACCACGAGCTGGCTCGCACCCGAGGTCGCAAGCCATTTCGCGCCCGGCCCCCAGCTCGTCGAGCGCACCTTGGCCGAATAGCCCGACATGCGCATGTGCTTGCCGTCGACCAGCCGCCAGCCGTGCAGGGTCGGCTCCTGCATGGTGGTGACCAGAAAGCGGCCGTCCGGGCTGTAGGTCGCGCCGAGGTGCGAGCCCTTCCACTCGAGCGTTTCGGGTTTGGCGTCCGGCGCGTTCGGGAACCAGAGCGTCGCGCCGTTATAGTGCGCGATCGCCAGCCGAAAGCCCTTTGGCGCGAACGCCAGCCCGCCGGCGCTCGAAGGCAGGTCGATGCTGCGCTCGCCCTGGCCGCCCTTGTTGCCGGTGCGCACGAAGGCCTGCTTGCCGCAGGACCACGCGACGCTGTCGCTGCTGATCGCCACGTGATCGATCCAGCGCCGCTTGGCGTCGGTCGCGAGCGTCTCGCTCTCGCCTGCCGCGGTGGTCGCCACGACCTTGCCGTCGTCGCCGCCGGTGACGACGCGGCTTCCGTCGCAAGCCGATGCCATGATCCCGCCGCCATGCACGGCGACGCGCCGCTCCTCGCCGTCGTGCCAGAAAAGCAGCGTCTCCTCGCCCAGCACGAAGACGGGATCGCCGCCGAGAAAATGCACGGCGACGACCGTGCCGCCCGCCGCGACGGGGCGGACGCGATCGGCGATCGAGGCGGTGTCGGTACGGACGTCGCTCATCCGCTTACGCCACGCACTCCGCGAAGCCCTTGCGGATCATCTCTTCGGGCATGTCGCGGCCGATGAACACGGCGCGGCTGACGCGCTCCTCGCCGTCCTTCCATTGCCGCTGGTGGTCGCCGTCGAGCATCATGTGCACGCCCTGGAAGACGAAGCGCTCGGGATCGTCCTTGAACGACAGGATGCCCTTGCACCGCAGGATTTTCGGACCCTCCTGCGCCACCAGGTTCTGGATCCAGGGAAAGAACTTGTCGGGATCGAGCGGCTTCTCGGTCTTCACCGAGAACGACTGCATGTCCTCGTCGTGATAGTGCTTGAGGCCGCCATGATCGTGATCGTGACGATGATCATGCCCGTGGTCGTGGTCATGAGGATGATCGTGATCGTGCCCGTTGCCCTCTTCCAAAAAGGCCGGCTCGATGTCGAGGATGCGGTCGAGGTCGAAAGCGTTGCGGCCGAGCACCTCGGACAGCGGGATGGCGCAGCGCTGCGTGCGGTGCAGCTTGGCGTACGGATTGATCCCGCGGATGCGTGCCTCGACCTCGCGCAGGTCGGCGTCGCTGACGAGGTCGGTCTTGTTGATCAGGATCACGTCCGCGAACGCGATCTGGTTCTTCGCCTCGGGCGCGTCGCGCAGCCGGTCCTTGAGCCACTTGGCGTCCGCGACCGTCACCACCGCGTCGAGCTTGGCGTTCTTG
>DASXCK010000486.1:0-21465 GCA_036491235.1 Xanthobacteraceae bacterium | reverse complement strand
GCCGGAGGCGAGCGCGGGCTTGAGCAGGTTCGACGCGTCCATCGCGCCGCCCGAGGTCGCGCCGGCGCCGATCACGGTGTGGATCTCGTCGATGAACAGGATCGCGCCCGGATAGGCCTCGAGCTCCTTGATGACCTGCTTCAACCGCTCCTCGAAGTCGCCGCGATAGCGCGTGCCGGCGAGCAGCGTACCCATGTCGAGCGCAAACACGGTCGCGTTGCGCAACACGTCCGGCACCTCGTTGTTGATGATGCGGCGCGCCAAGCCCTCGGCGATCGCGGTCTTGCCGACGCCGGCCTCGCCGACGAACAGCGGGTTGTTTTTCTGCCGGCGGCACAGCACCTGGATCGTGCGGCTGATCTCCGTGTCACGGCCGATCAGCGGGTCGATCTTGCCCTCGCGCGCCTTCTTGTTGAGGTTGACGCAATAAGTATCGAGCGCGTCGCCCTTCTTCTTCGGCTCCTCGTTGCCTTTGCCCTCGGGCTCCTCGTCGACGCCGCGCGCCGGGCGCGACTCCGCGAGCCCCGGGCGCTTGGCGATGCCGTGGCTGATGTAGTTCACCGCGTCGTAGCGGGTCATCTCCTGCTCCTGCAGGAAATACGCCGCATGGCTCTCGCGCTCCGCGAAGATCGCGACCAGCACGTTCGCGCCCGTGACCTCCTCGCGGCCGGATGACTGCACGTGGATCACGGCGCGCTGGATGACGCGCTGGAAGCCGGCGGTAGGCTTGGAGTCCTCCGTGCCTTCCGTCACCAGATTGTCGAGCTCGGATTCGACGTAAGCCGTCAGATCCCGCTTGAGCTTCTCGAGATCGACGTTGCACGCGCGCATGACGGCGGCCGCGTCCTGGTCGTCGATCAGGGCGAGCAGCAGGTGCTCGAGCGTCGCATATTCGTGGTGCCGCTCGTTGGCGAGCGCGAGCGCCCGGTGAAGCGACTGTTCGAGGCTGCGCGAGAATGTTGGCATCAGTGTCTCATGGCTTGCGTTTGGCCCCCCAAGGCCGTCATCGTCGGGTCGCGGCGGACCGCGGCCGTCTTCATTTCTTCTCCATGACGCATTGCAAAGGATGCTGGTGTTTGCGGGCAAAGTCCATCACCTGCGTCACCTTGGTCTCGGCGATCTCGTACGTGAAAACGCCGCATTCGCCGATGCCGTGATGATGGACATGCAGCATGATTCGCGTCGCGGCCTCCCGGTCCTTGTTGAAGAAACGCTCCAGCACGTGCACGACGAACTCCATCGGAGTGTAGTCGTCGTTCAACAATAGAACACGGTAAAGGTTCGGTCGTTTCGTCTGCGGCTTGGTCTTGGTGATGACCGCAGTCCCGGGCCCCTGCGTTCCGCCGTCACCGGTCCGTCGCTTGCCGTCGTCGCCCGCGAGCCGGGGCCTCGTGCTGTCGATCAAGTCGGCTGCCGGCGGCAGTGCTTGGCGAACGAATTCTTTCATGGCGTCAGTCGCAAGTCCGGAACCTCGAAGCGCGTGGTGCCCCCTCGACGGATTGGTCACCCCGAGAATGCCGCAAGACCACGCGCAGGTGTAGGGTTAAATAATAGGCAACGGACGCTTTCGCCACCAGACCGATTCATTTCTCCTGGCCAGCCCGTCGGAGCCCTCCCCCGCCCGGTCGAACGCGCGCAAGCGCAGCCCGTGCCGCCCTGGTTACGAATCCATTGCGCGAAGAGGGCGAAAATCAGGCGCCCCCGCAACGGAAACGCAAGCCCGCACCGCCATATCTTGCCGGCCGAAGCTTTTTTAACGTGGAGATACGCCATGTTGTTCCAGCGATTTCTGGACGACCGCAGTGGAAGTGTCATGCCGCTGCTCGCCCTGGCCGCGATTCCGGTGGTCGGGCTGATTGGCGCTTCGATCGATTACAGCCGCGCCGCCGCGATTCAGACCACGATGCAGGCCGCCGCTGATTCGACCTCGCTCGCGATGTACAAGGAAGCCGCCAAGCTCAACGCAACCCAGCTTCAGACGGAAGCCCAAGCTTACTTCAACGCGATGTTCGTCAACACGGGTGCCGCGCCGCCGACCGTCAACGTGAGCTATACCAACACCGCCGGCTCGCAGGTGGTGATCACGGCCAACAGTTCGGTCAACACGCTGTTCATGGGCCTTATGGGCTTCAGCCAGTTGCCGATCTCCGCCACCTCGACCGCCGTATGGGGCAACACGCGGCTGCGCGTCGCGCTCGTGCTCGACAACACCGGCTCGATGAGCCAGGGCGGCTCCGGCACCGCGAGTTCTCCCAACAAGATCCAAGCGCTGCAAACCGCCTCTCATAGCCTGCTTCAGCAGTTGCAGACCGCCGCCACCAATGAGGGCGACGTCTACGTCTCGATCGTTCCGTTCGCCAAGGACGTGAATGTCGGCAAGACCAACTACAGCCAACCGTGGGTCGACTTCACCGACTGGGATGCCGCCAACGGCACGTGCAGCAAGTCGAGGCAGAGTACACAAGCGAGTTGCACCGCGAATGGCGGCAAATGGAAGTCCGCGGACCACTCCACCTGGAACGGCTGCGTCACCGATCGCGACCAGAACTACGACACCACCAATGCGACGCCGACGAGCGGCGGTACCCTCTTCCCGGCCGAGCAGTACGATGCCTGTCCGACCGCGATCGTGCCGCTCACCTATGACTGGACCGCGCTCGGCGCCGCGATCGACGCGATGACGCCGAACGGCGGCACCAACCAGGCGATCGGTGCCGCCTGGGGTTGGCAGTCGCTGACCCAGACGTCGCCGCTCAGTGCGCCATCCGAGGACCCCAACTATCGCTATCAGCACATCGTCATCATCCTCAGCGACGGCCTCAACACGCAGGACCGCTGGTACGGCAACGGTTCGACCCCGTCCTCGCAGGTCGACGGGCGCCAGCGGATCGCCTGCGACAACATGAAGAATGCCGGCGTCACGATCTACGCCGTGCAAGTCAACACCGACAACGAGGCGACGTCCTCGGTGCTGCAATATTGCGCGGGCAGCAAGGCCGGGGCCGCCGACCCGACCAAGTTCTTCCTCCTCACCGCCCCGAAGCAGATCGTGACCACCTTCAACCAGATCGGCACACAGCTCTCGAAGCTGCGCATCTCGAACTAGTCCTGGGCCGGCGAAGCTAGCGCTGACTTGATCGGTTGGACACCGGTCGCCGACAAGGACATGTGCCGGCGCATGAACCCGAAAGCACGCCGCGATCCCGCCGGAGCGGTGACGTCGACCCGGGGCCTTTCTGCCTCAGCGGCCTCTCCATCAAGGACCTCCGCCAAGCCTCCGGGTCCGGAATTCAGACGCCGGGGCCCTCCCGGCCGCGACGTACGCGAGCGCCCGCGCCGTCATGCTGTGCGAAAAGCCTCGGCGATCAAGGACAAGTTTAACGATTTAGGCCCAACATCCTTCACCATGCTCGGGCAAAGCTCTTCCCGGCGCGAAAGCATGCGCTTGGCTCGATCTTTCTGCGTTCAAATTAGCCAATCATTTGACTTCTCGCGCTAACGTTCAATGTGAAATCGCCCGCCATTTTCGCTGCGGGCAGGGCATCACAATGAACCCGATGATCGCAAAGCTCCTCTCGGCCTGCCGCCGGTTTGCCGGCGCCAACGAAGGCAACACCGTCGTCACCTTCGCGCTCGCCTTCATTCCGCTGGTCGGTCTCATGGGCGCCGCCGTCGACTACAGCCGCGCCAATGCGATACGGACCGCCATGCAGGCGGCAGCCGACAGCACCGCCCTGATGGTGGCGCAGACCGCGAACAGCGAAACCGCCTCGTCGCTGCAGGACCAGGCGAGCACCTATTACAACGCGCTGTTCACTCGCGGCGGTGCCTCGAACCTGCAGGTGACTGCAACTCACACCACGACCACCGGCTCGACCGTGGTGATCAACGCGACGGCGAGCTACAAAACCGACTTCATGGGCGTGATGGGCTTCTCGTCGATGCCGCTCGCCGTCACATCGACGGCGAGCTTCGGAAATGCGCGCCTGCGCGTCGCGCTCGTGCTCGACAATACCGGCTCCATGGCGGACGCCAACAAGCTCACGGCACTACAGAGCGCGCTCCATAACAGTCAGGGCGGCGGCCTGATCGACCAGCTCAAGGGGGCGGCCGTCAATAATGGCGACGTCTACGTATCGATCATTCCGTTCGTGAAGGACGTGAACGTCGGCTCGAGCAATTCCGGCGCCAACTGGATCTACTGGGACGATGCGCTCCAACAGGACAACACTTCGTGGAACGCGATCAACGGCACCTGTAGCCAATCGGGATACCACAATCGGCACGACTGCCTGGCGGCTGCGGGAAGCTGCAGCATCGGAAGCGGCGGTGGGGGTGGCGGTGGTGGCGGGGGTGGTGGCGGGGGTGGTGGTGGCGGAGGTGGCGGCGGCGGAGGTGGAGGTGGCGGCGGAGGTGGAGGTGGAGGTGGCGGCGACCCCATTGCGGCCTGTCAGGCGCAGTCAGCTATCGGCTGCAACAACACGAAATTTACGACCCAGTCGACGTGCGTGGCGAATGGCTATTGCAGCATCTCGACCCACCACAGTCAGAGCGGCTGCACGACGAATGGCGGCACTTGGACGACGCCAGCGATCTGGGGAACGATGAATGGGGTCTGGCTATCCACCAACACGTGGACGCCCAAGGCCCACAGCACCTGGAATGGATGTGTAATGGATCGCGGCGACCCGGGCGCCCCGAACAGCGGCAACTACGACACCAATGCGACACAGCCGTCGACCACCAATACGGCGACGCTGTACGCCGCCGAGCAGTACTCGGCGTGCCCGCAGGCCGTCATGGGACTGAGCTACGACTGGACCTCGATGTACTCCGTGGTCAGCCACATGGTCGCCAATGGCAGCACCAACCAGGCCATCGGACTTCAGCTCGGCTGGATGTCACTCGTCGGCGGCGGCCCCTTCACCATGCCGACCGAGGATCCGAACTACGTCTATTCCCATGTCATGATCATTCTGAGCGACGGCCTCAATACGCAGGACCGCTGGTATGGCGACGGCTCGAACCCGTCCTCGGACGTCGATACCCGCCAGGCGATGACTTGCGACAACATGAAGGCCGCTGGCATCACGATCTACACCGTACAGGTCAACACCGATTCCGAGGCGACTTCGACGGTGCTGCAAAACTGCGCGGGCACGAAAGTGGGGCAAGCCGACTCGAGCAAGTTCTTCCTGCTCACCTCGGCGACCCAGATCGTGACCACCTTCCAGCAGATCGGCACACAGATCTCGAAGTTGCGCATCGCCAAGTAAGGTCCCCGCGAAAGCAACCGGCGCGGCCTCCTCGCCTCTTGCACGCACGAAAAAAAGCCCGGCCGAACGGCCGGGCTTCGCATTCCAAGAGCCTGAAGCGATTGGCTACGGCTCAGATCGGTTCAACGCCGCTTACTTGGCGAGGCCGTTCGCCCGGCCGAGAAAGCCCTCGAAGGGCTTGTAGCTCTCTTTGGTCAGGTCGGCATAGAGCTCGCCGATCCGGGTCGCGCCGGCGACAAAGCCCTCGTAGGCGGATTTGGCGTAGTCGGTCTGGATCTCGATCGCCTTCTCGAACGACTTGGCGCCGAACAGCTTCTCGGCCGCGGCGGAGCCTTCCTCGAACGATTTCTTCGAGTAGTCGGCGACCTCGACCGCGATGGCCTGCACGCCCTTCGACACGGCGCCGAACGACTTCATCGCGACGTCCATGTTGTCTTTGCTGATCTTCTGCATTTCGTCGAAATTCTTGAGCATCTTGGGTCTCCCGGCTCACCCACTGCGTGGGCGGCTCTGTTTGCTAATGACTATCCGTCGGCCCATCAGCCTTGAACACCAGATATATCGCACTGCACAAAAAGTCAAGGAAAAATATTGCAACGCAATATCGTTAACGACCGGTTCCCAATTCCCCAATTGGATTAACCGTTTAGCAACCGCAACTCCATACGGTCGTTGACTGTGTCCGGGCGGTAACGCGTCAGCAAGGCGAGCCTTATAGGCACGGGAGGTCGCGGCGCTGCCTTCTTTATGTCAAGCCGCAAGGCTACTGGACGACTCACAGAGACGTGGGCATCCGGCGCGGGCGCTCAAGCGAGCACGGATCAGGGGACACCATGTTGCGCGTTCAGCGTTACGTTTCGCGGGGATTTTGTCACTCGGTCTTCGGTCTGCTGACGGTTGCGGCGGCGCTCGCCGCCGCCACCGGTCCGGCCGATGCGCGCCGCCACCGCCACGGTGTGCGCCACACCGTCGTCATTCATGTCGGCCACCACGTCAGTCATCATTCGGTACGCGAGAGCGGCTACAACCCGCCGCAGTCGTCGATCGTGATCGACGTGAATTCGGGCAAGACGCTCGAGGAGACCAACGCCGACAGCCTGCGCCACCCGGCCTCGCTGACCAAGGTCATGACGCTCTACCTGCTGTTCGAGCGTCTTGAATCCGGCAAGATGAAGCTCTCGACGCAAATGCCGGTGTCGGAGCACGCCGCCGAGCAGGCGCCGACCAAGCTCGGCCTGCGGCCCGGCCAGCATCTCGAGGTTGAGGACGCGATCCGCGGCATCGTCACCCGTTCGGCGAACGACGCCGCGGTCGTGATCGCCGAGGCGATCGGCGGCGACGAAGAAGACTTCTCCAAGATGATGACCGCGAAGGCGCATGCGCTCGGCATGGCGCACACGACCTACGTCAACGCCTCCGGCCTGCCCGACGACGACCAGATCACCACGGCGCGCGACCAGGCGACGCTCGGCCGCGCCATCCAGGATCGGTTCCCGCGCTATTATCACTACTTCTCTCTCCCCGCCTTCACGTTCCGCGGCGAGGAGATCCGCAATCACGATCACCTGCTCGGCCAGTACGGCGTCGACGGTATCAAGACCGGGTACACGCGTTCGTCCGGGTTCAATCTCCTGACGTCGCTCCATCGCGATGGGCGGCATGTCGTCGCCGTCGTGATGGGCGGCAGCTCTGCGCGGGTGCGCGACGCGCATATGCGCCAGCTGATCGAGGCGCACCTCGACGCGGCCTCGACGCGCCGTAGCGCGCCGATGGTGGCGGAGACCGAAGAGCCGATGCGTGTCGCAACGCGCAGCCTGCACTCCGCCGCTCCGGCGGCGCCCGCCGCCGGCAACTACTCGCTCGCCACCGTATCCTCGATCCCGGTGCAGGCGCCGACCGCGGCGATCCAGGGACCCGTCATGGCGGTCAAGCGGCATATCGTGACAGCCGGCTCGACCGAGCCGATCCGCCCGATCGCCGTGAAGACCGTCAAGGTCAAGCTCGCGCCGGCAAAGACCGCCTCGCTCGCACCGCCGGCTCCAATGATCGTCGCCAACGACGCGTCCGGCGCGTCAGCCTATGCGTCCGCCCCGGCGGCGGCACCGCAGCCGCAGGCAATGCCGGCGGCTCAGCCTGCCGCGTCCTGGACGCAGCAGGGTCCCACCAGCTGGGTAATCGGTGCGGCCGCCGCGCAGGCCGCGCCGCCCCCCGCCCCTGTCGTTGTCGCAAAAGCCGAGCCGGCCGCGGCCGCCGCCCCGGCGGTTCCCACTCACGCCGCGCAGGCGCAACCACGCGCGGCAGCGCACGCCGGCTGGATCATCCAGATCGGCGCCTTTGGCAGCGAAAGTGAAGCAAAGCAGCACCTTGACGCCGCGCAGACCAAGGTGAGCCTGCTCGGTCACGCCGATCCGTTCACCGAGGCCGTGACCAGGGGCGATAAGACCTATTATCGGGCGCGCTTTGCGGGCCTGGCCAAGGATCAGGCCGAGGAGACCTGCCGCAAGCTCCGGCGCAGCGATTTCGCCTGCATCACCGTGAAAAACTAAATTTACCGTTTGGTCCTAACATTACTGAAAATCGGGAGAACCCCTGAGGGGCCCCGAGGCGTTGAGTCGTATCAGTAACGCGTAGCGGATGGGCTGCTGGACAGGAGGCCAGGCCCGCCCGCCGAGTGGAGTTAGCGATGACGGCGAAGAAGAACCTCTTTGGCCTCATTGATGCGGGCCGCGAGGTACGTCGGCCCCCCCTGGTCGGGATGCAGTTTCTTCATGAGAGTCCGGTAGGCGTGTCCGATTTCCTCAGCACCCGCCCCCGGCTCAAGGCCAAGGAACTGATAAGCCTCCTGTTCGGTCATTTTGCCGGAACTCGCCGCGCCGCGCTGCCGCGCGTCCGCACCGCTTTGCGCGTGCTCGCGCCGTCCGGCGCCGCGGCGGTCACGATACGCCATCAATAGCTGCAGGCTTGCCGGATCGAATTCGCCCATCAGCGCGTTGAGCGTTGCGTCGTCGAGCGCATCGAGATCCGCGCCTGCGCGGCGGCCGGCGATCACGCGGCCGTGCATCGCGCCGGTCACCCGGTCGATCGTGACCTCGAGGAAGGCGGTGCGCTGGCTGGACACCGGGCTTGGTCCCATCGACCACCCCGGAAAAAACGAGAGGCCCTTGGTCCAGCCGAGCAGCGCCAGGCCCATCAGCCCGAGCGGCAGGCCGAGCGCGAGTCCTCCCCGTATGGTGACGAGCAACGCGGCCACCAGGGCGAGAATTCCGCCGCCCTTCTGCATGAGACCGGCAACGCCGTTCGGCTTGGTCCGTGAGTATTTGCCCACGAACCACAGCACGGCCACAGCCGCCACGATGCCGACAAGCAGCGTTGCTCCCATCACCTCTTTCCGAGACCGACCTCGCCCCGGAGCGTGATGTGCCGGGGCACGACCGAGCGCGCAAGATGGCGCAATGATCGTGGCCTGGCTAGTGTCACTACTTTACCGGCGAGCCGGCCTCGACCAGCTCATGCCATCACGCCCGAAAGCGCCGCGTTGAACGCGGTGACCACATTGTGCACGCCGTCCGGCCGCCCGGCGGCGCGCATGATCTCACCCATGACCGCAATGCCGGCCGCGCCGGCCCGCAGGCATTCCGGCGCGCGCGCCGGCGTGATGCCGGCCAGCGCGAGCACCGGTATGCCGTGCCGCGCCGCCCGCGCGAGCGCCGCAACGCCGAGTTCGGGTCCGTAGCCGGGCTTGCTCGCCGTCGCAAAGGCCGGGCTGAGCGTCACGTAGTCGGCGCCGGCCGCTTGCGCGGACGCGACCTCCGCCTCGGCATGCGCCGAAACACCGATGATCGCGGCGGCGCCGAGGCGCGCGCGCGCAGCCGCAATCGAGGCGGCCGATGCATCCGACGCGAGATGCACGCCGTCGGCGCCGATGTCGGCGGCAAGCTCCACGTCCGCGCCGATCATGAGCTTCGCGTCCGCCCGCCGCGTGATCGCGAGCAGCGCGCCCGCAAGCGCGCGGCGCTCGGCCGGCGGCAGGTCGCGGTCGCGCAGCCAGATCCAGCGCGCGCCCGCCCGCACGGCGCCGCCCACGATCTCGGCGAGCGGCGCCGCGGCCTGGTGACGGTCGGTGACGATCAGCAGCCGCGACGGCAGCGGATACCGTCCGCTCATGATCCGACCAGACCGAGCTGCGGGCTCGACGGCTCGGCGCGGCCGCGGCGCGGAATGCGCCCGGCGCGAAACGCCTCGCGCCCGGCGATCACGGCGTGCCGCATCGCGCGCGCCATCGCGACCGGATCGTCCGCCTTGGCGACCGCCGTGTTGAGCAGCACACCGGCGGCGCCGAGCTCCATGGCGATGACCGCGTCGGAGGCCGTGCCGATGCCGGCATCGACGATCACCGGCACAGGGGAGCGCCGGCAGATGACCTCGAGGTTGGCCGGATTGGCGACGCCCATGCCCGATCCGATCAGCGATCCCATCGGCATCACGGCGACCGCGCCGAGATCGGCGAGGCGCTGGCAGACCACCGGATCGTCGTTGCAATAGGGCAGCACCACGAAATCGCGCGCGACGAGCTGGCGTGCGGCCTCGATCAACTCGCTCACGTCCGGATAGAGCGTCTCGCGATCGCCGATGACCTCGAGCTTGATCCAGTTCGTCTCCAGCGCCTCGCGCGCAAGCTCGGCGGTGAGCACCGCGTCGCGCGCGGTCTCGCATCCCGCCGTGTTGGGCAGGAAACGCTTGCCGGCAAGCAGCCCAAGCGTGTCCGAGCCGTGCCCCTTGAGCGAGATCCGGCGGACCGACATGGTCACGATCTCGCTGCCGCTCGCCTCGACCGCCTCGCTCAGGATGCGCTGATTGGGATAGCCGGCGGTGCCGAGCAGGAGGCGCGAGCCGATCGCGGTGCCGGCGATGACGAGCGGATCGGACGTACGGGTAGCAGCTTCCATATTTCAACCTCCCTGCATGGCGCGGATGATCTCGATCCGGTCGCCATCGTGAAGCGCGGTCGCCGCCCAAGCCTCGCGCCGCACGACGGCGCCGTTGAGCGCGATCGCAAAGCCTTTCGGACTGGGCAAGTCGAGCTCCGCGGTCTCGGCGCGCCATAGATCCGCGAGATCGCGACACGTCACGACGCGCTCCTCGCCGTTAACGTTGAGCCGCATCGCTGGTCTCCTGATGCAAGTCGTGCTGGAGGACGCGCCGCGGCGCGAAACGGTCGATCCCGAAGCGCGTCGCCGCGCCCGCCATCGCGCCCGTCGTGACGAGCTCGCAGATCGCCTGCGCGGTTCCGGGCGCCAGCAGGATGCCGTTGCGATGATGACCGGTCGCCAGCGCGAGCCCCGCGATGCCGCACGCGCCGAGGATGGGCGCGTCGTCATCCGAGGTCGGACGGAATCCGGTCCATATCGCCTCGATCTCCATGTCCTCGATCGACGGGAGCGCGCGGCGCGCACCCTCGAGCAGCGCAAAGACGGCGCCGGCCGTGATGCTGTGGTCGAAGCCGCATTCCTCCACGGTCGACCCGAGCACGAGGCGGCCGCCCGCTTTGGGCGCGAGATGCACCTGCTCGGTCCATACCACGTGCATCGGCAGGCCGGTGCGCGCATTGGCGCGCAACCCCATCGCCTGGCCCTTGAGCGGACGCACCGGAACCACGAGCGCGTCGCCCACAAGCTCGCGTGTTCCCGCCCAGGCGCCGTTGGCGAGGATGACGACCGCGGCACGGCACAGGCCTTCCGGCGTCACCACGCCGTTGACCTTGCCGCCCTCGATGTCGAGTGAATAGACGGGCACCTGCTCGACGAGCCTGCCGCCCCGAGCCACGACCGCGCGGCGCAGCGCCGGCACCAGCCGGCGCGGATCGACCTGATGGTCGTCGGCGCAGAAGATTCCCGCGGTGACGGACGGACGCAGCGCGGGCTCGAGTGCGCGCGTGGCGGCGCCGTCGAGCCACTGCGTCGCGAGACCGGCGCGCGTCTGCAACTCGTGGCGGAACCGCAGGCGCTCGATCTCGTCGCGGCCGAGCGCGACCGTGAGCGTGCCTTCGTCGCGATAGTCGATGTCGATGCCCGTCTCCTCTTCGAGCTCGGCACGGAATGGAAGCCACAGCCGCTGGCTTTCCAGCGCGAGCGCGAGCAGGTCAGCGCCGCCCGGCTCGAGCTCGGTCGCTGCGGCGAGCATGCCCGTCGCGGCGCCGCTGGCGCCTGCGCCGGCCTCATCGCGCTCGAACAGCGCAACGTTGAGGCCCGTGGCCGCAAGCCGCCAGCCGATCGCCAGGCCGATCACGCCGGCGCCCACGATCGCAACATCGACCGATGAGGGTTGGCTCTCGACGGCCGGTCCGCCCGCATGATCGGGCGCGTCCGCCATGTCCAACCGTCCGCCGACATCGAAGGAACTTTTTTGTCGCCAGCTCACGCTCCGTCTCGCTCCGCTCTCGTTCGGAGGGACTGGAGTTTCTGGTCTGAGCCGGAAATCCAATCCCTACGCCGGTATGAACCGGATCAGGTTCGAAGGATTTCCGCGCTGCCTGGCAAGCAAACGTAGCGTCTGCACGCTTCGGCCCAGCGGTTTCTCAGCCCCTTGGCGGGGATCTCCCTGGAGACCCGAATATTGCAACGGCGTGGCGCATGGTCAAGGCCGGCTCGCTCTTGTGGGAAACGCGTACGGCGCGCAGGCGTCGGTGCCGCGGGCACCTCTTCGGCGCCGGCTGGAGGTTCTTATGTGGAACACGCCGCCGCATGTGGGCGTCGATCGCCTGTATGGCGCCGCTCGCCATGGATGCGCGCCAGCGACATGTGCCCGCCTCCCCGACACGAGATCACTAGCCTCCGCCGCAATAAGCGGGCTAAATATCGACGTCTTTTGACCGGGACCGGGGATCATCATCATGGCTGTGACCTACTTCCTCACGATCGACGGAGTCGACGGCGGCTCGCTCGTTCCGGGGCACGCGGGCGCATTCGAAATCAACGACTTCGACTTTGACGTGAGTGCTCTGGTCGGCGCGATCGGCGGCACGGGCGGCGAGGCCGGCAAGGCGACGTTTTCTCCGCTGACGGTGGACCTCGCGCCGGACTCGGGGCTGACGACGCTTCTCGACGATGCGGCAAGCGGCAAGGTCATCAAATCGATCGAGCTCAAGGGCGTGACCCCCGATGGCCAGACCATCTACGACCTCCAACTCAGCAACGTGGTGATCACCAAGCTCGCCGGCAACGACGGGGCCGTCAGTCTGAGCCTCGATTACAGTCAGGGCGCCATCAGTCTCACCACTACGCCGCTCAACCAGAACGGCTCTCTTGGAACGTCCGTCACCGCGTCGTGGAACGTGGCTGAGAACAAAGCGGATGCGACGATAGCGCCGCCGACCGCCGGCACGATCAACACCGGCGGCGGCGGCACGCAGACATACTTCCTCACCGTCGACGGCGTCGACGGTGGCTCGGCCATTCCGGGGCACGCGGGCGCGTTCGAGATCAGCGGCTACAGCTTCGATGTGAACGCTGTGGTCAACGATATCGCCGGCGCCGGCGGCACGGCCGGCAAGGCGACGTTTCCGCCGCTGACGGTGACATTCGCTCCGGGGCCGGGACTGACGTCGCTCCTGGAGGATGCGGCGAGCGGCAAGGTCATCAAGTCGATCGAGCTCGAAGGCGTGGTGGCCCTTGGCGGCGCCACTGCGCGCGAGACGGTCTACGATCTCCAGCTCAGCAACGTGGTGATCACTGATCTCGCCAGCAGCGGCGCCGGCGGCGAAGGCGGCGCTGTCAGCCTGAGCTTCGACTACAGCCTGGGCGCCATCAGCCTCACCACGACACCGCTGGGCCAGGATGGTGCTCTCGGAACGCCCACCACGGTGTCATGGGACGTGGCGGAGAACAAGGCGGGTGCGACCATAACGGCTCCGGTTGCCGGTACGACCGACACCGGCGGCGGCGGCGCGCAGAAATACTTCCTCACGATCGACAGCGTTGACGGCGGCTCGCTGGTTACGGGGCACACGGGCGCGTTCTTGGTCAAAGACTACAGCTTCGATGTGAGCGCCGTCATCGACGCGATCGCCGGTAGAATCGGCAAGGCGACGTTTTCGCCGTTGACGGTGGACTTCGCGCCGACATCGGGTCTGACCTCGCTTCTCAGCGATGCCGCGAGCGGCAAAATCATCAAGTCGATCGAGCTCGAGGGCGTGACCTCCGATGGCAAGACCGTCTACGATCTCGAGCTCAGCAACGTGGTGATCACCGATCTCGCAAACAGCGGCAGCAGCGGCGAAAGCAGCGGCGTCAGCCTGAGCTTCGACTACAACCAAGGCGCCATCAGTCTCACCACCACACCGCGCAATCAGGATGGCTCTCTTGGAATGCCCGTCACCGTGTCGTGGGACGTGGCGAAGAACGAAGCGGATGCGACCATAGCGGCTCCGGTCGCCGGTACGAACGACACCGGCGGCGGCGGTACGCAGACCTATTTCCTCACCATCGACGGCGTTGACGGCGGCTCGGCCGCTCCGGGACACGCCGGCGCGTTCGCGATCAGCGACTACAGCTTCGATGTCAACGCTGTGGTCAATGATATCGCCGACGCCGGCGCCGGCGGCACGACCGGCAAGACGACGTTTGCGCCGCTGACGGTGGAGTTCAAGCCGGGTTCGGGACTGACGTCGCTTCTCGAGGATGCGGCGAGCGGCAAGGTCATCAAATCGATCGACCTCCAAGGGGTGGTGACCCCCGCGGGCGCCGCTCAGAGCGAGACGGTCTACGATCTCCAGCTCAGCAACGTGGTGGTCACCAAGCTCGCCAGCAGTGGCGCCAGCGGCGACGGCGGCGCCGTGACCCTGAGCCTCGATTACAGCCAGGGCGCCATCAGCCTCACCACCACGCCGCTCAACCAGGACGGCTCTCCCGGAACGCCCACCACCGTGTCGTGGGACGTGGCGGAAAACAAGGCGGGTGCGACCATAGCGGCTCCGATCGCCGATACGACCAACACCGGCGGCGGCGGCGCGCAGAAATACTTCCTGACGATCGACGGCGTTGACGGCGGCGCGCTGGCTGTCGGGCACACGGGCGCGTTCGTCATCGACGACTACAGCTTCGATGTGAGTGCGCTGGTCGGCGCGGCCCTCGGCGAGGCCGGCAAGGCGACGTTTTCGCCGTTGACGGTGGACTTCACGCCGGACTCGGGTCTGACGTCGCTTCTCGGCGATGCGGCAGGCGGCAAGGTCATCAAGTCGATCGAGCTCAAAGGCGTGACCGCCAACGGCACGACGGTCTACGACCTGACGCTCGGCAACGTGGTGATCACCAATTTCGCGAGCGGCGGCGCCGGCGGCAGCAGCGGCAGCGAGAGCGTGAGCTTCAGTTACACCGCGGTCAGCCTCACCACCACGCCGCTCAACCAGAACGGCGTTCTTGGAACACCCGTCACCGTATCGTGGGACGTGGCGAAGAACAAAGCGGACGCGACCATATCGCCTCCGGTCGCCGGCAAGGTCGATACCGGCGGCGGCGGTACGCAGACATACTTCCTCACCATCGACGGCATTGCCGGCGACTCGCTTGCGCCAGGGCACGCAGGCGCGTTCGACGTCAGCAGCTACAGCTTCGATGTGAGTGCTCTCGCCGGCGCGCTCGGCACGGGCGGCACGGCCGGCAAGTCGACATTCTCGCCGCTGAAGGTAACCGTCGCGCCGGATTCTAATCTGACGTCGCTTCTTGCCGATGCGGCGAGCGGCACGGTCATCAAGTCAATCGAGCTCCAAGGCGTGGCGACCCCCAATGGCACCACGACGAAAGCGACGGTTTACGATCTCAAGCTCACCAATGTGGTGGTCACCAACTTCGACAGCAGCGGCGTCGACGGCAACAGCGGCCTCGACACTCTGAGCTTCGACTACAGCCGCGGCACCGTCAGCCTCACCACCACGCCGATCGAGGAGAACGGCGCTCTCGGCACCCCCTCAACCGTGTCGTGGGACGTGGCGAACAATAGGCTGCTTGGGGCGCCCGGCCCGAGCGTCACCGACACCACGACGCCGGGTGAAGAGGTCGCGCACGACAAGACCATTGCGATCGGCACCGTCACGCCGGGATCGCCCGGCGACACCCTCACGCTGACCGAGCTGACCGGTCCGGCCGGCGCCGTGACGCTGAGCGACGGCGTGGTGAGCTTCGCGGCCCCCGCCAGCGGCGACGTCGCGTTTTCGTATCGGATCAGCGATCAGCTCGGCGATCTGTCGGCCGTCGTCTCCGACACGCTCACGGTCGATCCCGGTCCGCGCGTCGCCGACAACACCACGCCTGGCGAGAAGGTCGCGCACGACAGGACCATTCCAGTCGGCACCGTCACGCCCGGCTTGCCCGGCGACACCGTCACGCTGACCGAGCTGACCGGTCCGGCGGGCGCCGTGACGCTGAGCAACGGCATCGTCAACTTCGCGGCCCCCTCCAGCGGCGATGTCGCGTTCTCGTATCAGATCAGCGACCAGCTCGGCGACGTCTCGACCGTCGTCTCCGACACGCTGACGGTCGATCCCGGCCCGGGCGTCACCGACAACATCACGCCTGGCGAGGAGGTCGCACACGACAAGACCATTCCGGTCGGCACCGTCACGCCCGGGTTGTCCGGCGACACCCTCACCTTGACCGAGCTGACAGGCCCGACCGGCGCCGTGACGCTCGCCGACGGCATCATCAGCTTCGCGGCACCCGCGAACGGCGACATCGCGTTCTCGTATCAGATCAGCGACCAGCTCGGCGACGTCTCGACCGTCTTCTCCGACACGCTCACGATCGATCCCGGCCCAAGCGTCACCGACAACACCACGGCTGGCGAGAAGATCGCGCACGACAAGACCATTCCGGTCGGCACTGTCGCGCCCGGGTTGGCGGGCGACGCCCTCACCCTGACCGAGCTGACCGGCCCGGCCGGCGCGCTGACGCTCGCCAACGGCATCATCAGCTTCGCGGCGCCTTCCAGCGGCGACGTTGCGTTCTCGTACCAGATCACCGACCAGCTCGGCGACGTCTCCGCCGTTGTCTCCGACACGCTCACGGTCGATCCCGGTCCGCGTGTCACCGACGCCACCACACCGGGTGAAAGGGTCGTGCACGGGACAACCGTCACGGTCGCCGGCGTGACACCTGGGCTGCCGGGCGACACCCTCACGCTCACCGAGCTGACCGGGCCGGCCGGTGCCGTGACGCTCAACAACGGCGTCGTGAGCTTCGCGGCGCCCGCGGGCGCGAGCGGCAACGTTGCATTCTCGTATCAGATCAGCGATCAGCTCGGCGACGTCTCGACCGTTGCCTCCGACACGCTCGCGGTCGATCCCGGGCCAAAGGCGGGCAGTGCCAACCTCTTCGTCACCGCCGGCGAGCGCGTCGATCTGACGAGCCTCCTGCTTTCCCTGGATACACCGGGGCTTGCGGGCGACACGCTGGCGCTGACGAGCGTGGGTACGGCCGGCACGCGCGGAACCGTGTCGCTGAGCCATGGGGACCTGGTCTACACGGCCCCCGCGAACGGCACGGACATGTTCACGTATACGGTATCGGACCAGCTGCACGAGACTGCGAGCGCCGGCGTCGACGTCTCGGTTGTCAGCAAGAACGGAAACATCGCGCTGACCGGTACCGGCAACATCGTCATCACGACGAGCGGCAACCGCTCCGTCAGCGGCGGAACGGGCGGCAACTTCGTCAGCCTCGGCGACGGCAACGACACCGTGTCGCTCGGAGGCAATGGCAACACGGTCCTGCTGGGCGACGGCAACGACAGCGTGACGACGGGCGACGGCAGCGTGGTCACGCTTGGCCACGGCAATGACCTCGTCCACACCGGCGCCAACAGCGTCGTGACGGCGGACGACGGCAACGACACGATCACGGCGGGAGCCGGCAGCACCATCCGCCTCGGCAACGGCAACGACCTCGTCTACGCGGGAGCGAACAGCTCGATCCTGTTCGGCAACGGGAACGGCACCGTGTTCGCCGGCAGCAACGATACGATCACGCTCGGCAAGGGAAACGATCTGGTCGCGTTTGGCGTGAACCCAAGCCCGCCCGCCCTGGGCAACGAGATCGTCAATGGCTTCGGCAAGAACGACACGCTGGAATTCAATCGGCAGGTGGTCCCCGACTTCAAGACGTTGATGTCCGATGCGAGGCAGCTGGCGGGCGATACCGTCATCACGATCGATGCGAACGACAGCGTCACGCTGCGCGGCGTTGCGGTCACGTCGCTGAAGTCGAACAATTTCAAGTTCACTTGATCGGCGTCGGGCCAACCATGGCGCAAGGCTGACGCGAAACCGCAGATGCCTCGAGCCGTCGTCGTGGCGCCAGTCGAGATCGATGCCGATGTCAGCCGGCCAGCTGTTCGGCCTGCGCCGCCAGTGCCTCCTGGCGCTTGCCGAGCCAAAGGCTGTTCACCAGCCACAACGCGGATACGACGACCGCGACGATCCCGGCCTGCTTGATGCCCCAACCCACGAATACGAGGGCCGCATAGGACCAGGCCCCGACCTGATCGCCGGCGCGGTAGACGGCGGTATCGATGAAGTTCTTCGCCTTGTAGCGATCCTCGCGCGACACGACCGTGTAGAGGATCTGCCGCGCCGGCTGCGTCAGCGCGAAATTGCCGGAGCGACGGACAACCTGGAAAACGGCGACCGCGGCAAGCGTCGGCGCCACGTAGATCGTGCCAAACCCCAGCATGCTGAGCACGGGGAGCAGCGACAGGACGGCCGTGACGCCCAGCCATCTCACCAGGCGACCGGTGAGAAAGACCTGAATGACCAGCGTGATGACGTTCACGGTGAGATCGATGGTCGCGAAGAACGTGGTCTGCGCGCCGCGGCTGGCGAAGCTCGCCGACACCACGTTGGCCTGGCTGAAGTAGAGAAACGTCGACGTGACCGCGTAGAGGAGGAGGAAAATCGCGGTATTCAGCAGATACGGCGAGCGGATCGCGTCGACGAAGCCCGACATGACGCCGCCGCCGATCGGCTCCTCCTCGCGCTCGCGATGCGGCCGGTCGCTCATGGTGGCCGACAGGCGCGACAGCCGGCGAACGCAAAATGTGGCGACCTCCAAGAGGAGCGCGGCCCCAACCATCAGGATGGCGGGTTGCACCTTCTGCGCCAACGACGCCGTGACGCTCGATCCGAAAATCGCGCCGAGCGTCGCGCCGGCCGCGATGAAGCCGAACAGCCGTTTGCCCTGCTCCGGACTGGAGATGTCGACCACCATCGACCAGAAGATCGAGACGACGAACAGGTTGAACACCGAGATCCAGATGAAGAAGAAGCGGCCGATCCAGACGGTTTGTTGCGGCATCAAGTAGAGCGCCGCGCCGAAGGCGAGGATCGATACCGCGAAGAAGCGATAGGACAGCGAGATGAACTGCCGTCGCGGCAGCAGCTTGACCAGCGCCGAGAACGGCACATTGAGCAGCAGCATCACGATCAGGGTGCCGGTGAACAGCCACGGCAGATTCTTCACGCCGCCCGCGATGCCCATCTGGTCGCGGATGGGACGCAGGATGTAGTAGGAGGCGAGGACGGAAAAAATGTAGAGCCAGCACCAGCCGAGCGCAGGGAGTTCGGTCGCGGATACGTCGATCAGCCGGCGCAACAGCCGCAGACCTCGGCCGCCGGACTCGGCCTGCGAGTCCGGTTTCACCTCAGCCGGTGCTTGCGTCATTTCGCGAGGCCGAAGCTTTCGCGCAATTCCTTGGCCGTCATCTGCTTGCCGTATATCGGGCCGCCCTGCGCGAATTCCTGCGCGCGCTTGAGCGGAACGACCACCGGATCGAACCCGGCGTCACGCACGAGCCGACTCGCGACCTCGACGGCATGCGGGTCGTCGCCGGCCATCGGAATGGCCATCAGCTCGCCGGAACGGTGCGCCTGGCTCGCGAAATTTGTGTAGGACATCGAGTTGAACGCGCGCACCTCGTGCGAGCCCTTGAAATAGGACTCGGTCGTGATGCCGATGCCGTTCTTCTTCGTCTCCGCCAGCAGTTTGTCACCGTCGCGCCGCGCGACCGCATTGGCCGGATCGATGACGATCTTGCCGGCGAACTTCGGTCCATAGTCCTTGGCAAGCTCGGGGATGGCCTTGTACGGCACGGCGATCAGGATCACGTCGCCGAAGTCGAGGGCGTCCGCGACCGAGCCGGCCTTGGCCAGCGGCCCCAGGCCTTCGACCATCGACTTCAACTCTTCCGGATGCCGCGACGAGAACAGCACCGGATGACCGGCCTTGACCCACAGGCCGCCGATCGTGCTCCCGATGTGTCCGCCACCGATCACGCCAATCTTGACCTTGGCGCCGTTCGTCTGCGCGACAGCGGCCCGCCCCATCGCGACGGTGACGAGAATGGCGCCGCCAGCCCCGAGAAGACGACGGCGATCAGGGTTAAGTAGATCAGCGGCCACGCACACCTCCTGCAAAGACATATGAAAAGAACGATACGTGATGAATCTTAGTTGGGGCGCACAGTGCGCGGAAGCGCGCACGCAAGGCCCACCATCAATTCGCCGTGAGCGCGAATCCCGTGTTCGGGGCGCCGACTCATGAATTGAGCAGAGCCAGCATCTTCTGCCGTTGTGGCTCATCCGGCACGCGGCCGCGCGCGGCGCCGACATTGTCGCGCATGTGCTGCGCGTTGCCGGTCCCCGGTATGACGGCGGTGACATGCGGATTGCCGAGCAGGAATTTGAGGAAGAATTGCGCCCATGTTTCCGCGTCGAAATCCTTGGCCCATGGCGGCAGCGCTTTGCCCTTCACGGCGCGAAACAGCGAGGTCCGTCCGAGCGGGAGAGCCGTCAGCACGGCGGCGCCGACCTCGGCGGCTACCGGGATGATGCGTTTCTCCGCCTCGCGGTTGTCCATCGAATAGTCCACCTGGACGAAATCCGGCTTCTCGCGGCGGATGATCGCTTCCATGGCGGCGTAATCGTCCTGAAACGTGCTGGTCACCCCGATGTAGCGGCACTGCCCGGCGGACTTCCAATCGCGCAGCTGCGCGAGGCTCTGGTTCGCCCGCGAGACATTGTGGAGCTGCAGCAGGTCGACCCGCGGCGTGCGCAGCCTTTGCAGCGAGCGTTTGAATTCGTCGGCCCCGTCCTTTGCGGAACGCACCTCGATCTTGGTCGCGAGAAAGAGCCGTTCGCGTGCCTTCGTTCGGCTTACGATCTCGCCGATCACATTCTCGGCATTGCCGTAGGTCGAAGCCGTGTCGACCAGCTTGCCGCCGCCGGCGAGCAACGCGTCGACGACGTCGCTCAGCGCTGCGACTTGCCGCTGGTCCGCCGCCGGAAAGCTCACCGCCGTCCCGAGGCCGACGGCGGGCAATTTTTCACCGGAATGCGGGATCTCCCGCGTCAGCAGCGGCTTGTCGGATTGGGCGAATGCGTCGGTCATCTTCGCGGCAAATGGAACGGCGCACGCGGCCTTCAACAGGCTACGGCGCGTGACATGAGAGCTTTCAGCCATGCAACCTCCCAACAGCGGGGTCCGGCGACGACGAGCCCGGCACTGAGCCGCTATATCGGCAGCGTCAAGCCGCCCGGCTAGTCCGCCAGGATGTCGCCGACGTCGAGCGGGGCGTCCGCGTTGGCAAACCATTCGTCGCGCCGCGCCACGCGGTGGCGCCAGCGCTCGTCGATCGGCAGGCGCAGCGCCGCGAGCAGCGCCTGCACCTCCCCGCGCGCCGTGACATGCGCCATGCTCGGACGCATGCCGAGCGTGGTCTCGTCGATCGTATCGAGCGCCGTGAGGCCGCGCGGAAAGAACTCGCGGTAGACGACCCGCTCGGCGAGCCCGTCGATGAAGCGAAAGCCGAGCTCGGCGGACAGCTGGGCGAGCCCGTCGCCCACCAGGCGCTTGTTGCGCGACCCGAGCGCGGACAGCCGGTTGCGCACGACGATCCAGTCGGTCTGGCGGCCGTCGACGACGCGGCGCTGCCGGCGCGCGTCGCGCACCATCTCGGAATAATGGCTGGTGCCGGTGAGCGCAAAAGTTTCCGGATCGATGGTGCCGAGCACGTCGAAATCGACGAAGCTGTCGTTGACCGGCGTGATCAGCGTGTCGGCCATCGAATGGGCGAGCCGCGTCAGGTAGCTGTCGGTGCCCGGCGTATCGACGACGACGAAATCGTGGCTGTGCTCGATGGACGTGAC
>DASXCK010000485.1:0-3757 GCA_036491235.1 Xanthobacteraceae bacterium | reverse complement strand
GATGCCTATGGCGGCAGCGTCGAGAATCGCGTCCGCCTGCCGCTCGAGGTGGTCGATGCGGTGGTCGCGGTGTGGGGGCCGGCGCGGGTGGGCTACCGCGTCTCGCCCAACGGCGCGTTCAACTCCATAAGCGATTCCAACCCGCCGCGCACGTTCGCCCATCTCGCGGGCGAGCTCGATCGGCGCGGCATCGGCTACCTGCACGCGGTCGATCCGCTGGCCGACGGCGACAAGCGCATCTCGCCGCTGCTGCGCCGGATTTTCACCGGCACCTACATCGTCAACGGCGGCTTGGACCTCGCGGCGGCCAAAGCGGCGCTCGCGCGCGGCGCGGACCTCGCGGCCTTCGGCGTGCCGTTCCTCGCCAACCCGGACCTGCCGGAGCGCTTGCGCCGCGGCGCCGCACTCAATGCGCCGGATCAGGCGACATTCTACGTTGGCGAGGAGCGGGGCTACGTCGACTACCCGGGGCTCACGTGATGGCGCTCGGATGCTGCGCAGACCAGACGCGGATCGGCGCCGGCTTTCCCGACATGTCGCTGACGGAAGCGCTTGCCGACCCGCTCATCCGCGCCGTGATGGCGGCCGATCGCGTCGATCCGGCGCGGCTCGCCGCGGAGCTCGCTGAAACCGCGCGGCGGTTCGGCCGTACTGTGAACAACGTGGCGTAATCCCCCTCACGCCATGTGTGCGGAGGCCGGGCGGTCTTGGGTTCCCCCCACCGAGGCCGCCCGGCGCTCCATTCGCGCTGATCGATCCAATCAAGAGAATTCACTTGCCGTCGCGCACGTCGCTGCGCATTTCTACCGCTTGGGTCAAGCGGAGCACGCGATGGGGCTTCATCTCGTTGTCGGCAACAAGAACTATTCGTCCTGGTCGATGCGGCCGTGGATCGGCCTGAAGGTCGCCGGCATTCCATTCGCCGAGACGGTGACGCCGATCTACCAACCGGGCGCGAAGGAAAAGCTGCTCGCCTATTCGCCGGCCGGCAAGGTGCCGATCCTGCTCGACGGCGACGCCCGGGTGTGGGAGTCGCTGGCGATCCTGGAATATGTCGCCGAAAAATTTCCGCAGGCGGGTCTTTGGCCGGCTGACGCCGTCGCGCGCGCCCATGCGCGCGCCATCGCGAACGAGATGCATGCGGGCTTTCTGCCGTTGCGGCGCCACCTGCCGATGAACATGTGGCGGCCACCCGCGACCCGGCAGCTCACCGCGGACGCCGCCGCCAACGCCCAGCGCATCGACGCGATGTGGACCGACTGCCGCACCCGCTTCGGTGCAGGTGGGCCCTTCCTGTTCGGCAAATTCGGCGCCGCCGACGCCATGTACGCGGCGGTGGTGTCGCGCTTCCAGACCTACGCGGTCGAGGTGAGCCCGTCCGCGCGCGCCTACATGGATGCCGTGATGGCGCTACCGGCGTGGAAAGAATGGGAGACGGCCGCGCTCGCGGAAGAGATTGTGCTGCCGGACTTCGAGGTCGATTGGCCCGACATGAAGCGGATCAAGCCGTAGGGTGCGCAAAGCGAAGCGTGCGCACCAATGCGTGGGCACGGCGCTGCGCGGCTTTGCCCACCCTACGGCTCGGCGGTTGGCTGATCGATCGCATCAACAAAATTTGCTTGCTGCCGCCACGCGCGTCGCCTGAAAATGCCAACCTGCACGCGGAGCGCGCGATGAGCCTTCAACTCGTCATCGGCAACAAGAACTACTCATCCTGGTCGTTGCGGCCGTGGATCGGCCTGAAGGTGGCCGGCATTCCGTTCGAGGAGGTCCTGCTCTTCTTCGACACGCCCGAGTTCAAGGCGCGGGTCGCCGGCATCTCGGGCACAGGCAAGGTGCCGGTGCTGATCGACGGCGACATCCACGTGTGGGAGTCGCTCGCCATCCTCGAATACGTCGCGGAAAAATTTCCCCAGGCCGGACTCTGGCCGGCCGAGACCGCGGCGCGGGCGCATGCGCGCACGATCGCGAACGAGATGCATGCGGGCTTCGCGCCGCTGCGCAATCATCTGCCGATGTGCATGTGGCGCCCGGTCGAGACGCGGCCGCTCACCGCAGAGGTCGCGGCCAATCTCCGGCGCATCGACACGCTGTGGACCGACTGCCGCGCGCGCTTCGGGCAGGGCGGCCCGTTCCTGTTCGGCACGTTTGGCGCCGCCGACGCCATGTATGCGCCAGTGGTGTCGCGTTTCGTGACTTACGGCGTCGAGGTGAGCGCGCCCGCGCGCGCCTACATGGACGCCGTGCGGGCGCTTCCGGCCTGGACGGAATGGGAGGCGGCCGCGCTCAAGGAAGAGTCCGTGTACGCGGCGGATGAGGTCGATTGGCCCGTGGTGAAGCGGGTCAATTGAATGTCGTTGCGAAGCGCGCGCGCCGAAGCAATCTCGATCCGCAACCGCATGAGATCGCGGCACGAGATTGCTTCGCTCGCAATGACGGCTAAGTCACCGCCGTCGGCGCCAGCGCCTCGATGTCCGTCACCACGTCGATCAGGGCCGGGCGGTTGGCGGCGAGCGCCTGGGCGAGCGCGGCCGGGAACGCCTTGGCGTCCTCGACGCGGATGCCGAGCGCGCCGATGTCCTCCGCGATGCGGGCGAAGTTCATCTTGTTGAAGGTCCACAACTCGCGTGCCTTCTCGGTCTGCGTGCCGCCGTAGACGCGGTCGAAGCCGCGCTTCGACTGGTTGCCGCCGCCGTTGTTGTTGACGACCGTGACGGTGTTGATCTTCCAGCGCACCGCCGTCTCGAGCTCGCCGATGTGGTACCAAAGGCCGGCATCGCCCGTGAACGTCACCACCGGGCGCTCGGGCGCCCCGCATTTTGCGCCGAGCCCGGCCGGAAACGCCCAACCGAGATGGCCGGCGCTGCGCATGTAGCTCTGCGTGGGCGTACGCAAATCGTACATGCCGCCCATCCACATGCCGGCGTGGCCGGTGTCGACGACGACGATCGCGTCGTCGGGCACGTGCTGCGAAAGCTCGTGGACCAGCCGCTCGGGGCGGATCGGCACCGCGTCGGAGGTGAGGGCCGACTTGTACTTGTCGCGCCACTCGCCACAGGTCTTCTGCACTTCCGCGACCCACGGCTTGCGTTTGGCCGCGCTCGCGCGATCGGCCACCTCGAGCATCTTGGCGAGCGTCACCTTGGCGTCGCCGTTGACGCAGGCGAGGAACGGATAGTTGCGGCCGAGCGCCTCGGCATTGATGTCGATCTGGATCGCGGGGCGGCCGATCTCGGGCACCGCCCAGAAGTGCGTCGTCATGCCGCCGGTCTCGGTGCCGATGAAACATACGAGATCGGCGCGGTTGACCATGCGGTTGGCGCTCTCGCGCGAATAGGAGCCGCAGACGCCGACCGAAAGCGGATGCGTGCCCGGGATCGAATCCTTGCCGTTGAGCGAGGTCGCGACCGGGATCTGCAGGGCTTCGGCGAGCGCGACGAGCTCGCGCGCCGCGCCGGAAGCGCGCACGCCGCCGCCGGCGACGATCACGGGCCGCTCGGCCGCCTGCAAATGCTTGAGCGCCGCGAGCACGCTCGCCTGGTCGGGCTGCGGCCGGAACGGCGGCACGCGCGCGAACAGCTCCTCGACCAGCGGCTCCATCTCGGCCTCTTCGAGATCGATCTGGCCTTCGTTGCCGCGGAATTGCAGATGCACCGGGCCGGGCGTGCCGGTGGTCGCGGCGCGGAACGCCTGGCGCACCATGTCGGGGAAGCGCGCGACGTCGTCGACGGTCGCGTTGAACTTGGTCACCGGCTCG
>DASXCK010000484.1:0-7964 GCA_036491235.1 Xanthobacteraceae bacterium | reverse complement strand
GGCTGCGCGGTGGCGGCGAGCGAGAACATCATCTGCACGGAGCCTCCAACCACCGCGGCGATCGCCGAGTTGGCGTCGCGGAACGGCACGTGCACGATGTCGACGCCGGTCATCGCCTTGAACAATTCGCCGGCGAGATGCAGCGGCGTGCCGATGCCGGGCGAGGCATAGTTCATCGCGCCCGGGTGCGCCTTCATGTAGGCGATCAGACTCGCGAGGTCATGCGCCGGCACCGACGGGTGGAGCACCAGCACGTATTTCACCGTCGTCACCAGGCCGATCGGCGCGAAGTCGCGTCGCAGGTCGAGCGGCGACTGGCCGAGCGCCGTGTTGATCGTGTAGGCCGCGGTGGCGAGCAGCAGCGTATAGCCATCGGGGGGTGCCGCAGCCGCCGCCTGCACCGCGATCACGCCACCCGCGCCGGGCCGCGGCTCGATCACGACCTGCTGGCCGAGCACACCCGCCATCTTGGCGCCGAACACGCGTGCCGGTGTGTCAAGGCCGGGGCCGACGATCACCTTGATGTAGCGGGCGGGAAAGTCCTCGGCCTGCGCATCTGCGCCGAGCCCGATGGCGAGCGCGGCAATGGCGAGAAGCACACGGACACGAGCAGGACAGAGCATCGACGAGTCTCCGGGACCGCGATCCTTTCAGTGTATCGTGCGGCGGTCACAAGGGAGGCGTTGGTCACGGCCCAGGGCTGCTCGCCTGGCGCCGGATGCAAGCCTCAGTCCGTTCACGCCGGAGGAGCGCCAGCGTCGTCGGGCGGGATGAGCGGCATCCCCGCGCCACGCCGGCGCTGCAGGATTGACAGCCACTCGCGGCCGAACAGCAGCGCCAGCGTGCCGCCATAGACGAGCGCGCCAACAAGGGCGAGCGCCGCGAGGGTAAGTTCGGATCGGAAGCCCGAGAAGCCTGCGGACAGCCGCCCGAGAACATGTGCGGCAACGTACAGCGCAGCCGCCAGCACGAGGCCGGCGACCGCGAACTTCGCGGTCGAGCGCCTGAGCCGGTCATCGACCGCGATCAGCCGCGCGCGGTGCGCGTACCAGACGATCAGGCCGAAATTGATCCAGACGCCGGCCGAGGTCGCGAAGGCGAGGCCGACCTGGGCGTAGTGGCGCATGAGCAGGATCTTCAGCGCGACATTGACCGTGACCGAGACGAACAGCGCCTTGACGGGGGTCGCGGTGTCGCCGCGAGCGAGGAATGTCGCCGTCACGCTGCGCAGGAGCACGAACGGAACGAGACCGATCGTGTAGGCGGCAAGCGTCGCTCCGGCCGCCGCCGCGTCCGCAGACGTGAAGGCGCCGTGGGCGAACAGCGCGCGCATGATGAGGTCGGGCACGATCAGGAACGCGGCGACGCACGGCACCGAGAGCAGCAGCGTGAACTCGATGGCGCGGTTCTGCGAATAGCGGGCGCCCGCCTCGTCGCCCGCCGCGATGCGGCTCGCCATCTCGGGCAGCAGCACGGTGCCGGCCGCGATCCCGATCACGCCGATCGGGAGCTGGTTGAGGCGGTCGGCGTAGTAGAGCGCCGAGAGCGCGCCCGCGGCGAGGAAGCTCGCGATGATGGTATCGGCAAAAAGTGCGATCTGCGTGCCGCCGGAGCCGAGCGTCGCCGGACCCAGCGCCTTGAAGAAGCGCTTGACGTCGTCGTCGAGGACCAGCGCGCGAAAGCCCGGCAGCACCTTGTTGCGGCGCGCGTCGGCGGCGACCAGCAACGCCTGCAGGACGCCGGAGATCAGCACCCCCCAGGCAGCCGCATGCCCGGCGCCCTGAAAGAGGAAAACGAGTGCAAGCGTCGCCATCATCGTCAGATTGAGCAGGATGGGTGCCGCCGCAGCCGCGGCGAAACGATGCAGCGCGTTGAGGATGCCGCCGTAGAGCGTCACCAGCGAGATCAGCAGCAGGTAAGGGAACGTGATGCGGGTGAGCTCGACCGCGAGCGCGAAGCGTTGTGGGTCGCGCGAGAAGCCAGGCGCCAGGAGCTCTATGACAGCCGGCGTGAAGACCAGCGCGACCACGAGCAGCACCGCCTCAACCGCCAGCAGCAGGGTGAAGATGCGGTCGGCAAACAGCGATGCGGGCGCCGGACCGCCCGACGCCCGGATGCGCGCATAGGCCGGCACGAACGCCGCATTGAAGGCGCCCTCGGCAAAAATGGCGCGGAAATGGTTGGGCAACCGGAAGGCGACGAAGAAGGCGTCGGCGATCGGCCCGGCGCCCAGGATGGCCGCGAGCATGATGTCGCGCACGAAGCCGGTGAGCCGCGACACCAGCGTGTAACCGCCGACCGTGAGGATGCGATCGATCATAGGATTTGAGTGTCTATCTGGTCATGGCCGGACTTGTCCCGGCCATCCACGTCTTTATTTTCGGCACCCCAAAGACGTGGATGCCCGGCACAAGGCCGGGCAGGACGAAGAATATGCCTGATGGCTTCGGGTTTACCGACTCAACGCCCGTTGCACCGCATCGACGATCCGATCCTGTGTCGGCTCGTCGAGATAGGCGTGCATCGGCAGGCTGATCACCTCCTGCACAAGACGGTCCGACACCGGCAGCCCGCCTTCCGCATAGGGGAAACGCTCGTAGGCTTCCTGCCTGTGCAGCGGCTTGGGATAATAGATCGCGGTCGGGATGCCTTCCGCCTTGAGCGCGGACGCGAGGTCGGCGCGGCGCCCCGCCTCGACGCGGATCGTGTACTGCGCCCAGACCGACGCGTAGCCGTCTGGGATACGCGGCACCGTCGCGACGTTACCGAGTGCGTTGTTGTAGCGTTCCGCCACCTTGTTGCGCGCCGCGATCTCGTCCGGAAAGATTTTCAGCTTTTCCAGCAGCACGGCGGCCTGCAGCGTATCCAGCCGGCCGGTGAGCCCGATGCGCACATTGTCGTACTGGCTCGTCCCGTGGCCATGCACGCGCAGGCTCACCAGCAGCGCGGCAAGCTCGTCGTCGTCCGTGAAGATCGCACCGCCGTCGCCATAACAGCCGAGCGGCTTGGCGGGAAAGAAGCTGGTCGCGGTCGCGAGCCCGAAGGTGCCGAGCGGGCGCCCTTTGTAGGTCGCGCCGAACGCCTGCGCGGCGTCGTCCAGAATGAACATGTCTTCCGTCGCCGCGATGGCGGCAAGCGCGTCGTGATCAGCCGGCAAGCCGAAGAGGTCGACCGGGATAACGGCTCTCGGCTTGAGCCCGAGCCGCTTCGCCTTGGCGATCGCACGCTCGAAACTTCCGAGATCGATATTGAAGGTCGCCTCTTCCACGTCGACGAACAGCGGCGTCGCGCCGAGCAGCACCACCACCTCGGCGGTCGCGCAGAAGGTGAACGCGGGACAGATCACGGCGTCGCCAGGACCGATCCCCTTGGCCATCAACACCATCACGAGCGCATCGGTACCACTCGCGCAGGACACCGCATGGCGGGCGCCGCAGAACTGCGCGAGCTCTGCCTCGAGCGCGCGTACCTCGGGACCGAGAATGAACTGGCAGTGCTCCGTGACGCGAGCGATCGCCTCGTCGATGGACGCGCCGAGCCGCCGGCGCTGGGCCGTGACGTCGATGAACGGAATCGGTTTCGCTTCGCTGTGAGCTTGGTCTGTCATTGGATATATGCCCGCGATGAGAGATCAGGCGACCACGCGGCGCGGGCCCTTGCGCGCGGTCGCCATCTCGGCCTGCCGGCCGCTGAGGCAGCGGATCGCGACCTCGAGGCTCGCCACGCCCTCCTCGCCGCTTACCGGCGGCCGCGTGCCGGTACGCACCGCCGTAACGAAGGCCGTGAGCTCCGAGCGCAACGGTTCAGCATGGCCGACGGAAAGATGCCGCATCGAATAGCTGCCGTCGGGCTGGAATCCGAAGCACTCGGTCACTTGGCGGGTCAAGAGGTCGCCGATCACGTATTTGCGCTTGGTCGCGACGTGAACAGTGCGCGCCTTGAATGGGGTCAGCCAGTTGGTATTGATGTGCGCCAACACACCGGAGGCGGTGCGGAACTGCAGCAACGCGATGTCCTCGCGCTCGGCCCTGGTGCTGGAAAGCTGCGGCTGGACCTCGACGATCTCCGATCCGGTGAACCAGCCGATCAGGTCGATGTCGTGCACCGCAAGATCGATGACGACCCCCACGTTCGACATGCGCGGGGGGAACGGGCCGACGCGCGTGATTGCGACCGAGAGGATGTCTTCCTCGCGAATCGCTTCCTTGATGGCCTGGACGGCCGGATTGAACCGCTCGACATGGCCGACCATCAACGTTACGCCGGCACGGCGCGCCGCTGCGATGATTTCGCGACCTTCTTCGACCGAGGATGCGATTGGCTTCTCCACCAGCACATGCACGCCGCGGCCGATCGCCGCCAATGCGATGTCGCGATGGAGGTGGGTCGGCGCCGCGATCGACACCGCGTCCACGCCGAGTTCGAGCAGATCGGCGACGTTGGGGACCGTGGCGCAGCCGAGCGTGTCGCGGACGAAGTCCGCCTGCTTCTCGTCCGGATCGGCAACACCCACCAGCTTGACGCCAGGCATCTCGGCCAGCACACGGGCGTGGTTATAGCCCATGACCCCCACGCCAACGACACCGAGGCGCAACGGTATTGCATTGGCCTTCACGGCATTCACCATGGACGCGCAACCCCCGACAACTCGTCACCCGTGCCCCTGCCTAGCACGCCCCTGGGCGGCTGGCGACCGCAAACCAATATCGCATCAAACACATTTTGACTCAGGGAGTTACAGCGGAATTACAGTTGTTTTGCGACGGTTCCGCGACACCGCGGCGGCGTCCCTGGCGGCATCACTCGGCGACGTCGGTGCGCGGCGCAGGTTGGCGGGAGAGACCGGTAGCGCCCGCGTCGACGCGGAACGCTTTGACCTCGTCGAGCGAGAGTTGCGCCGCTGTCTTGCTGTCGAAAGCCGACAACTCCTTGAGGATGTCGGCAGGCGCCGTGAAGATGTGGCAGCCCATCTCGTCCGCCTCAAGCACATTGAAAGGAAAGCCTCGCGCGTCGAGGGCCGACGTTCGCGGTGCGCCTTGCGCGCGCGGCGGCGTCCCGCACGATCGGGCGGCAGTCGATGTCGAAATCGGCCAAGCGCCCGGCAAAGCCCAGACGCACGCCGGCGCGCGGCCGGCAAGCGCATCGACCACACGGGCGACCTGCCAGGCGTGAAGATCGCCGTCATGTTGATGTCGAACAGCGGTTCGCCGCGCGTGTTCGTCACCGGCAGCTTGATGAATAAGTCCTTGCCCCATGAAGCGATAACCCGCCCTTGCGCCACGATCTCGGGGATGTCGCGGAGAACACTTCGAACGAGATGCCGGCGGTCCGGCACAGCGGCGACGAGGTCGCGCGCATAGACTTCATAGTTCGAGTCGCACGCTTTCTTGAGCATCGACGGATTGGTGGTGAAGCCCTTGATCCATTGCGCCAATCTGTTGATCGAGAAAATGATCGAACATCAGATCACCCGCAAATGAACGGCAGAACGATTGTGGGTAGCATGCGATTGCCAAATGCCGGTTCTAGTGCATAAAAGGCGTGGCTCTACCTGCAACGCGACGTTTATCTACATTTAACATCAGGTAACATGCACCCATGACCATTCTGGTGACCGGTGGTGCCGGCTATATCGGCAGCCATATGGTGCATGCGCTCGTCGACGCCGGCGAGCGCGTCGTCATCCTGGACAACTTGTCGACCGGCTTCGACTGGGCGCCCCCGAAGAGCGCGACCCTCGTGATCGGCGAGACCGGCGACCAACCGCTGGTATCCCAGCTGATCGCCCGGCATGGCGTCGAAGCGGTCGTCCATTTCGCCGCGTCGATCGTGGTCCCCGATTCGGTGGCCGACCCGCTCGGGTACTATCGCAACAACACCGCGAACTCGCGATCGCTGATCGAGTGCGCCGTCAAAGGCGGCGTGAAACAGTTCATCTTTTCATCGACCGCGGCGGTCTATGGCAATCCCGACAAGGTTCCGGTCGGCGAGGACGATCCGCTCAAGCCGATGTCGCCCTACGGCTCTTCCAAACTCATGACAGAGGTCATGCTGCGCGATGCCGGCGCCGCGCATGGGCTCGCCTTTGCGATCCTGCGCTACTTCAACGTGGCCGGCGCCGATCCGGCCATGCGCACCGGGCAGTCGACCAAAGGAGCGACGCACCTGATCAAGGTCGCGGTCGAAACCGCGCTCGGCCTGCGTCGGAAGATGATGGTGTTCGGCAGCGATTACCCGACACCGGATGGAACGTGCATCCGCGACTACATCCACGTCAGCGATCTCGTCCGCGCGCATTCCGACGCCCTCGCCTATCTGCGCGGCGGCGGCGCTTCGACCACGCTCAACTGCGGATACGGCAAAGGCTTCTCGGTCCTCGAGGTGATCGATACCGTCAAGCGCGTGTCGGGCGTCGACTTTGCGGTCGAGACGACGGCGCCCCGGCCCGGCGATCCGGCGCGAATCGTCGCCGCCTCCGATCGCGTTCGGGATGTGCTCGGCTGGCGTCCACAGCTCGACGATCTCACGACCATCACGCACCATGCGCTGGAATGGGAGCGGCGGCTCGCGGCGCGCAACGACTCAGCCGGCGCACCGCCGGGCGCCAGCCGGCCGTGAGAACGATGACGTTACGCACGGACGCCTCGGCAATCTCCAACAGTCGATTGTCTTCGCATCAATCCGGCTCGAACTGGTCGCGATAGTCCCGGGCAAGACTTGCGTCCTGATCCTTCTTGCGCAACGCGCAATTGCCGACCACCAGCAAATCGATCTCGCTTCCCATGAAGCAGCGGAACGCATCCTCGGGCGTGCAGACGATCGGCTCGCTGCGCACGTTGAAGCTGGTGTTGACCAGGATCGGACAGCCGGTAACTTGGTTGAACCGCTCGATCAGGGCATGAAAGCGCGGGTTGGTGTCAGCGTCGACCGTCTGCAGCCGCGCCGAATAGTCGACATGCGTCACGGCTGGAACCTCGGACCGCGCCACGTTGAGCTTGTCGATACCGAAAAGCGCCTGCTCGTCGGCAGTCATCGCCCGGCGGCGCTCCGGCCGCACGCCGGCGACAAAGAGCATGTAAGGCGAGTCGCCGTCGAACTCGAACCACTCGGCTGCCTTCTCGCGCAACACCGCCGGCGCGAAGGGACGAAAACTTTCGCGATATTTGATCTTCAGGTTGAGTAGCTTCTGCATCTTGGGCGAGCGCGGGTCGGCCAGAATCGAGCGTGCCCCGAGCGACCGCGGTCCGTATTCCATGCGGCCTTGCATCCAGCCCACCGCCTCGCCCTGGGCGAGCGAGGCCGCGGTCTTGCCGATCAGGTCGCCGTCCGACAACACCGTGAACCGGGCGCCGGCGGCACGCAGACGCTTCTCGATGTCGGATTGAGAGAATTCCGGCCCAAGCAGCGCACCCACCATGGCATCGCGCTTGCCGTCGGGGGTGCGCGGATGACCGAGCAGCAGGTGCCAGGCCGCAAGCGCGGCGCCGAGGGCGCCACCCGCGTCGCCGGCCGCCGGCTGCACCCAGATGTTCTTGAAGCAACCGTCGCGCAGCAAATGGCCATTGGCCACGCAGTTGAGCGCGACGCCGCCCGCGAGGCAGAGATTCGGGCGCTGATATTCGCGCGCGAGCGAGCGGCCGAGGCGCAGGACGATCTCCTCGGTGACCGCCTGCACCGAGGCGGCAAGGTCCATGTGGAACTGGGTCAGCAATTCCTTATCGGGCCTGCGCACGGGCTCGCCGAACAGGTCGGCGAACTTCCGGTTCGTCATGGTCAGGCCGGTGCAATAATTGAAGTACCTCATGTCGAGCCGGAACGTGCCATCCGGCTTGAGGTCGAGCAGATGCTCGATGATGCGGTCCTTGTATTTGGGCTCCCCATAGGGCGCGAGGCCCATCAGCTTGTACTCGCCCGAGTTCACCTTGAAGCCGATGTAATAGGTGAACGCCGAGTAGAGCAGCCCG
>DASXCK010000483.1:0-3617 GCA_036491235.1 Xanthobacteraceae bacterium | reverse complement strand
GGTTTCGATGTGGACGACGAGGAGACTTGCGGGCGGGCGGATAAATTCCGCGGGCGAATGACATGCGAGTCACCGATGCGTGAGGTCGTGGTGAGCCCCGATCACGATCGATTGCGGGCAGGACGATGCGCCAGACGCGGCGCGCTCGCGGCCCGCGAGAAGGCGCCGCTCGCCAGGATGACGCCGAAGCTCACCGCGATGATCGCGAGCCAGGTCACGCGCGCCGGGAATTCGCCGAGCAGCGGGATACCGAGAAGCGCGACGAACACCGGCGTCAGCGAGCCGAGTACCGCGGCGCGCGAGGCGCCCAGCCGGCGCACGGCCTCGCCATACATGAAGAGCGCGACGACTCCCGTGACCACGCCCTGCATGGCGGCCTGGGTGATCACCTCGCGCGGCGGCGCCGCCAGGAGCTCGGATCCGCATAGGCCGAAATAGATCGGCGCGAGGACGAGCAGCGAATAGAAGTTGACGATGGCGGCCGCGTGCCACGGGTTCAAGCCCGAGCGCCGCAGGGTCACCGTGTAGGTCGCGAACAGGGCAGCGCCGACGAGAAACAGGAGGTGGCCGCGCCACGCGCCCGCCGCGCCATCGAACAGCCCGTGCGCCGCGATGCCGACCACGCCGGCGATGACGACCGCGAAACCGGCGACGCGCATCCGGTCGAAGCGCTCGCCGCCGAGCACCGCCGAGAACACCGCGACGAACACCGGCATGGTCGCGACCATCACGGCGCCGACGTCGGAGACCGGCGCGAACCGCATGCCGGTCGAGGCGACCATCAGGAACGGAAGCCCCGCCCCGCTCACCAGCAGGAACATGCGGCCGAGGCCGATCTGGCCCAACCCAAGGCCATGGCGCCACAGCACCGGCGCGAGGATCGCGGTCGGGACGGCATAACGCAAAAAGGCCACGTCGACCGGACGCAGGTGCGTGGTCACGGCGGACCGCGTGGCGATGATCCACCCGGCCCAGCAGATGACGACGATCAGTCCCGCGCCGACACCGAGATAGAGGTTTCGCGCATGGTTGCCCGACGTGGCCGCCTTGGCGGCCCGAAACGGGATGGAGAGAGCATTCGGTCGGACGGTCATGTCTTTGCCTCCTCAAGAACGGCGCCCGCCGTGCCGCACGCGCCATGGCTTACTAACTCCTAACCTGGTTAGTAGTTACATCTGGGAGACCGGACTTGTCAACCGTCATGCCGGTTAGTATCTATCGAGGCATGGCAGATGCCCTCCAACCAAATGCCCGCCTTGTTCCCGCCCCCGGCGCGGAACTCTGTGTCGCGTTTGCCAACACCCGCTATTGGCGCGGCAGCGAGCCGCCCAGGGAAAAGCTGAACGGCCTTGGCGACGTGCTGGCCTGGTGCGAGGACGCCCGAGCGATCGACGCGCGGATGCTGAGGGAACTCGAAGGCTGGGCGGGTCAGCATGGCGGCGAGGCCACCCGGCTCTTCGGCGACATGGTTGCAGCACGCGAGACGATCTACGCCCTGCTCGGCGCGGCGGCCGTCGGCGATGCGGGCGCCGGGCGGGACATCGACGCGCTCAACCAGCTGCTCGCCATGGCGCCGGCGCGGACCCGTCTCGCGGCCGGCGAGACCGGTAGCCTGTGGCGATTGCCGGCCGCGATGCCCACGGCCGCGAGCCTGCTGGCGCCGGTCTTCTGGTCGGCCGGCGACCTGCTCGCCGGACAACAGCTGCAACGGCTGCGGATGTGCGCCAACGAGAAATGCCGCTGGCTGTTCATCGACGACAGCAAGAGCGGTACGCGGCGATGGTGCTCGATGAACACGTGCGGCAACCGCGCCAAGGCGCACCGGCACTACCTGCGCAAAACCGGCGCGGCGGCGGATCACGCTGACTAACTAACTGACTGGCGCCGGAGGTCGCCGCCCGCCTTGAAATGCACGCGATGCCGGCGCAATGTCGCCGTCTCGTGGAGGATCGCCGATGAAATTCGCCGTCGGCTACAAGCTCAACGGAAAGACCGCACACGTCATCATCGAGGCCGAGGATGCGCTGATCGCAGCCCTGCGCCTGAAGGCGCAGCGTCCAGCGGCCGCAATCATCTACGCGCGACCGCAGAACAAGCGTGGCGACGCGCGCCATCCCGAGCAGGAAGCGCAGGCCGCCGAACGCTGATGCGATGGCGGGCACCCCAGCGGCTCACCACTCAAAACAAGACGTGGACGCCCGGCACAAGGCCGGGCATGACGTCGTCCTAAAATTGGTTCCTTACGCGGCCGCCTCGGCCGCCGCCTCGCGCGTCTCCCCCTGCTCGCGTGGCTTGGCCGAATAGAACGACGCGTTCTGCTCGCCGCGCAGGGCCTCGCGCGAGAACTGGATCAGGTGGTGCGACGTGAAGCCCATGCCGAGCACGGCGTCGATCTGGCCGCGCTTGAGCGCCGGCCAGGCGGTGCCCCAGAACGCGCCGCGATAGTCGGAGCGCCAGCCGACGCGGGTCGCCACGTTCCAGGCGAGCGTGGCGCCGAGCTTGACGCTCGGCCAGTTGAGCCGGCCGCGCGCGGGCGGCTTCAGGCGGTTGGGGTAAGTCGCCTCGACCTGGTGCATGTAGCGCGTAAACAGGCGACGCGGCTCGTAGGCGTGCGCGACGCAGCGCCGCCAGGACGCGACCACGTCGTCGTGCGGGCGCAGGAAGCGCACATTCGATTCGAGCATCGGATCGTCGACGAGGCGACCCGCCGCCGTGAGGCGGTCCCACAGCGGCGTCTTGGGCAGCGCCTGCAGCAGGTTCAGCGTGAGGATCGGGATGTTCGATTGATCGATGAAGTCGATGACGTGCTGGTCGGTGTCGGGCTTGTCGGTGTCGAGGCCGATGATCATGCCGGCCGTCACCTCGAGGCCGTAGCTGTTGAGCGTCTCGATCGACTCGAGCAGCGGGACCATCAGATTCTGGTCCTTCTTCATGCCTTTCAGCGCGTCGGCGTCCGGCGTCTCGATGCCGACGAAGACCTCGCAGAAGCCGGCCTCGCGCATCAGCGCGAGAATCTCGGTCTGCTTGGCGAGGTTGAGCGTCGCCTCGCAGGCGAAGGCGAACGGATAGTAGCGCTGCTTCTGCCACGCGATCAGGTGGTGCAGCATATCGCGTGCGGCTTTTTTGTTGCCGATGAAGTTGTCGTCGACGAAATAGATCACCATCGGCCGCGACGGCTGGCGCATCATCGCCTCGAGCTCGCCCGTGAGCTGCTCGGGCGACTTGAGCCGCGGCTGCCGGCCGTAGAGGCCCGGGATGTCGCAGAACTCGCAGCGATAGGGACAGCCCGAGGAGAACTGCAGGCTGCCGATGAGGTAGCGCGCGAGCGGGATCATGTCGTAGGCGGGCAGCGGGAAGGCATCGAGGCCGAGCCGCTCCTGCGTCGTGAGCATCACCTGCGCGGCCGGCCGTGCGACGCTCGCATCGAGGCGGGCGATCAGGTCGTCGGTCGCGTCGCCGATCTCGCCGACGTGGAGGTAGTCGAAGGCCGGATACATCTCGGGCGCGCTCGAGACCGATGGCCCGCCGAGCACCGCGACCTTGCCGGCCGCGTGCGCCCGCGCGCAGATGTCGCGGATTTGCGGCGCCTGGATGTGCATGCCGGAGACGAGCACGAC
>DASXCK010000482.1:0-1991 GCA_036491235.1 Xanthobacteraceae bacterium | reverse complement strand
GCTGGTGTTGCGTGGCCGCGGCGAGGCGTTCAGCGGCGTCGGCTGGTGGCGTGCCGTCCTGCTGACGCTCGCGGGCGGACCGCCGCTCGCCATCATCAGCTATTCGGGCTTCATCCTGGTGCCGCTCGGCCACGGCGGCGTGATCCAGCCGTCATGCGCGGCGCTGTTCGGCCTGCTCTATGCCGGCGTCGTGCTGCGCGAACGGCTGCCGCGCGAGCGCATCGCCGGCGCCGCCGTGATCGTGCTCGGGCTCTGCGTCATCGGCGTCGAGGCGATCTCGACCATCGGGCGCGAAGGCCTGCTCGGCGATTTCGCCTTCGTCGCCGCCGGCTTCTGCTTCGCGACCTTCGCCATGATGGTCAAGCTCTGGCATGTTCCGCCGGCGCGCGCGACCATGATCGTCAGCGTCGTCTCGCTCGCCGACATCCCAATTCACTGGGCGCTGTTCGGCTTCGAGCGCATGATCGCGCTCGGCGTCGCCGAGAACCTCATGCAGGCGCTGGCGCAAGGCCTGCTCGCGGGTGCCGGCGCCATCTGGCTGTTTGCCCGCGCCGTTTTTTTGCTCGGTGCCGCGCGCGCGGCCGTGTTCACGGCGCTCGTGCCGCCGTTCACGCTGCTGATCGGCGCGGTTTTTCTGCACGAGATGCCGACGCTGACCCAGGTCGCCGGCCTCGTGGTGGTGCTGATCGGCTTCCGCATGACGCAACGCGGCTGACTCCCGCCCGTCATGCGCGGGCTCGTCCCGCGCATCTACGTATTCGCCTTGGCGCTTGGACTAAGACGTGAATGGCCGGACCAACCCCCGCCATGACGGTGGAGAAGCGTTGTTAGCTTTCCGGACCCGCGTATTTCCCTGCCGTCTGCGGGAACATCGATTTGACGATCTTCATGCGCGAGATGTCCGTCGTCGCGTCCATGTGCAGAAAGATCGCGGCGTCCCGGAAAAATTTTTCGACGCCGAAGTCGAGCATCATGCCGTTGCCGCCGTGCAGCTCGACGGCATGCTGGGCGACCTTCATGATCTCTTCCGAGGCAAAGAGTTTGACCATGTTGCACAACGTGTCGGCGTCGGCGGCGTTCTCGTCGACCGCGCGCGCGGCGCGCGCGAGCAGCGCGCGTACCGCCTCGATCCGCGTCGCCATGTCGGCGACGCGCAGCGCGACCGCCTGGTGCTTGATGAGGATGCGGCCGCCCTGCACGTAGTTTTGCACGTAGTCGGACGTGACCTCGAAGGCGCGCACGCCGACGCCGAGATTCTTCGCGGCCTGGATGATCTTGCCGGGACGGAAATAGACGCCCGCCTTGCCCAGCGCATCGCTCTCGACCAGCAGGTGATCCGCCGGTACCCGCATGTCCTCGAACACAAGCTCGCCGTTGTTCATGAAGCGGCAGCCGAGCGTCTCGTTGCAGCGCGCAATGGTCAGCCCGGGCGTGCCGCGCGGCACCAGAAAGCTCGACGTGCCCTGCAGCATGCCGACCTTTGGATTGGTGTTGGCGTAGACCACGAACAGCCCGGCGTCATAGCCGTTGGAGATGAACTGCTTGCGCCCGTTGATCACCCACGTGTCGCCGTCGCGCACGGCGCGCGTCTGCATGGCGGCTTCCGGCACGTTGTAGGGCAGCCAGCGGTCGGAGGCGCCACGCGGCTCGGTGAGGCAATGGGCGAGCAGGAACTGCGGATCGTCGACGAGGCGCTTGAACCACTTCTCCTGCAGGTGCCGCGGCGCGAGATTGCGCAGCAGCACCGAGACCTTCCAGTTCTGCACCAGCTTGTCGGCGAGCCCCGAATCGCCGCGCGCGATCTCCTCGGAGATCATCGCGAAGGTCTGCACCTCGGTCGCTTTGTCGAGCTCGAGCCCGCCGAATTCCTCCGGCACGCCGAGCGTGCGGATGCCGACTTTTTCGGCGCCTTCGAGGATTTCTTTCGGCAGCCGGTTCTCCGGCGTCATCACCCATTCGCGTTGCCAGTTCTGGCGAATGAACGGGAGGAT
>DASXCK010000481.1:0-2113 GCA_036491235.1 Xanthobacteraceae bacterium | reverse complement strand
TAGATCACGACCGCCGGGATGGCGGCCGCGAGGCCGAATGCGGTCGCGAGCAAGGCTTCGGCGATGCCCGGCGCCACCACGGCGAGATTGGTGGTGTGCGCCTTCGAGATACCGATGAAGCTGTTCATGATGCCCCACACGGTGCCGGACAGCCCGACGAAGGGCGCCGTCGCGCCGATCGTCGCGAGTACGCCGGTCGCGCGGCCGATACGGCGGCCGAATGCCGCCTCGATGCGATCGAGGCGCGAGGCAATGCGTTCCTTGATGCCATCCTTTTCGACGGCATCGGCCGAGAGCCGCAGCTCCGCCGCAGCGGCCGCGATGAATTCGGCGCCCGGGCTCGGGATCGGGCCGATCTCTGCCATCGATCCTGCCGCCGCAAGCTTGCGTAGCGCGGCGCGGGCCTTGCGCTTGGCGATCATGATCTCGATCGTCTTCACCAGCCAGATCGTCCAGGTCACGACCGAGGCGACCACGAGGCCGATGATCACCGCTTTGACGACCTGATCGGCGGACATGAACATGCCCCACGGCGACAGGTCATGCGGCCGCGCCGCCGCATCGGTGAGCGTCCCCTCGGCCGACGCCGGGGCGGTGTCCTGGGCCACGGCCGCGCCCACGAGAGCGAGCAAGACCACCACGCTCAGCACCACAGACGATAGCGACACGACGTTCGGAGGACGTACCGATTTGAAAATTGGAATTAGCCTAATTCGAAAAAGCTTTGATGGTTGCCGTTCCAGGGGCCGCGTCTCGATCCCCGGCTGGTGGCGGAACATGTTCGATCCCTTACACTAAAGGCATTCTAAAGTACGTGACGATGGGCGAGACGACACGGCTCGCGCCTGTCCTAGATCGTGTGGACGCCGTTGACAACATCGAAGCTGAACACAAACCCGCGACGGTCCATCGACGCCCATGCAAGTCTGCGGCAGCACCGCCGGCATTCGTCATCGAACGTCAGAACTTCGCCGTCACGGTGAGCCGCGCGGCGAGCGGCTCGACCGGATGCAGCACACTGTCCATGACGCCGTTCTGGCAGACAGCTGCTGGCGGCGGCGTTGGCGAACTGCACGCCGCCAAGAGGCTGTCCGTCTTGATCAGCGATCCGTACGCGTAGGTGATCTGATTGGCCCTCGCATTGAGAAGGTTGAGCAGGTCGAGGTGGACGCTCCATCCATTGTCGAAGCCGTAGCCGATCCGCGCATTGAAGATGCTCGCGGCCGGCGAGCGGAACGCGTTGTCCTCCGTCAGCGGCGTCGACCCGAGATAGCGCCAGCGCAGCACGCCGAACCAGCCGAGCTTGTCGCCGAGCGTGATCCCGGCCGACGCGACGATCGCGGGTGCGTTGGGAATGTAGTTGCCGGGCGCGTTGCCGATCTGTGCCTGCGGAAAGCCGGCGAGCGATTGATAGAGCCCGGCCTGTTCGCCGTCGAAGCCGAGGAAGCGCGCATGCGTCAGCGCGAGGTCCGCATCGACCGCGAGCCAGGAGGAAAGCCGATAGTTGTTGGTCCACTCGATCCCGTAGCGTTCGCTCGCGCGGCTCGCCTCCGTGTCGCCGGCGTCGCCGCTGAAGATGATCTCCGATGCCTGATCGAGGATGAACAGGCTGAGCGAGGAGTCGAGGCCGGACACGAGCTTGGAGCGCACCCCGATCTCGGCGCCGCGGGTGCGCACGAGCAGCGGCGAGGCGCCGAGCTTGGTCGACGGACCGGTCGGATCTTCCGTGATGGTGACGCCGCGCACGTCGTTGCTGTGCATGCCCATGCCGAGCCCGACGAACAGCTCGGTCTGCCAGAACGGGCCCAGCACCGCGCGAAATTTCGGACTGCCGATCGCCGAATGCGCGTTGCCCGAGTTGTTGGGATCGAAGAGCGAGTCGACGCTCGCCGCATAGTAGTCGCCGCGCCAGCCGAGCGTCGTGCGGAACCACGGGGTCCAGTGAACCGTGTTCTCGGCGTAGATCCCAACACTGCCCTCGCCCACCTTGTCGCTGCGGACGTTCGACAGGAACGTGCGCTGGAACGTGTCGGTGAGCGCGAGGTCGATCGCGTCGTAGCGGGTCTGGATGCCGAACGTTGTTTCGGTCGGCAGGCCGGCGAGCGATCCCAGA